>NZ_JOJZ01000021.1:0-85694 GCF_000814735.1 Fructilactobacillus fructivorans
AATTTGTAACTAAATTTCGTCATAATAAAACCCCTTAAGTTGATTTTCTTGTCCAACTTAAGGGGTTCATATCAACTTCATAATGAAGTGCTCTTTTTTCTTATTTATTTAACTTCAACTGAATTATCAGATTTACCATTTTGAATCAATTGAACGTTTGAATCAAGCGCAATCTGAACCATGTTTTTAACAGCTGGTTTCGTGTAGAACGCAATATGTGGTGTAATCAAAACATTATCGCGTTTCATTAAATTCTTCAATCGATCATCTGGAATCTTATCAAAGCTTCCAAAGTCAACGTTAAAGACTCCAACTTCATCTTCATAAACATCAAGTGCAGCACCAGAAATCTTACCACTGTCAAGTCCACGAATTAAAGCATCAGTATCAATTAAGCTTCCACGAGCGGCATTAATAATTTTAATTCCGTCTTTCATTTGAGCAATTGAATCATCGTTAATCATATGATCATTTTCCTTCAATGCTGGAGCATGAAGGGTAATAATGTCAGAATTTGCGTACAATTCTTTAGGGGTATCAACGTAGATGCCCTCTTTTTTCAATTCTGGATTTGGATAAGGATCATATGCAATTACTTTAGCACCAAAACCTTGAAGAATCTTAACTACTTGACGACCAATGCGTCCAGTAGCATAAACTCCAACGGTTTGCTTATTCATTTCGTCGGCAATATCTGGAGCCCAGGTCATATTACCATGACGCTCTTTATCCTCAAATTTCTTAGTGTTACGAAGCAAACGCATCATTTCTGTAACAGCTAATTCAGCAATTGCAGCTGGTGAATATGCTGGAACATTAGTAACGTTAATTCCATCCCGTTTAACGGCATCAGCATCAACATTATCAACACCGACATTTCGAAGTGAAAGTGATTTAATTCCAAAACTAGCTAACTTATCTAAAATGTCAGCAGTATAAGGTTTTTGTTGGTATGCAACCACACCATCAAATCCCTTAGCTTCATCAACAGTGTCATTATCTAACAATTTTGGTTCAGCCTTTACTTCAACGTCTGGATGAGCCTTGTCCCATTGTTCTAAGTATGGTCTTTCATCGTCTCTAATTCCATATGCAATGATTTTCATAACTTAGTCCTCCTTTTATATTCAATATAATTATAACACCCAACCATTAATTCCCCCAAAGAGATGGACTAATTCCATGATTAATTAAAAAAGTTTCTTTCTTACTCCTGCTTTGGTGTTTAAACGCATATTCAGCCTTTAAAGCCGTACTTTTATCAGCAAACTCTTCAAAATACAGTAACTTTAATGGTCGCCTCGTCTTAGTATACTTGGCACCCTTACCTGCCTGATGCACAGCTAGTCTCCGATATACATTATTGGTAAAACCACCATAAAAAGTTCCATCACTACAAAGCAAAACATACATATAATAATTTTTATTCACCATATAACATCTTCTTAACTTCTTTCGAGTATTCACCATTCTGATATACAGTGATCGGATAATCAATGTTAAGACCAGTTTCTTTTCCATCTTTAATGGCCGAAACCAGCATCATATTCGATTTTCGGTCAACCTTAGGATAAATAAATTGGATACGCTTAATGGCCAGTCTAAAATGCGTCATTACGTTCATTAATTCATGAAGTCGATCAGGGCGATAAACCATGTATAGTTTCCCACCCGTCTTTAAAAGATCACTACTGGTTTGGATGACACTCCTAAGATCAGTTTTAATTTCATGTCTTGCAATGGCTAGGTACTCGTTGGGATTCTTTTTACTGGTAGAAAGATTTGAAAAGTATGGCGGGTTAACGGTCACCACATCCACCGAATCTTTCCCAAAGATTTGGGATGCCTGACTTAAATCATCGTTATAAACGGTCACTTGGTCTTCCAATCCATTAAGCAGTACACTTCGATTAGCCATATCACTTAGCTTCGGTTGAATCTCTACCTCTGCAATTTTGCCATGAGTCTTATGACTTAAAAAAAGCCCCACCGCTCCATTTCCAGCACACAAATCCACTAGGAGACTGTTCTTACTTATCTTCGGTTCAGCAAAATTTGCCAGCATTACAGCATCTAAAGAAAAGGAAAAAACGCTAGGACTTTGAATAATTTTGATGTCTTGACTATATAACTGATCAATCCGTTCATCGCCCTTTAATTTCACCACTGCCACCACTCATTTCTTAAATTTAGCTTGTCAGTTTCACCATCAATAATATACTATTAAATTATACATCTTAAAAAAGGAGCTAGAAATCTTTTGTGGTACTCATTTTTATTTACGGTTGGACAATTCCTATTAAGAATCGTTAACGGACCAATGAACGTGATGCACAAGAATCGGCTACCAAAGGGTAACTACGTCTTAATCGCACCTCACCGAAGCTGGTTCGATATGATTCTCATTGCCACCGTCATTCGTCCAAAACAGTTGTGCTTTATGGCCAAAAAAGAATTATTTAAAAATCCCATGTTAGGTTGGTTTTTACGCCACGTTAATGTTTTTTCAGTCGATCGGGCTAATCCAGGTATCTCAGCAATCAAGATTCCGGTAAAAGCTTTGAGAAAAACTAATTTATCGTTAATGATGTTCCCATCAGGAACCAGACATTCAAAGAAACTTAAAGGAGGGGCGGCCTTAATTGCTCAATTAGCCGGAGTTCCACTTGTCCCCGTTGTCTATCAAGGACCGCTTACTTTAAAAGAAGTTTTTAAACGTCAAAAAGTCTCCATTAACTTTGGCAATCCCATTTACATCAGTAAAGCTGAAAAATTGGATAACAATAATCAGAAGTTAGTTGAAAAACAAATGCAGACGGCTTTTGATCAACTTGATAATGAAGTCAATCCTAATTACGTTTATGTCGATGAGTCAAAACCGCATAATAAAAAAACGTCGAAATAATTCGACGTTTTTTTAGTTTTGATGATGTTTCATAGCATTCATCATTTGGTTAAGCTTCTTTTGTGATGGCTTCTGACCCATCTGAAGCATCATTGCTTTAAGTTGATCCTGGTTGATTGGAGGATTGTCCTTCAAATACTTTTCCATGTACTTACGAGCACCAAAGAAACCAATCAAGGCACCAGCTAGTAAAGCCAAGATTACTATTAATATCCAAATCCATGTAGACAAATCGTGGACCTCCCTTCGAACCTTTCAATGTTATTTTACACAATTAACTGTGCTTTGAAAAGATTCGAATTAATCGTCTCTTAGATTTTTCTTACGTTGTGAATCCTTCACCTTATCTGAGGTAATTTCATTTCCCTTTTTATCGTAGACTTTAGTCATCTCAATCTGACTCTTAAAATTAGCTTTAAAACGCTCTAAATATTCTTTTCTAAGTTTATTTTGTTCTTCTTTTTCGTCTTCAGATAAGCCTTCTTGCTTTGACTTTTTGGATAATTCGTTAATTCTTGGAATAAGTTTCTCTAATTCTTTGTCTTCAGTCATCTTAATCGCTCCTTTCACTTACAATTATAATATCATGAAATAAAGCGTGAAAACAAGGATTTGTACACGAACAAACGTTTGCAAAGCGGCTTTTTTATGGTATGCTTATTTTGACTAAAAAAACTACGAAAAGACTCCGAGGTGCCTTATGTCACAAGCATCACAAACAAAACAACACGATATCCTAGAGTACATTTGGAAACAAGTCCGCGATCAAGGATATCCACCAACCGTTCGCGAAATTGGAGAACAAGTCGGCCTCTCATCAACGTCAACGGTTCATGGACATCTAGCCCGATTAGAAAAGAAGGGTTACCTTATTAAGGATCCTACCAAGCCACGGGCACTTGAAGTAACTTCTGAGGGAATGAACTACTTAGGCGTTTCCCAACAGGCAGAACCAGATGAGATGCCCCTACTCGGGACCGTAGCTGCTGGTGAACCAATCTTGGCAGTCCAGGATGCCACAGACTACTTTCCGATTCCTTCCGAGCTTCAACGCAGTTCAGATTCATTATTCATGCTGACAATTAGCGGAACCAGTATGATTAATATTGGCATCCTTGATGGTGATCAAGTCATTGTCAAACGTCAAAATATTGCTGAAAACGGTGATATTGTAATTGCTATGAATGAAGATAATGAAGCGACCTGTAAGCGATTCTTTAAAGAAAGTGATCATTTCCGACTTCAGCCTGAGAACGATGAAATGGCACCAATCATCCTAAAAAATGTCACAATCTTAGGTAAAGTCGTCGGATTATACCGAATCGGAATTAAATAAACCCATTCACATTAATGTGAATGGGTTTTTTCTTGCTTCAAATACTGACGTTTGTTGGACTTAACCCCACCAAAAACAAATTGAGCATGATCGTCATCAATACTTAATTCATAATCATTAGCGGTTATGCTTGGCAAACTATTAAACACCGTTTCATATTCCTTGATGGACAATTTTTCTCTGCTATCTAGCATTTTGTTTATCAAAGTTTTTCGCTTGGGATTTCTAAAATGATCTTGGAGAATTCCGGTATAAAACTCTCCTTGAGCTCCAGAGCCGTAACTAAATACACCAATTTGATCCCCAACTTTTAAATCTGATGAATTGTCTAAGAGTGAAAGTAAACTCAGATAGAGCGACCCAGTGTATAAGTTTCCAACTCGCTTACTATAAATCCGGCTTGCCTCAAATTCATCTAGCAATGATTTTTGCTTTTCAACCGTAACTTCGGGTAGGATCTGACGAAGTCCTTTCAAACCCATCTTAGTGTATGGCAAGTGAAAAACAATTGCTTTTAAATCATCAAAGGACAGATCATGATGCTTTAAATAATCATGAATTGTTTCATTAAAGAACTTCTCATAAATATCATTTGAATAATGTCCATCAACAAGCGCTTCTGTTTTACCAACTGGACGCCAAAAATCCATGATATCTTGAGAATAAACGCTACTATCATCACTTAAAGCCATTACATCCGGATTAGAAGCAATCGTCATTGCCACTGCTCCCCCACCTTGTGTAACCTCACCAGCCGTTTTAATCCCATATCGAGCAATATCTGATCCAATCACTAACGCTTGTTTCCCTGGGTGTAAATGAACATAGTCCTTTGCCATCTGAAGTCCGGCAGTAGCCCCATAACAAGCCTGCTTAATTTCAAATGCCCGAGCGTGTGCGCTTAATCCCAGCAGATTTTGAATGTAGATTGCTCCTGACTTAGAATTATCGATCCCACTCTCGGAACCAAAAATAATTAGATCAATTTTATCTTTATTTTCCTGATCGATGATCTGTGCCGCCGCGTTAGCAGCTAAAGTCACAGAGTCTTGAGTGGGAGGAATCACAGCCTGTTGGGTTTGTCCAATTCCAATTAAATATTTATTCGGATCTTCATTACGAGCATTGGCCAAATCTACCATATCAATATAATAACCGGGAGTATAAAAACCAATCTTATCAATTCCAACTTTCATTTTGACCACTCCATTTAAATTTAATTTAATCAACGACACTTATAATTAAAAATTACCGGTTATCTTCCCCAAAAAGATGGTCAAGATTAACAAATCTGCCGATCCACCTAAGCTTAAATTCTGATCGTCAAACTCTTGACACATTTTTTTAAGCTTCTCTTTGGCTTTTGGGTCCGAAAGATCGCTATCACCCAAAATCAAGTTAACGTCCTGATGAACCAGGTCAACAATCTTAGGAGAACCAGCTCGCTTAATTAAATTGCTGTCCTCACTATGGGCAACAATGTTTAGCAAAGTCGTTAAAATGATTTCATTCTTGTCTCCCTTAGAGTTAAGAAGTGTTGGCATTCCATCATTAATTACAGTGGGAAAGCCCTCTTCGGCTTCCCCACGAATGCCAGTTTTACCATACTTTAAAAATTGACGTTCTCCTGCGGTTAATTCTTTACTCGATTTGCTTTTCACATCGGCAAAGTCGGAGTGAATCAGTCCACCCGTCATCTTCTTTTCGGTTCTAATAAGATCCCCTAGTGAATGCTTCTTTGTTTGCGAAAGATATCCCAGAGCCGCTGACATAATGCCCATCACAAAGATTGCACCTTTATGTGTATTGACACCATCAGTAACGCGGAACATCGTTTTTTCTGCGTCCATTCCATCAGGTCGAATCAACCCAAGTAATTGTCTTAAATCATTATCAACGAAAGTCTGTCCCCGCTTAAATGCCATTTCAAAGTACGGTCTCATGGTAACGGTGCTATCAATAAAAGTAAAAACATCCATGTCTGGATGAGAATGATGAGAGACTGGATCAACTAATCCCGGCTTCGGATTAGTAACCACTTCATACAACATTGATTCAATGGCATCATTTACAACCGTCACTTTCTCGTCATGTACAATTGGGAGTCCCAACACACCATCATTCATTTTTTGCGTCCTTAAAATATATCTCGCTGATCTTTTTTTGAAGATCTTCCACGGAATGGGTTCGATTTCTGGCACATTCTTTAGCGTTATGATGACAAATCAGACACTTCCTGGGAGCCATATCAAGATCAGTTCTTGAATAATGAGAATGATGGGCGTCCATTACGTCCACATCAAACAATCTTCCCAACCGATCATGATCTTCAAATTGAATTGCCAACTTTTTCAAAGCACTTCCATTTTTGTTCATTACCAAAAATTCTTCTTTTCCCGTATTAGTGTTCCATCCCATTTTATCGATAATTTTAATATTGTACAACTGAGTCCTTAAAAGTCGCCGATATCCAACATCAAATAAGTGATTAATCATTTGATTGTTTTTAATGGGACCAGGGATGTTTAACTTGATTGAAACAATGGTGGCTTCAGGATACTTTTTTTCTAATTGGATCTGTAAATGAGCCCGCTTATCCTTATTAGCAAGTACCTCAGGGATCCCCAGCGGTTCTCCGTTCAAAAAAATGTTGTCTTCCAAATTAACTTACTCCTCAAAAAAACGGTTCTACCCATTTTCCAACAGATAGCACCGAATTTAACTTAATCTTTAACCTGGCGGATTGAATCAATGATAGTACCATCACGATATTCAACCAGACCAACCGTTTTATCAGTATATTGAAGTGGTTCTTCCTTACCAACAATGCTTTCAGCTTTCTTAGCCAATTCTTCAATCGTGTAAACGTGAAGACTTGGAACATCTTGAAATTGCTTAATCAAATCAGGCCGATTTGGATTAATTGCGATTCCAAATTCAGTTACTAAAACATCAATTGATTGGCCGGGAGTAACGGCAGTGTTGATATGATCAACCACCGTTGGGATTCTTCCACGAACCAATGGAGCACAGATAATTGTCATCTTAGCAGTGGCTGCATCTTGATGTCCACCAACTGCTCCTCTAATAACTCCATCAGAACCAGTTAAAACATTGACATTGAAATCAGTATCGATTTCAAGAGCACTTAAGACCGCAATGTCTAACTGGGCCACCATTGAACCCTTGTTATCTGGGTCAGCATACCATGAAGCATCAATCTCTTGTTGATTCTTGTTATTCTTCATTGAATCGGCCGCAGCCTTATCAAAGTCTTGGACATCCATCAACTTATCAACCAGGCCTTCTTCAAGTAAATCAACCATGGGCTTGGTTATTCCACCTAAACCAAATGAAGCATGAAGGTGATTATCAAGCATGGCCTGTCGAAGGTAACGAGTAACCGCAAGCGCTGCTCCACCGGAACCAGTTTGAAATGAAAACCCATCTTTAAAGTATTGAGAGTTAACAATTACTTGGTTAACGGCTCGAGCGATGGTCAAATCTTTCGGATCCTTCGTAAAACGAGTTGCACCTGAACCAATTTTGTTTGGATCACCAACTTGATCAACTTTTACGACATCGTCAACCTGAGTCTGACGAATTGAAGCGGGAGTATTAGGATAATCAACTACGTTATCGGTTAATAAGACAACCTTATTAGCATAAGCAGCATCCATCAAGGCATATCCTAGTGAGCCAAAGGCAGCTGGACCTTCCATTCCGTTGGCATTTCCACAACGATCTGAGTTAGGCACTCCTAAAAAGGCAACGTCAATTTTAATGTCACCATTTTCAATGGCACGGGCACGACCACCGTGTGACCTGAAGATAACGGGATTCTTAAGAATTCCGTGAGATACTTCATCACCTAGTGAGCCACGCATCCCTGAAGTCGTAATATTTGTGACCGTTCCATTTTTAATGGCTTTAATTACCATATCATTCATGACACCAGTAAGTGATGAAGGTGCCAGGGTTAAGTCTTTAATTCCTAGATCCATGATGGCTTTCATTACGAGATTAAAAATATAATCTCCATTTCGCAAATGGTGATGAAATGAAATGGTCATCCCATCTTTAACATTCTTTTTGACAACTTGTTTTAAGTCATCCTTAAGCTTGTCATGACCATTTTGAACCTGAACCTTAGGTGCGGTTCTTTGAAAAACAGGATTACCAATTTTGGTAGTTTCAAATGGTTTAAAATGCAGTTCATTCATTAATTTATCGGGTAAATTACGACCTAATTTATTTTCCAATGTAATGACCCTCCTTATCAATCAATCCAGAAGCTTTGGCAAGTTTCATAACTCTCTCAGCTCTGAGTGCAACTGGTCTATCAACCATTTGTCCGTTCATTGAGATAACTCCTGAACCAGCTTTTCTAGCTTTTTCAATCGCAGCAAGTACGTTTTCAGCGTTCTTAATTTCATCTTCACTTGGAGCATAAACTTGGTTAACCAGCGGAATTTGACGAGGATTAATAACTGATTTTCCGTCATATCCAAGTTCATGAATATATTCGGTTTCTGCTAAGAATCCCTTTACATTATCAACATCAGTATAAACCGTATCGAATGCGGCAATCCCTGCAGCACGAGCAGCGTTTAAAATCATGTTTCGCGCAAAACGAAGTTCGAGGCCATTAGGATAGCGATGGGTCTTTAAATCAGTTGTATAATCTTCAGCTGATAAAGCAATTCCAATCATTCTGTCAGAAGCCTTAGCAATCTCAAGCACGTTCATAACACCTTCCGCACTTTCAATGGCAGCCATCAAATGAGTGGTTCCAACTGGAATTCCAAATTCCTTTTCTGCATCAGCAACTAGGCTTTCCATTTCTTCAACCATAGCGGCACTTTCAGTTTTAGGAATTCTAATAACGTCGATTCCAGCTTTAACCATCATCTTAACGTCGGCTTCAAAGAAATCAGTATCAAGTCCGTTAGTTCGAACCACTAATTCAGCATCACCATAATCAATTGACTTTAAAGCTTCATAAACTAAGTTTCTTGCTGAATCTTTTTCTGCTAAAGAAACTGAATCTTCAAGATCGAACATGATGGAATCGGCACCATAAATTCCGGCATCTTTAATCATGCCAGGATTATTACCCGGAACAAACATCATCGTTCTTCTAAGTCGTTCACCATTTTCAGCCATTATAGTGCCTCCCATGCTGGTTGCTCACTGTCATCCATTGCACGTTGAATTGCAGTAATTGTTCTCGCTCTGATTACACAATCAAGTGCTCCTTGATCAACCGCTTTAATATTAACGTTGTCTAATCCAAACTTCTTGACAACTTCTTTAATGGTAGCAATGATGTCATCACCAAAACGTTTCTTAACATCTGACTCAAGGCTAATTTGGACACCATCAGTACCCTTACTAACCGTAATTTGAATGTCAGAAGATTCTAAGGTTCCATCCATTGCAGTTTTATTAATTCCCACTAATCTTCATTCCCTTCTTAATTCTTTCTTGCAGATCGTCCTTGTGATCCACAATAAATTGATAAGTTGTTTTTGGAACAATGTTCTTAATTGATGAAATTTGATTATCTTTAATTGCTTGACGAACCGTCCGAGCAGAAATTACTTTGCCATCATTTTGATCACGTTTAATAACTTTAACTTCTACCTGTGGCGGCAAAATCTTTTCTAAAATCTGATTATAAATCGCCGTTGTCTTTGAGTTGGGTTCTGTGCCAAGAAAACGAACGTTAATCCCGAGATGCTTAGCAATCCAATCTTTAAATATTAAAGCATCAATAGTTGTTTGGTACCGTACCTTATCAGCCTGCGCCTTCAAGAAATATGAAGGAAAAGTTGCATAACTTACCAGGTAATCACCACCAGGAACCACCATTACATTTTTTAAGTCTGAGACTCCTGCCTTAACAAGATTCAGCCGTTCGCTAGACGTAAATAACGACTTATCAGTGCTTACAACAAATACATAAACATTATCACTAGCTTGTGACGCTTGCTCAATCAGATAGCGATGTCCGTCAGTAAACGGATTAGCATTCATGACAATTCCAGCATTATTTTCAGATTTATTTACCTTAGGCAAACTTTCAAGATAGTCGGTAATACTATAATCGCCGGTTTCTAGAAAGGCAGCATCATCACTTTGAACTAACTCTTTAAATCCGACGTGTTCAAAACTTTTAGCATACATTGGCTTCGTAAACACAAAAACATGAAATACTCCATGCTGGCCAAGATTCGTCAGAAGGTTGGAAACAACTTTATTAAAGTAAACGCCATCTTCTGAGTGCTGATGACTGACCCCAATGTATTTCAAGATGTTACCAGAATATGAACCAGTACCCACTAATTGGTCCCCGTCAAAAAGCCCAATGGTGTAATCTAACGGATCAATTTCATCACCAGAAAAATTAGCAATTCCAAGTAATTCCAGAAAGGTTTTCCACTGTTCAAATTGGTCTGGAACGTCTAAATTAATTTCTCTAGTTACAATATCCATTACTTAATATTCTCCTACGTTATTACTAACCCATGATTAACATAATAATTGGAATTACGATGATAAAGAGAACTGAGGTAGAAACAACAATGTTTGTCGCAAATTTAACATCACCATGATAAGTTTGAGCCAAAATTGGAAGAACTGCAAGTGATGGAGTTGCCGCTTGTACAATCAAAGTCTTGGAGAAAGTTGGTACCATTGATACTCCAACTTTGAATCCAACGAAAATGATTGCCGCCATGATCAATGGCGAAATAACGAAACGACCAACCAGGGTCAAAATAACATCCTTATCAAAATGCATGTTCTTGAGACCAAATGATCTAAGCATAATACCAATATATATTAAAGCCAACGGCGTAACAAGTGCACCTAGGTCAGTTAAGGTCGTCTGAACAAAGTTAACTAATAGGTGTTCTTGAAGCCATGGGATGTACAAAAATGGAATGGCAACAATAAATCCCCATAATGGAGCTGGAATCAAATGATGCCAATCAAACTTAGCCTTTGAGCCATCCTTAGCAGTTGGATCATCGGCAGCAATTACCCAAACACCCAGGGTCCAAATGATGATCGTGTTAACAATGTAGTAAACCAGTAAGTAAGGTACTGAGATTTCACCAAACAAGGCAATGTTTAATGGCATCCCGATGAAAACAGTATTAGCACCGTTAATACCAGTCATCATAAGACCTCTTCGGCCTTTTTTAACTCTAAATAACTTAACTTCAATCCATGAAACGACGTATCCCAAAAGAATTGCTAAAACAACGTAAATTAATCCCGTTGAGAGATTAGCCAGTTGTTCAGGATGAAAATACTTCAACATGGCCACAAAGATGGAACATGGTAAAGCTACTTTCATAATAATTTTTGAAATTGAGCCAGAAAATGATTCTTTAAACCATCCAAGTCCTTGTGTGATGTAACCGACGGCAATCATAATTACAATCGCTAACACACTTTGAATTGACGTGATAAATATTGCCATAATTGCACCTCTTATCCCTTTTCACTATATTTCATAATGGAATCCGTAACCGTTTTAACAACGTTTTCATCAAAAACACCAGGAACAATTTTATCCGGAGTAGGATCGGGAATCATGCTGGCTAAAGCGTCGGCAACGACTTCCTCAATTTGGTATGTAACCCTTTTGATTCCGCTCTTTAAAAGTCCCTTGAATAAGCCTGGGAAAACTAAGATGTTATTAACTTGATTAGGATATTTACTTGATCCAGTAGCCACAACTTTTGCTCCACCAGCTTTAGCATCTTCAGGAATGATTTCTGGAACTGGATTAGCCAGAGCAAAAATAATTGGATTATTTGCCATTCTCTTAACCTGACTGGTGCTTAAAACGTTTGCATCAGATAAGCCGATAAAGACATCTTGTCCGTCAATTACATCATCTAATGTTTGGCCTTCTTTGCCGTTTAAAGCTTTGGCAAGTCCAGTTTGATAAGAGTTGTAATTTTGACTATCAGGTTTAACTACTCCATCAATATCAACTAGGGTAATGTCTTTAATTCCAACATGCTCAAGTAATGTAGCAGTTGCAACGCCAGACGCTCCAACACCGTTAATCACGATTTTTAAGTCCTTGAGCTTCTTACCAACAACTTTAGCTGCATTAATTAGACCAGCTAATACCACAATCGCAGTTCCTTCCTGATCATCGTGATAGACAGGAATGTCTAAGTTTTTACTCAAAATATCTTCTAGTTCAAAACACTTTGGAGCAGCGATGTCTTCCAGATGAATTCCAGCAAAAGTATCCTGAATGCTTTTAATATGAGCAGCCATTTTACTTGCATCTTCCTGTTCAATAGCAACGGGAAGCGCATTGACACTTGCCAAATCTTTGTACAATAATGCTTTGCCTTCCACAACCGGTAAACCAGCAGCAGGTCCAATGTTACCTAAGCCCAGCACTGCTGACCCATCAGTAACAACAGCAAGCAATTTTCCACTCATTGTGTACTTATCCTTTAAACTAGGATCCTTTTCAATCGCCTTGGAAATCTCAGCAACACCTGGTGTATAAGCTTCGCTAAGTTCTTCACGGTTCTTTACGGGAAACTCTGATTCCATCTCGAGCATTCCAGTGTGCTTGGAATGAATGGAATAAATATTATCAGCCACGTAAACCCCTCCATTTGTTTTTATTTTCACGTAGACGACGGTGACCGCATCTACTTACATTGTGATTATATTAACTAAAATGCGCAAAGTCAACCCATATAACGTCCGTTAACAAGCAAAAATAAATAGCGATCTTACCAATGTGAGACCACTATCAAAAGATTAAATCTAATAATTCACACAATGATATTTATTGCCATTGTGATTTCTTAAATTTTTTTCACAAAGTCTAGCAAGATTTTGTTAAAAACTGCTGGTTGTTCAGCCATGATAATATGACCGGCATCATCGACAATTTGATAATGACCATTTTTTGCCATTGCAGCCGCAACTTTTGCAAAATGATAGTCAAAAAATGGTGACTTTCGTCCAGCAATAATCATTAAAGGAACCGTCAAATCATTTAAAACATCACGCCAGTCCTGAAACGCATGATCAACCAGTAACGGATAGTTTAAATCTGCATCATATGGATATTCTTGCTTTAAGGCTTGAATCTTGTTATACAAATCGTCGTTAATTTTATTATATGTCGATCGCCCAAATGGTTGTTTTAAAAATTCAGGAAAATTGCTCCAATCCAAGGCTTTAAATCCATATGGCCATGACTGATCTGCAATCATTTTAGGACTCTGGTCAACGTCAACGATGGCTTTGATTCCCTTATCAGTGAATAAGGAAACATACGCAAACATTGTAGCTGCTCCCATCGAATTGCCTAACAAGATAGGACGTTTCAAATTTAGTGCCTGCTTGATTTCATATAAGTCCATGGCATGACGAGACATCCTCTCATCTTTACTAGTTCGTTCAGACATGCCCTGATTTCTAGCATCAACATTAACCACTCTAAAACCGTTTTGCACTAACTTTTGTACGGTAAGCGTCCAAATCTCTTTATAACCCCCAATTCCCGTCAAAATCATTACAGGTTGAGCATCTTTTTCTCCCTCGTCATCATAATCCAGTTCAACATTATCAGAAGTATAGAATTTCATTATTATCACACCATTTTCTTTAAGATTTACCTTATATACTAGCACTTCTGGTGTAAGTACACTGCTAACGAATTAAAATTAATTGGGAGTATAATAACTAAGAAAGAAGGGATAACATGAAACGAATTACAGTCACATTTCCAGCACCTGGAAAATCAGAAACCAAAACCATTAAAGTGGACCATAACAACCAATACGTCATGGAATTAACTACTTTAGAAAATCTAGCTCCTGACGGACATTCACTTGAGATCAAATTTCTTCCCGGTACAAGTGAGGATTTTCCCGAACGTGGAACCACGATTTACTTAAATGGATTTGACCAAACGTTTAAATTATCAAATGGAGATATTTTAGTTACAAAAAGTATGTAAAAAAAGGCCTGTTGACTAGTCAACAGGCCTTTTTTGATTTTATTTGTGATCTAGTTTATCTTGAGCTTTTTGAGCTGCAATGTTCATGATGTTCCATGGACGATCAAAACTAGGTTGGAAGAAGAAGTCAGCATATGCTAAGTCATCAACAGTCATGTGTTGTTGAATTGCTAATGAAATAGTATTGATGTTAGCTGTTACATCACGTTTTGACATAATTTGAGCACCTTCAACTTCACGAGTCTTAGGATCAAAGGTCAACTTGAAGTATACTTCAGCGTTCAACTTATCATCGTGGACAAATGGAGGAACGGCAGTATCAACGACAAAGACTGATTCGACGTCAACGCCAGCTTTTTCAGCAGTAACGTCCTTAAAACCAGTTGAAGCAAACTTGTAGTCAAAAACATGCAATCCTGATGAACCAGAAACTTCAGTAGTCTTTCGTTTCTCATCATTAAGGTTCATGGCAGCTGAACGTCCTTGACGTCTAGCGTTAGTAGCTAAGGCAATGATTTGCTTCTTGCCAGTAGGTGCAAAGGTAACTTCGGTTGAATCACCAATGGCGAAGATATCAGGCTGATTGGTACGTTGGTATTCATCAGTCTTGATCATACCCTTTTCATTAAGATCAACTTTTCCTTTAAGCCAATCGGTAGCAGGACGAATTCCAGCTGTTTCAATAATCAAATCAGCATCCCACTGATCGCCATTAGTTGAAATAACTGATGAAACGTTTTCGTCATCGTCACCAACATATTCTTTAACACTTTGGTTAAGTGCTAATTTAACACCATGTTTCTTAAATTCAGCTTCCAAGATCTTAGTGAATTCAGGATCCAGATAAGTAGGAAGAATGGATTTACCAGTATCAACTAAAGTAACGTTCTTACCGGCTTTGGCAAACGATTCAGCTGCTTCAATCCCAATGTATCCACAACCAACAACCGTAACGTTATTGATTCCAGGAGTTACTTCAGCTTCCTTCAACTTGATGGCCCAATCACGTCCACGCATTGCGTAAATGTTACCTAATTCCTTACCAGGAACTGGAAGTTGGAATGGGTTAGCACCAACACTCAAAATTAATTTGTCGTATTTTTCAGTGCTTTCTTTACCATCATTGACGTTTAAAGCAGTTAATGTATGGGCTTCTGAATCAACATCAGTAATTTCAGTGTTAATGTGAACATTTACACCTAGTTTTTCCATTCCCTCTGGAGTTGCATAACTTACAGAGTTAACGTTCTTAACAACGTTTTGAAGATATAATTCAATTCCACAAGATAGAAATGATACGAAATCTCCCTTTTCATACCATTCGATGTCAGCATCAGGGAAATCTTTTAAAACTCCTCTAACAGCTTCGAATCCACCATGTGATGATCCAATTACAGCTACTTTCATATCTGCTTCCTCCTTCAATATTTAAAATTGTCGTTCTCTGTGAACATTTTTATATTACCACGCAATCACCCTTCCGTACCATAAAATGACCCATATTTAACAAATTATTTGTACACAATTGTATTGAACCACTTGTAAATTAATTAATTAGCAGTACTCAATTTAAAATAAAAAACGTAGACCAACTAAAATCGTCAGTCTACGCTTGGACCAACCATTTCAGTACAAAGGAGAAACAATTTTGACAACAATTGAACGAATTAAGCGCCTTGCGAGAATGCGGGGATGGTCACTTCAGCTAGTGGCACAGAAAGCCGGAATCGGGATCAACAATATTTATACATGGAACAAGAAAACACCGAGCACTAAGAGTTTAGATAAAGTGGCTAAGGTCCTTGGGGTTTCAATTGACTATCTATTGGGGAACACTGATAAACTGAACTACCCAAATGATAATAAAGACAAATCAAAAGTTAATGAAGCTGTTGATCTTCCTATTCTTGGTAGTATTGCTTGTGGGAAACCTATTTTTGCGGAACAAAACGTCACAGGATACTTTCCTACCCTAAAAAACGATCTTCCAAGTGGGGATAATTTTTGGCTTAAATGTGACGGCGATTCAATGGATCCTACCATTAAAAATGGTGCTTACGTCCTAATCCATTACCAACCAGAAGTTGAAAATGGAGACATTGCAGCCGTCTTACTAAATGACGATGAGGATGCCACCCTTAAACGGATTAGTACCCAAAAAGATCAGACTGTCTTAATTCCAGATAACAAGCAATATCCACCAATTATCTTGAACAAAGATAATCCGGGAAAAATTATTGGGAAAGCAATTCGCATGCAATCGGAACTATAAAAATATTTAATTAAAAGGGAATTCCATTGAATGGAATTCCCTCTTTTTATTTAATGAAATGAAGCAATCCGATCACTCATTTTCAAATGTCCAGGCGCTCATTTGCCTACAAACATCCTCGGATTGTGGCACAATGCCGAATTTATCTAAAAATCCATGCATCATACCTTCGTAACGTATCAATTGAACATCGTTATGAAAAACTGCTAGTTTATTAGCAAATTCGTCATCTTGGCTTTTCAAGCAATCATATTCGGCAGTAACAATTAACGTACGTGGCATTTGTTTTAATTCACTAGTAGCCATGTTAATTGGTGAAATTAATGTTTCACTCATCGAATGTGGTTCAGAATAAACCCCTCCCAAATAACCCAAAGCTTGAATATTCCCACTGTCCATATCATTAATTAATTTCTGTTGTGACTTTGGTAAATCTGACAAATTTTGATAACTAGGTGCCAAGTCATTTTGCACCATCGGATAAATTGGAACTATTCCTTTAACTAAATGGGTGTCCTTCTGTAAATCTAGGTAAGCCATCTCAATTGCAATATTTCCACCAGCACTATCACCAGCAACATATAAATGGTTAAGATCGATTCCAAGCTTTTTCGCATTATCATGAGCAAATTTCAACCCTTGCCAGCAATCTGCCAATAAATCATCAGCATTTACTTCAGGAGCTAAACGATAGTCAACATTAATAACCGTACCACCGATTAATTCTGCTAATTTACGACAAAAATTACGCGATACCGCGGGACCATTTCCAACAAAATCACCACCATGATAGTAAATAAAGCATGGTTTCTTGACAGTGGGTCGCTTGAAAAATTGGCTCAATTGTAAAATCACATTGCCTAAGTCAACGTCTTTTGTAGTGACATTATATGCCATATCCACATTCGGCGTGCCCATTCCCTTACGAAAAGCTATCGCTTGTCTTTCGGCATCGGTTTTTGGTGTAAATTTTAATCGCTTAGTAACGGTGCTTGATTCAGAACTTAAACTGCTATTTTCTTCATGATCTCTAAGAACCACATCATCCAAACCCTCTTGTTTAGACGATGGCTTTACACAAATTAATAAATTACTGTTGTTACAATGAAACTCACTTATACCATAAACATGTGAAATTTGATTTAACAGCTTATAATATTGTGACATTGATGGGGTCCATAAAGTATTAGTCATGATCTATCACTTCTTTATCTTATTTACATAAGAATACCATTTTATGTGACAAAATAATTGATCAATCATCTAACAAAATAAAAAGTCCTACTGCCTATTTAAGACAGCAAGACCAAACATCTACATTACCAACTAACACCTTGATAACGAATTGTCTATATAAGGCGAGTACAGGATTTGAACCTGCGCGCCGGCTATAAACCGGTTCGCCGGATTTCGAGTCCGGTGCATTACCACTCTGCCAACTCGCCATAATTAACACTACTCAAGTATAATCGTAAAAAGTACAACAATCAACACGAGTAGTGCCCTTAATTTAATTGTATTTAATGAGACTCAGAATATCGTAATCCTTAATTTTGTCGCGACCCTTTAGGTCCATTAACTCAACAATAAAGGCCGTTCCAACCACAATTCCACCAAGATCTTTCACTAATTCAATGGTTGCTTCAATGGTTCCACCAGTAGCTAACAAGTCATCAGTCACTAAAACCCGTTGCCCCGGTTTAATGGCGTCTTCATGCAAATAAAGGGATGACTGTCCGTATTCTAGTCCATATGTAGCTTTAACCGTCTTGCCTGGCAACTTCCCCTTTTTTCTTGCAGGAGCGAAGCCAATCCCAAGTTCATATGCAACCGGACATCCAACAATAAAGCCACGAGCTTCAGGACCAACAATCATGTCAACATTTTTCCCCTTAGCATAGTTAACAATCTCGTCAGTTGCTTGGCGATATGCTTCTCCATCTTCTAGTAACGGCGAAATATCACGAAAAGTCACTCCTGGTTCTGGAAAATTAGGATAACTTGCTACATAATCTTTTAAATTAAGAGCCATAAAAAATACTTCCTTTCTTATTATCAGTTCCCAATCCCATTAACAATTTTAACCAAATCACTTGGAGAAACATTGAACAGGGCATCCTCCACCTTTAACTGTTCTTCACGCAATTGATAGGTAGGAGAAGTTGACAAGTTCTGTTTGTCTGGGTTACTGATCCCATTCAAAATCCCGTTTTGAATGGTAATAAAACCAAGTTCATTAAAAACCTGTAGCATAAACACAAGGATATTCGCAGGAACCTGCAGATGTTGGGCCACAGATCTAATATTATCAGAAATCTTCACATTTTTATTAGTTTCAACGAACTTAAATAGTTTAGCATACTGAGAACGTTCTGGCATCCCTAAAGACAAAATATGATTCTTTTTATATAAATATAGGATAATCTTAGGGTTTTTAAGGTGATTAACTAATTTTTTGAATTCATCCAATGTCTCAGGACAATCAACAATGTAAACAGCTCCATCGCTAATATCTTTGTTGACACTAGATGCTAGAAGAGTTTGAGAATGAGGACCCACATAGGTTTTTAATTGCTGGTATAATTTCGAGTTAAAGAAAATATACGTCCCGTCATTTGCAAACATGGACTTGGTTAATCTGGTAGTCCTTTTATCCAATACTACCGTTCCATCTACCTTAAGATCATCAACCATCAACTGAATGTTAGTATGGCCCTTCCATTCATTTTCATTTAAGGTCCCAGCAACATTTACGTTAGCGGATAATAAAGATACTTCTGAAGCGGTCTCTCCCATTCCAAAATCAATGGCAGGAATTCGAGAGTGCTCTCCTACCAACTGAAATTTAAGGTGATCTTGCGATTTACCAATGGCTTGGACATTTGTTAACGTAACTGGTTCAACATCGAATCTGGGACATTCATTATCAGTACCAAATGGACTGAGAGTTTGAATTTGTTGAAATAACTTTTGATCAATCTCATCCGGTGTAACTTTAAAATCAATTTTAAGAGTTGGCTTCTGTGTCAAATCAACCTGTTGGTTAGCTGCTGATTGTTCAAACTGCTTAGCCAACTTATCAAGGTTAGCAGCTGGAACCGTCAATCCAACGGCCATGGCATGTCCACCAAACGCATCCATTAGATCACGCTCACCATCTAAAGCTTTAAAAAGATCAAATCCCTTTACACTTCGTCCAGAACCCTTAGCCGTCTGATTTTTATCATCAATACTAACTACCACAGTTGGCTTATGAAATTTATCCTTAACCCGACTAGCAGCAATTCCTAACACACCGGTATGCCAATTTTTGCCTACAATTAGGAGGGTTTCTCGGTCACGATTCTTAGGTAAACTAGCCTGTTCAATCGCCTCGTCGGTAATCGAACTAACCAATAACTTTCGTTGATCATTCTTCTTTTCGGTTTTCTTGGCTAATTCATTGGCTTGATCATCATCAACCGTTGTCAACAAGTCAACGCCCATATTAGCATCGCCCATTCTCCCAAGAGCATTTAGTCGTGGAGCAATATTAAAACCAATGTCTTGTTCATCAACTTGATCTAAATCAATTCCAGCTCTTTTAATTAATGCTTTTAATCCTGGTCGAACCGTTAAATGAATCACATTTAAGCCAAACTGAACAAGTGCTCGATTCTCTCCTGTAAGGGACACTAAATCAGCCACGGTTCCAATCGCAGCTAGATCTAGCTTATCTTGCGGGATCTCATCCATCAGTGCCGTAGCAAGCTTAAAGGCAACCCCTGCACCAGATAAGTACTGAAAGGGATAAGTGTGCTCCCCTAATTGAGCATGCACAATGGCATATGCATTTGGCAACTTTTGAGGTAATTCATGATGATCCGTAATAATTACGTCGCAGCCTAATTTGTTGGCCTCTTCAATCGCATCAAAACCAGCAACTCCATTATCAACCGTTACAATCAAAGAAGTTCCACTATCAATTATTTTTTGAAAGGCTTTAATATTTGGACCATAGCCATCTTTAAAACGATTGGGAATGTAGTACCGCACATCTGCTCCCATCTCTACCAATGTCTCATAAAGAATAGACGTACTAGTCAGGCCATCGGCATCGTAATCGCCATAAACAGTAATTTGTTCGCCCTTTTCAATCGCAGCGTCAATTCGATCAACCGCTTTTTGCATATCATGCATTAAAAATGGATCGTTTAAATCGGATGTATCAGGATTTAAGTAGTGCTTAATTTTATCAGCATCATCATAGCCACGTTCAAACATCAACTTAACGACCAATGGTTCCAGACCCAATTCACTTGCTAACTGATTAACAGCATCGCCATTAATATTATTTTGTTTTAACTTCCAATTATACTTTGAAGAAAGCAAATAAGGATCCTCTTTTCACTATTTTTCGTCGTCTTTTTGTTGTTTATTAATTACATCTTCTACGTTGCGATTATCTTGATTAACTTTTTGTTTACTAATTGAATTCTTAAGTTGCATTTGCAGTGAATCAACTTGCTTGTTTAGATCAGTAACCTGATCCTTTAATCCGTCAATAACTTTTTGCGAATTACGGTTCTCTTTCTTCCGTTGAGATCCATTTTTAAATGAACTAATCATTGATAACAGGAACATAATTAATGCCCCAATTAATAAAGTTAGTAGGAGTACAAGAATTAAAGGCATTTTAACCGTAGTAAAACCAAAATTAATTTCAGCACTTGACATGTTCAATAGAACAAAAATAGCCACAATTACAATCAAAACCATGCTTAGAATCATTGAAATTTGCTTTTTCATTTTGTACTCTCCTCTCCCTTATCAAAGGGAATATCAATAAAATCAAAGTCTTTAACTACCTTAGTATTTGGAAAAATCTGTTGTGCCTGTTTCTGTAATTCATGTGCCATCTTAGCAGTATATCTTGCCGAGATATGGGTTAATAGTAACCGCTTCACGTTCGCTTCTTTGGCCGTATTAGCAGCCTGAATATTAGTAGAGTGATAATAGTTATGGGCTAATTTAGCTTCACCCTTTCCAAAAGTGCTTTCGTGTACTAAAACATCTGCATCTTGAGCTAATTCATTAATGGTATCAACTTTTCTTGTATCTCCCAGAATAGTAATAATCCTTCCTTTCTGAGCTTTCCCAATATAGTCGCTTCCATTAATGATTCTCCCATCATTAAGCTGTACGGTTTTCCCCTGCTTAAGTTGGCCATACAATGGTCCTGCTGGAATATTATTTTCACGAAGTTTATTAACAAGCAACTCGCCGGGATGGTCATGTTCAACAATTCGAAATCCCCAACTTTGAACTTGATGATCAAGTTTTTCAGCATAAACCGTGAATTTTCTACCCTCAAAAATTTTGCCAGGCTGACCTAGTTCAACGTATTTTATTCTATACCCTAACTTAGTCTGAGTCACTTGCAAACTAGTCTGAACGTAGTTTTTAATTCCATGAGGTCCATAAATGGTCACTGGATCATCGCCACCTTGAAACGAACGACTTGATAACAATCCTGGTAGACCATAAATATGGTCACCATGAAGATGGGTAATAAAGATTTTATTGATTTTACGTGGCTTTAAGGTTGATCGCAAAATTTGTTGCTGGGTTCCTTCACCAGCATCAAACAACCATACGGAATTAATCTCATCTAATAACCTTAAAGCGACACTGGATACGTTGCGAAACTTACCAGGAACTCCAGCACCAGTTCCAAAAAACTCTAATTGCATATTCTATCGTTCCTTTTTGACACTCAAATTTTTACACTCGTGAAGAACTACCATATAATTGTAGCATATCACATTGGCAATAATAAGCTGAAATCTAGGTGACTATTTTGAGATTAAACGAATTCTACGTTTCATCAGAAGATTTAAGTAACTCATATAAGATCTACGTTGAGATTAACAAAGATATTTTTCCAATTTTTGATATTGAATTTTCTGACCAAAAAATACTACTAGTACCAAATAAATATAAGCATCCCTTAACATTAAGTCAATTTAACACAAGAACCAGTCAATTAGATGATCATTTATCCTTATTCTGTAAAACCAATGAAATTCCAAAACTATTTGGCTATCGTTTAAAAAATGATCAATTGATATTTGGATAAAAAAGGATGGTCCTTAACTGGACCATCCTTTTTATTAGAATTATTCAACATACGAAAAAGTGAAATCTAAAATTGAAACAAGGTCACCATTCTTAGCACCAGCGTCTCTAAGGGCCTGATCTACTCCCATTCCACGGAGCTTACGAGCCAATCTTAAGACTCCCTGTTCATGTTCCGTATTGGCCATTTGAATCACTCGTTCAATCTTATCTCCAGATAGAACCCAGGTCCCATCTTCATCTTTAGTTAAGGTAAATGGCTTCTCATCCTCATCCGCATGATAAACCACTTCTTTGTTTTCCTTAGCTTCTTCAGCTCCCATAATTGGAAATTTAGGAGATTTATCAAGGGCTTGACTGGTTTCTCTAATTAACTCTTTTAGCCCCGTGTGAGTTACTGATGAAATCGGAACAATTTCACTTGCAACGTGGTCATTGTGATCGGCTAACTCCTGTTTAAATAACTCTAAGTTTGCCTTCGCGTCTGGCATATCCATTTTTGAGGCCACAATAATTTGGGGCCGCTTCAATAAACTTTCATCGAAGTTAGCTAACTCATGATTAATCTTTTGATAATCATCGTACGGATCACGACCCTCAATTCCACTCATGTCAACCACATGTAGGATGACTCGTGTTCTTTGAATGTGTCGTAAAAATTCAAAGCCTAATCCAACTCCCTTAGAAGCTCCCTCGATTAGACCGGGTAAGTCGGCAATCACAAAATCATTTCCATCATGATTTCTTACAATTCCAAGATTAGGAACAATGGTCGTGAAATGGTATTGAGCTACTTTAGGTTTCGAAGAAGTAATTGCACTCAATAAGGTTGATTTCCCTGCTGATGGGAAGCCCACTAATCCAACGTCGGCTAACAATCTTAACTGAAGTTCAATTTCCATTTCTTGGCCTGGCTCACCGTTTTCAGCAATTTCAGGAGCTGAATTCTTCGGCGTAGCAAAGTGAACGTTTCCTCTTCCACCACGGCCACCTTTGGCAATGACAACTTCATCATTGGACTTAGTCAAATCCGCAATCGGTTCACCAGTTTCCGAATTATAAATCGTGGTTCCATCTGGTACACTTACGACTAAATCCGGAGCACTGGCACCCGTCATTTTCTTATTTGCACCATTGCCACCATTTTCAGCTTTAAACTGTTTTTTATACTTAAAATCCATCAAAGTGGACATCCCAGTGTCAACTTTAAAAACAACGTTTCCACCGTGTCCGCCATCTCCTCCAGATGGTCCACCATTGGGAACATATTTTTCACGACGAAAGCCAACCATTCCGTCGCCACCTTTACCAGCTTTGACTTTAAACTTTACTTGATCTACAAACATAATTTCTCCATTTTCTAGCTAGTTTTTCATCATTTTAGCTACTGGCACATCATTTTCGAAAGTAAACTTAACGGTCTGAGCAACCTTCTTTGAGATTCCAAGCGCTTGAATGTCATCTACACTAGCATCTGCGATATTTTTAGTTGAACCAAATTTTCTCAATAATTTATTCCTTGTCTTCGGTCCAACCCCTTTAATACTATCTAACCTTGAAGTCATCGAATTCTTGTTATGGAGCTGATGATGATAATTAATGGCAAAACGGTGAACCTCATCTTGCACCCGCTGAACAAGATAAAAGGCTTGGCTTTTTGGATTTAAATTAATGTGATGATCATTACTACCAAATAATAAATCAGCCGTTTTGTGCTTATCATTTTTGACCATTCCAGCTACCGGAATGTGAAGGTCGAGTTCGTTTTCCAGAACATCCTTCACGGCATTCATCTGAATCTCGCCACCGTCCATTAGGATTAAATCAGGCATCTCAGCGTGTTCTTTTAATAAACGTGTATAACGTCTTCTAATAACTTCACGCGTGCTAGCTGCTTCATCAGCATGATCAACGGTCCGTAACTTGTACTTTCGATACTTCTTTTTATTTGGCTTACCATCTTCAAATACTACCATAGCAGAAACCAAATCGGCACCAGAAATGTGGGAATGATCAAAAGCCTCAATTCGACCAATATGACCGATTCCTAAAGCATTACCGAGTTCATCCATCGCACCAGTGGTCTTCCTGCGATCCATCTCCATTAACTTAAACTTCTCATTTAAGACTAATCGAGCGTTATGCTCAGCCATATCTAGTAAAGCCCTTTTCTGCCCTCGTTGTGGAGTTCTAACCGGCACTCCGATCATTTTTGAAAGAACCTCATGATCAATTGATGCTGGTACCAAAATTTCTTTTGGTGGAATTCGATCAGAATCATTATAAAATTGGACAATGTAACTAGTCATTTCTTCATTAGAGGTACTAATAATTGGAAATAATTTTTTCTCACGCTTCATTAGACGAGCCTGACGAATGAAGAAAACTTGAACTGAAAGCCAGCCCTTGTCAGCATAAAAATTAAATACATCGCGGGGAGTATTATCATGGGAAATAATCTTTTGTTTCTCAACGGTAGCATCAATGTAATGTAATTGATCACGCAGTTCGGCTGCCCGTTCATATTCCATGTTATTTGATGCCGTATTCATTCGTTTAGTTAATAATTGTCTGGCAGGTCCAACGCTACCATTTAAGAAGGATTTAATCTTTTTAATTTGAGCATCATACTCCGATTTAGGAACCTCTTTAAAGCAAGCTCCCAAACACTGGCCCATGTGGTAATACAAGCAAGCCCGCTTTTGATAACCATTACAACGCCTTAATGGATACATTTTCTGTAAGAAATTCAACGTTTCATCCGCCGCATAAACGTTAGGATATGGTCCAAAGTAGTACCCGCCATCTTTTTTAACGGTATTGGTAATCAGCATCCTGGGATCACGTTCGTTGGTAATTTTAATGTATGGATAACCACTATGCCCCTGCTTCAAGCGTACATTATAGTAGGGACGATGTTTCTGAATTAAAGTAATCTCAAGTAAAAAGGCTTCCTTATCATTTGAAGTAATGATGGTTTCAAAGTCAGCAATATTTCGCACCAACTTTGCTCGTCGACCATACTGAGTACTTTTAAAATAAGATCGAACTCGATTTTTTAAATTTTTAGCTTTCCCAATGTAGATAATCTTGCCATCTTTATCTTTCATAATATAACAACCAGGTTGATCAGGAAGCAACGTTAATTTTCGTTCAATTAAATCGGATGCCATAAAACTCCCTCCTTTCCCATAAGTGTCACTGTTACAATTATAATGAATTAGTTACAGTTTGTATAACAAACTGACATTAAGTGATTTTTTTGCTATGATGAAGTTAAAGGAGCGATCAATATGGGACTAAAAATTAGAAGAAATGAAGATCTTGATGCCATGTTCAGTAAATTCGCTAAAGAAAATCCGAAAGATCCTAACCGTGCTAAATTTTTAAATCATAAGAATAAAGAAGACCAACGCGAATCAAAAAAGAATAAAATTTTGGATCAAGATAAAACCAAATAAACAGAAAATCAGCTGTTCACACAGCTGATTTTTTTATGACTTAATTTGTTGTTCAATCCAATCCCATACTTGATCAGCTCCCACTTTTGTCTTCGCAGAAAACATGACCAATGGTTCATCATCTTCTAATTCTAATCCTTTACGCAGGATCTGTTCTTGCTTTTTTCGTTTACTTTTAGGAATTTTATCTACCTTAGTAGCCACATAAAGTACCGGGATCCCATAGTAATCTAACCAATCACGCATTTGAATATCATAATCACTCGGTGCGTGTCTTCCATCGATTAAATTAACCACACCCCGGAGTTGTTCACGCTGAGTTAAATAGGTTTCAATCATCTGAGCCCATTTTTCCCGCTCTGATTTTGATACTTTAGCATATCCGTAACCAGGAACATCCACAAAGTATAGTGCATCATTAACCCGATAAAAATTAAGGGTTTGGGTCTTACCTGGTTGTCCAGAGGTGTGCGCATAGTCCTTTCGATTAATTAAGACATTTGTTAGAGAAGATTTACCAACATTAGAACGTCCTAAAAAACCAATTTCAGGATAACCAGTAGTGGGATACTGTTTAGGATCAACAGCACTCATTACTAGTTCAACATCATTTACATCCATCATTATCTCCGTTCGATTACTTAGTTACGGTTTAATACCATTTTTGGTTCTTTGCCACCGTTAACTGATTCAGGCGTAACAATTACTTCTTTCACGTCATCACGACTTGGAAGTGAATACATAATATCACGCATAACACTTTCAATCATCGAACGTAGTCCACGAGCACCAGTATTTCTAGCAATTGCCTTTTTTGCCATTGCCTTGAGTGCATCATCTTCAAACGTCAAGTTAACTCCCTCAAGTGAAAGTAGCTTTTGATACTGCTTAACTAACGCATTCTTAGGTTGAGTAAGAATTTTAACCAGATCATCCTCACTTAATTTGTTTAATGCAGTTAAAATTGGTAAACGACCGATAAACTCTGGAATTAAACCAAAATTCATTAAATCTTCAGGGATTACTTTCTGCATAATATCCTCATCAGCAACATCTTGGGTTTCATGGTTATCAACGCCAAAACCAATGGTCTTATCACCCAAACGTCGTCTAACAATATCCTGAATACCATCAAAAGCACCACCAACAATAAAGAGAATGTTTTTGGTGTTAATCTTAATAAATTCCTGACTAGGATTCTTTCTGCCACCCTTTGGTGGGACGTTTGCAGTAGTTCCTTCTAAGATCTTCAGAAGTGCCTGCTGAACTCCTTCACCGGATACATCACGCGTAATTGAGACATTTTCAGCTTTCTTAGCGATCTTATCAATTTCATCAATATAGATAATACCCTTTTCGGCTCTATCAACATCATAATCCGCATTTTGAAGAAGTTTTAAAAGAATATTTTCAACATCCTCACCAACATATCCTGCTTCAGTAAGAGTAGTAGCATCAGCAATTGCAAACGGTACATTTAAAATCTTTGCAAGCGTTTGTGCCAAATAAGTTTTACCGGATCCAGTTGGTCCGATCATGGCAATATTACTCTTTTGAATCTGAGCATCATCATAAGAATGATGAGTTTGATCCCTTTCTTCATTATCATTTTCATCACTATTTTCAGAATCATTTAAAGCTTTAATTCTCATATAATGGTTAAACACAGCGACCGCTAAGGTTTTCTTAGCTTCATCTTGACCAATCACATACTCATCAAGCTTTTTAACAATTTCACTTGGAGTAAGAACATTAATGTCCTCAGTGGTAGTCTTGTTTAATTCCTCGCTCATGATTTGTTCACACAAATCAATACATTCATTACAAATATATACGCCTGGTCCAGCCACGATCTTCTTTACTTGATCCTGTGACTTTCCGCAAAAGGAGCAAGTAATGGTCTCATTTTGATCTGAATCATCATACATGATATCTCTCCTTTTTGTTAAATTCGTTTCGTTGCCTGCAATTTGAAACTATACCATACTAATAGAATCTTTTAAAATAATTTGCTCTACAAAAAAAGACCCGCCCTAACAAGCGGATCCCATCTTGTATAAATTATTTCTTGTTTTCTTTACTGGAATCCTTCTTTTCAGAAGACTTCTTAGCAGCTGATTTTGGTTCTTCTTTAGCACTGTCAACAACAATATCAACAGCCTTTTGAATTCCAATATCATGCTTTAACATGTCATCAGATAATGCATTACGAACGGCAGTTTCTTCCATTCCGTATTGTTTTGCAAGATCACTAACTTCTTTTTGAATGTCTGCTTCACTTGGATTAATCTTTTCCGCTTTAACAATTGCTTCTAAGACCAAGTTCGTCTTAACACGACGATCAGCACCATCAGCAAACTGCTTCTTTAAGTCTTCTGGTTTAGTACCAGTTAACTTATAATACGTCTCAGCGTTGATGCCTTGTTGTTGCATTCCAGCGAGGTATTGATCCATTTGACGTTGAACGTCATCATTGATCATTACTTCAGGAATATCTTTAACAGTAGCATTATCTACAGCTTCGCCAATTGCAGCATTTTCTTTAGCATCATGAGCAGCTGATTCCTTTTGTTCTTTAAGCTCTTTCTTGATTTTGTCTTCTAACTCAGAGAGTGTGTCAACGTCTTCGTCAACATCCTTAGCAAAATCATCATCAAGTTTAGGTAATTGTTTTTCCTTAACTTCATGAAGCTTAACTTTAAAAGTAGCTTCTTTCCCAGCTAATGACTTTTCTTGATAGTCCTTAGGGAAAGTAACCTTTACATCAACATCATCGCCAGCTTTTTTACCAATCAATTGGTCTTCAAAGCCAGGAATAAATGAACCTGAACCAAGTTCAAGAGAATAGTTGTTAGCTTTTCCGCCTTCAAATGGCTTGTCGTCAACAAATCCCTCAAAGTCAATTGTAACAGTGTCACCCTTTTTAGCAGGACGATCAACCAAAACAAGTTCAGCCTGTGATTGACGCATTTTATCTAACTTAGCATCGACGTCTTTTTTGTAAACACGAGTGCTTTCCTTCGGAACACTTAACCCTTTGTATTGGCCAAGCTTAACGTCAGGCTTAACACTTACAGTAGCTTTTAGAACCCATGGCTTGCCTTTTTCAATTGATTCAACACTAACATCTGGTTGACCAACTGGTTCAATTCCAGCGTCTTTAATTGCTTCACTATAAGCATCTGGTAGCAATAAGTTTAAAGCATCTTGATATAAGGCTTCTTCACCGTACATTTGATTAAATACTTGTCGTGAAACCTTACCCTTACGAAATCCAGGAACTTTAATGTTTTTCTTATTCTTCTTGAAAGCTCGATCTAATCCTTCTTTAATCTTATCAAGACCAATTTCAAAGGTTAGTTCACCATCATTGGTGCCTTTTTTCTTCCAATCTGCCATAACATTTCCTCCAACATGAAAAATATTTACACACTTTTTCAAGTAATAGTATTCAAATAGTATTCTAACTTAAGCGCCATCAAAAGTAAACATCGACGCTAAAACAGTGGTATCAATAAAAAAGAGATTGAAGACAATGTCTTCAATCTCTAAATAAAATACTAATTAATCATCGATTTCGGTTACAACACCGGCACCAACGGTATGTCCACCTTCACGAATAGTGAACTTAGTACCTTTTTCAATGGCAACTGGCTTAGTTAAGTCAACGTGGAATGTAACGTTGTCACCAGGCATTACCATTTCAGTTCCCTTGTCTAATTCAATAACACCAGTAACATCGGTGGTATGGAAGTAGAATTGAGGACGATAGTTTGAGAAGAATGGAGTATGACGTCCACCTTCTTCTTTGGTTAAGATGTAAACTTGACCAGTAAACTTCTTGTGGGTATGAATTGAACCAGGTGCTGCAAGAACTTGTCCACGAACAACTTGGTCACGGTTAATACCACGAAGCAAAGCACCGATGTTATCTCCAGCTTCACCTTTGTCAAGAGTCTTTCTGAACATTTCAAGACCAGTAACAGTAGTCTTCAAAACGTCAGGAACTAAACCAACGATTTCAACTTCGTCACCGATTTTAATGCTACCACGATCAATACGACCAGAAGCAACAGTTCCACGACCAGTGATAGTAAATACATCTTCAACAGGCATCAAGAAAGGTTTGTTGTCATCACGTTCTGGAGTTGGGATATATTCATCAACAACATCCATTAACTTCATGATGTTTTCTTCTTGTTCTTTATCACCTTGAAGTGCTTTCAAAGCTGAACCACGGATAACAGGAACATCGTCACCATTGTAACCATATTCTGAAAGTAACTCACGAATTTCCATTTCAACTAAGTCGATCAATTCGTCGTCATCAACCATGTCAGTCTTGTTTAAGAAGACAACAATGTGATCAACACCAACCTGTCGAGCAAGCAAAATGTGTTCACGAGTTTGTGGCATAGGACCGTCGGTTGCGGCAACAACAAGAATAGCACCATCCATTTGGGCAGCACCAGTGATCATGTTCTTAACGTAGTCAGCATGTCCTGGGGCGTCAATATGTGCATAATGACGCTTTTCAGTTTCGTATTCAACGTGCGCAGTATTAATAGTAATACCACGTTCTTTTTCTTCTGGTGCAGCATCGATATCAGCGAAGTCTTCAGCCTTAGCCAAACCCTTTTCTGATAATACTTTAGTAATTGCTGCAGTTAAAGTAGTCTTCCCATGGTCAATATGGCCGATAGTACCAATATTAACGTGGGGCTTTGTTCTTTCATAATGTTCTTTTGCCATTTATGAAACCCTCCTGTCATTTTCGTAAGACAAACATCAGTAAAAACACCAATGTCTCTTTGTCAGTAATTATACTACATTTTCCGTAAAAGGCCAAATGCTCACCTTTTTTGGAATTCACTTTCATATTATATCCACTGACAAATTATTTGTAAACCAAATATCATCAATTTCTTAAATTACTTTAATAATAAGTTCATTATCTTATCGATTTTTTCTAGCCAACGATCGACTGGTCCTAATTTATTATTATCAACTACCATGTTGGGATTAATGATATGACGGTGAATAGCGGTTACCCAGACTTCTGGATCTTGAATTGTTTTATCAATGAAGGGATACAAGACTTGAGCATCATATTCAGCGGCCTGAGAAATCTGCTGAAAACGAATGGGATCCTCTTGTCCATAACGATTATTAATAATTTTCTGCATTTCTTGATAAGCTGGTGAATCTAACTCATCTACCAATTGTTCTGGAGTAACAGTATAAGTCTTTCCGTCCATCCAAACAAATTTAACGGGCTGATTGAACTTCAACTTAGCTAAATTATTGAGTAATTGATTTCTCCATATTGGATTAACATCAGGATCAACTAAATTAAATTGAGCCCCCTTTAAATACTGGTTATATGGGAGTTCCTCAGCTTTCTCCATAATATCACGTTGAGTAATTCCTGATTCACCGCCCATATGCATAAAGTGCTTCAAGTTCGCTCGATTTGATTCAACCTGTTGTGCATTGTTAATTTTCTCTAGGGATTCAATCTCTTGCTCTACATCCTTCTTATTAGGGACATTAATCGTATCAACAATGATTCGTAAAGGAATAAACTTGCGATTTTTTAAATAAATATTAACCACAAGCTCAATATCATTTTCAACTAAGTAGTTAAAATTGTCCTCAACTAAACGATATGATTCAACGTATTTTTTCTCATTAAAGAGGGAGTGCCCTAACAAATCAACTACCTGATCGTCATCAACTTCGTCGTACAAAGCCAGTAACTCTTGGCAACTCTTTTGATATGCATGCTTCTTAAAATTATTCTGAGCCCGTCTAAACCTTATTTTTTGATTATCATTCAAAATTATATCTCCACTTTAGAAAACAAAAAAATTGAGCCTAAGCTCAACTCTTTTAGTTATCTTCTTGATCATTTTTATTGTTAGATTTTTTTCTTCTATGATGCTGATTAACTTCCATGATAACTGGAAGGATCACCGGTCTTCTTCCGGTTTTCTTATATAAGAATTGTCCAAGGTCCTCTCGAACATCTTGCTTTAAATGACCCCAATCAAACTCTTTATTATCCAAATTATTCTGAACAGCTTTAGTAACAATCTCAGCCGCTTCACCTAATAAAGACTTATCTGAATTCACGTAAACAAAGCCACGTGCCATGATTTTAGGTTCTGAAATAATCTTCTTTTTCTTGCGGTCGATGGTAACAACTGCTACAAAAACACCGTCTTCAGATAATACCTTTCGGTCTCGTAGAACAATATTACCAATATCTCCAACACCAATTCCATCAATCATAGTATCTGAAGCAGGAACCGCCTCCGATAGGAACATGTTTTCACCATCAAACTCAATTACATCCCCCTTAGCAGGTAGAATAATATGAGATGGTTTCATTCCCACTTCTTCAGCTAGTTCCTTTTGTGCTTCCATCAAACGGTACTCACCCTGAATCGGAATCAAGTAATCAGGATGGATTAGGTTCAGCAACAATTGCAAATCATGCTTACTAGCATCACCAGAAATATTCTTTTCATCGGCAATGCTCATAACCTCTCCACCGGCTTTATAGATCATATCACGGGTTTTCGCCCATGGCGTATCCATGGCACGCGAAGGACTCGTAGCAATCAGAACCAGGTCACCTGGCTGAATGTCAACGTAGCGATCACGGTTGTCAGCCATTCTCTGAAGCGATTCCATTGGTTCCCCATTTTTACCAGTCTGTAAAATAATAATGTTGTGCGGATCCATCTTTTCCATTTCTTTAGCGGACTTAATAAATAAATCGTCAGAAGGTAAAGTTAACTTGCCAAGCTTAAGGGCGGTGTCAATGACTTCTTCTAGACCCTTGCTTGTCAGGTATACTCTTCGACCTGCTTTAGCAGCCGCATTTAAGACTTCCTGAATTCGCAAGATATTATTGGCAAGACATGCAACAATTACACGACCCTTTTGATAATGGAAGGTTTCATATAGATAATCTCTAATTTCTTTTTCATCGGTACTCTCTTCGGGATTGTCAGCATTTCTTGAATCACTTAGCAGTGCCAAAACGTGTTCCTTACCAATATCAGCTAAAGCAGCATAATCAGTTTTGTATCCGTCTGCAGCGGTCTGATCAAACTTAAAATCACCAGTATAAACAATGTTACCAAGTTCCGTACTAATCACAATTCCAACTGAGTCGGGAATTGAATGAGTGGTATCAAAGAAACTAACGGTTCCATCTTCAAAAACAATCTCACTCTTACTATTAATAACGTGAAAATCATTAAACTTCTTGGTTTTCTTATTGTCTGCAACTGCCAACTTTGCTAATCCAATGGTCAATTCGGTCCCAAATACAGGAACATTAAATTCACTTAGAAAATAAGGTAATGCCCCAATGGCATCTGCATGTCCATGGGTAAGAAAAACTCCGACAATCTTGTCAGCATTATCCCTCAGATACGAAAAATCTGGAATCACAAAGTCAATCCCTAACATTTCATTTTGAGGATATTTTAACCCACAATCTAAAATAAAAATACTATTATCGTTAATTTCAATGGCATATAAATCTTTTCCATTTTCCCTCACTCCACCTAATGGAATGATTTTGATGTTATTTTTCATAATTACTCGTTCACCTCAAAATTTTACTTTTAATTCATACTATTATTATACGAAGCTTTTGCCTCAAACCGCTCATTATATCTGTTAACAGTGTAACATATTTATCTTAAGCACTAAATTATTTATGTATAAAAAAAGAGCGGTAAAAATCCGCTCTACCAAAACTAAGATTAACGACGTAATCCTAATTCTTTGATCAATTTACGATAACCTTGTACATCATTGTTACGTAAGTATGCCAGAAGGTTTCTTCTGTGACCAATTTTCTTCATAAGTCCACGTTGTGAGTGGAAATCCTTCTTATGAGTCTTCATATGACCATTGATTTCATTGATGTCAGCAGTTAATACAGCAATTTGTACTTGAGTTGAACCAGTGTCGCCTTCATGTTGAGCAAACTTCTTAATAATGTCATTTTTTCGTTCTTTACTTAAAGCCATTATTATATCCACCTTTCTATATATAATCCCTTAATCTGAGTAATACGTCAGTGACTCGTAAAACTAAGATTAAGTTACTAAACTAATATAACCTAAAATCAGGTGTTATTCAAGTCAGCATTAATAAATGAGTCCAGTTTTTAGTGCTATTGCAATTAATCAATGGATTTTGTATAATTAAGAATGTTAAAAGATGTGAATAAATTGAATTTATTTCACAAAGTGGAGGTGAACTTAATGCCAGTAATTAAATCTGCTATCGAACGTATGAGAACTAACGAAGAAGCTAGAAAGAAAAACGCATCTCAAAAGAACGAAATGAGAAGCGCAATCAAGAAATTCGAAAAAGCCGAAGCTTCTGGTGCTGATGATTTAGACAGTGCATACCGCGATGCTGTTGCAGCAATCGATCATGCAAAATCAAAGGGCCTTATTAAAGCTAATAACGCTAACCGTAAGAAATCTCATTTAGCAAATCGACTTGCTAAAAATGATAATTAATAAAAAAGAACCCATTAATTGGGTTCTTTTTTTATACTCTGATTTAGTTTAACCGCAAACATCTCAAATAATAATTCTGGATTACTACTAGTACTTTTAAGCTGTTCCTCAATTTTTACTAGGTCAACATAAGCATTTCGCAGATACTTTCTTGAATACTTACGATCACTTCTCATTGCTAATTTCACTCGATAAGGATGAACTCTAAGTGCACTTGCTAAATTTCCTTGGCTGTACCCCAACTGCTCTAAAATCTTAACCTGTAGTAAAAGACGAAATTGACTAACCAAAATGGCATTAATTTGAATGGGTTCATGCTTTTGTGCAATCAGATCATGATAAAATTCAATTGCCTTCGTGGTATTTCCACTCATCAAATAATTAACTAAATCAAAAACGTTTTGATCCATTGATTTCGATACTAGGGAGTCAACGTCCTCAAGCGTTATTTTTTTATCATTAATTTTATACAAAAAAAGTTTATTCAATTCATTCATCACACTGGCTAAATCATCTGATGTTCGGGTAAGAAGTTCATTAAGTGCATCTTGATCAATTACATACTTCTTTTCTTCAATCTTTTTTTGGATCAATTGTTTTGTTTCACGCTCTGAAAATTGATTTAAATCAATTACTTCTGCCTGCTTCTTTAATTCTTTACTAATTTTTTTTCGTGCATCTAACTTAGGATAAGGAGCGAAAAAAACTAGTACTGTTTCTTGTGGCGGATTTTTTAAATAATTTACTAACTCCTCGGGATGATGAACAACCTTACTTTTATTTCTTTCCCCCGTCAAAAAATATGGATTTTTAACAAATACCAGTCTTTTTTCACCAAAAAAGGGAATTGACATTGCATCATCCAACGCTGTTGATAAAGGCGTTTCTTCCATATCATACGTAGCAAAGTTCATGGTTCTTTCTTCTTCAGGAATTAGGGCTTTAAGCTTCTTTTGAATTGTATCAATCCAATAATTATCATTTCCCAAAATTAAATACACCGCTTGAGGCTCTTTATTAATTTGACTAACTTGTTCTACGACACTCACTGATGTGCCACCTTCCACTTAGTTTCGAACTTTCCAATTTTATTATTTCTAAATTTGTACCTAATCATACCATTTTTTTGAGTACTAATAATTGTGATACGTTGCCTATGCATCGTATCGATTGTCTCCTGATTAGGGTGATGATAACGGTTGTGTCTTCCAGCTGAAATAAGAGCAATTTTAGGATCAATTGCCCGAATAAATTTTGGATCAGATGAAGTCTTACTTCCATGGTGTCCTAATTTAATTACATCAACACGAAGATGCGGGTATTTTTGGATAATTTTCAACTCTTCTTCTCGATTCAAATCACCCATAAAAATCCAATTTAATCCCCCGATTTTACCCAATAAAACCTGTGAATCTTGATTTTCTCCTAGCCCTTTTTTCATGGGATGAACTACTTGAAATGGTGAATTCTTAATGTGATCACCAGCTTTAGCGTTAATTAACTGAAATTGACCCCGATACGGTTTAATTCGCCTTAAAAAACTCTGATTATTTGTCATTCCCCATGGAACATATACTCGACTAACGTTCATTTTGCTTAAAAAAGCCGGTAAATCCCCAACATGATCAGCATCTTGATGACTCAAACATACATTATCAATTCGAGAAACTCCAATGCTTCTCAAGTAACTCATTGATGTATTATTTGCTTGATAAATTGGCTTCCGCTTTGATTTGCCAAAAAAATTGGGTTTCCCGCCAGTATCAATTAACGTAATCGATCGGTTAAATGGCTCTCTCACAAGGAAACTGTCTCCTTGTCCCACATCAAAAGCATCTACTTCACCACTAAGTGGAAAATGAATCATGATAAAGCCAAGACTAAAACACATTAATAAGAATAAAATCCGTTTAACAGTAACTTCCTCAATGAGAAATAATACCGTAACTACCATCACTAAAACAATCCATACGTTCAACTTTCCAATTACCAAATTACCTGGCAGACCCGCAAGCAAATTTAAAAATTGATCAAATAATCCCAATCCTTTATCAATCCACGAAACAAATAAATTTAATTTGAAAAAGGACAAGCTGTATCCAATTAACACCAAGGGAAATATGAAAACAGTAAAAAAAGGAACAAATAACATGTTCGCTAATAATGATAAGATGTGCCATTCGTACACATGATATAAAATAATTGGCATACTAATTAGGTTAAGTAAAATGGTTCGCTTCAAAAACCCACAATTCTTCGTCAGAATAAGACCTAAAGATAATAAATATGAAAGTTGACATCCAAACTGAAAAATAAATAACGGATTAATCAATAGATTAATCATCACTGCACATGACCATCCATCTAAGGCCGAAAAACTCAGATTTAATTTCTTTAATCCCAGACGCTCTTCAGCCATTAAGACAGCTCGTAGAAGGCTTGCACCCGCCCCAGCAATTACAAAATAAGCAGGCAACAGTATGATTAACCATGAATCGATAGTTTCCTTTTTAAAACGAAGAGTTGAAAAGATCCACGTAAAAAGACCCACAAGATAGAAAACATGCATTCCGGAAATCGTAAACAAATGAATGAGTCCTAACTGCCGAACTCCTGCCAGTTCTTCTCTGAAATCATTGGTTCGATTTCCATAAATTATCCCTAAAACGTACATCCGTAAATGTCGTGGTAGTTGTTGGCTTGTTTTCATCATTTGAAATCTCAGGTTATGCACTAGATTACTCAGACTTAGATTTTTACAAATCGTTTGATATTTAAATTGGTTGCATTTAAATTCAGCAACGATCCCACGCGATTGATTAAAATATTTAGCATCAAACTGAGAAAAATTAGGAGCCGAATCAATTAATTTAAGTTGACCATCAATTGTAAAAAAACTAGTACGATCTAAATGCAAGAGAGTATCACGTTCCGATTTATTCTTAAAAAATCCATAAACCAATACCCTTTGTTTTAAGCGAGGAATTTCTACGATTCCACTATAGGAATCTCCATTAACCTGCAAATCATCAGGACGAATCTTTGCTACTAACGTTAACGGGGTTTCAGTCTTTGGTATAATTTTTACTTTTTGATTAATTCCACTTTGCCAAATCACAAAAAATAAAATTGGCACTAACAAAGACACAACACTTTCAATTAGAAGATGAGGTATTTTTAAACAAAAGATCCGAATTAACCATAAAATCAACAAAATAATTCCAATAACATGATTTTCAAAAAACGCAAACGAACTAATCATCCATAAAATGGACGGAAATATTAAAAAATTCTTTTTAATTATTTATCAACGGATAAGAATGATTCAAAGGGTAAATTATTAATGTCGTCTTTATTGACATCAACTTTTTCTAAAGCAACGTGTTTCATGTCTAGCAACTTCTTAGCATAGTCACTATTATGGTAATTCCTTAAATACTTAATTTTAACAATTCCTGCCTGAAGTAGCATTTTAGTGCATTGAAGGCAGGGCACGTCTGTTACATAAAGTTCCGCGTTATCAGTTGACTCACCAAACTTAGCACATTGTAGGATTGCGTTCATTTCTGCATGAATGGTTCGCTGACAATGTCCATCAACCAAATAACAACCCTCGTCAATACAGTGAACATCTCCTGATACCGATCCATTATAACCACAAGCAATGACTCGTTTGTTTCGAACGAGGACTGCCCCAACGGACCGACGATTACATGTACTTCTTGAGGCCACTAACATGGCCTGGAGCATAAAATATTGATCCCATGGAATTCTTTTCTTTTCCATAATTTAATCACCTTCAGTAGAGTATTTAAACTTAGTATAACAATAATACCTACTTTAGTTGACCCTACACTGTAATTGAACTTTTCAAATTAGCAACGGTTTTATCTCCAAAACCAGGAACATTCTTTAAATCATCAGGATTCTTAAACGGACCACTTTGTTTCCGATAAGCAATGATTTTATCTGCTTTTTTCTCTCCGATTCCATTCAACTGTTGTAATTTTGATTTATCAGCTTGATTAATATTAATCTTTCCGCTATCAGATTCTTTTCCGCCCGCAGCATTAGCATCGGAATTATTAGTTACTTGATTAGTTTTGGGTAATCCATTAATTTCGCCACGAATTGGAACATAGACCACTTGTTGGTCGGATAATTTCTGTGCTAAATTAATGTGTTTAGCATCGGCCGATCGATTGAATCCACCTGCCAGTTCCACTGCATCTGAAACCCGCATACTTTTGCCCACCTGATATACACCTGGTTTATTAACCGCTCCTTTCACGTCCACATAAACTTGCTGATGATCTTGATTTGAAGCTTGATTATCATCTTTGGTCATTACCTTAGAGGAACTTTTCGTGTGTCTCAAATTAGTGTGGCGAGACAAATTAGCTTGGTTCACTTGACTACCCTCTCCGTGTTGGGAAGCAAAAACACAACATCCAAGTAAGACAATCACCATAACTACCAGACCACCAATGATACGATACTTATATTCTTCAATCCATTCATATAACTTATCCATCTTTCTCTCCTTTCATATCTAGATACGAAAAAAACACAGCTTTTTAGCTGTGTTTTTGATTTAAATATTTTAAAGCATCATCAAAAGATGTGACGGGAACGACTTTCATCTTTGGAGCATATTTTTTTGCAGTTGCCTGGGCCACCTGATAGTTGGTTTGATGCCCGTCTTCCATTCTAAGAATCGTCTTAGTTGGCTTAACGTATGGACAGAAGAAGATCTGAGCCCCACTCTTATTAGCTGCAATAATTTTTTTATCAACTCCACCAATTTCTCCAACCTGACCATTCGAAGCAATTGTGCCGGTTCCCGCAATTCGTTTGTAATCATAATTAGTATGTTTCAATTCACTATAAACCTGTAAAGCAAACATAAGTCCACCTGATGGACCACCAATTTTACCCGGATTAATATTAGCCTTAGGACTAGTTTTCAGACTGACATCGTCAACCATCCCAATTCCAATTCCATAAAATCCCCTTACAAGTTGTTTTTTGTACCCTTTTACCTGTTTGGTTTTACCGTTTCGCTTAAAGGTAATTTTAAGCTCAGCATGCTTCGGAAGTCCTTGAATGTACTTAACGTACTGAGGTCCCTGATACAATTTCTTTCCATTTACTGATTCAACTAAATCACCTGGTTTTAGTTTATTAGAAAAATCAGAATGAGGATACACGTTTAATACGTATACACCATGATAACTCTGCTTTACCTTAGCGTGGGCTTTATGATAACCAACGTAGATAGCATTATTAATGGCACTCTTCATGTATATATTTTGGACATTATCATACTCTTCATTACTCTGGTTCCCCATCACATCAGAAGTCTTTTCAAGTGATACATGGGGATTCACCTTCGAATAAAGGTAAGTAATCGGTCGAGCCTGCGACATTGAAACAGCTGTGATCATAAACTTATTTTGTTTGTTGGGCTTAACTCCCTGAATTTTAACCATTGGTTGAATGTTGACCGCTTCTCCAGGAGCTTCAATCAACGCATTAAGTGGCCAAAAAAGGAACCATAGTATAAAAACAATGATCCCTAAAAAAATCAGAAAGTATCGATTGTGTTTAATCCATTTCCAGATCTTTTTCACTGATTTCGTTTCTCCTTAAGTGCCTTACTAACTACCCTAGGAACAAATTTAGATGTATCTCCCCCAAAATGATTAATTTCTTTAACCATTGAGGATGAAATCAATTCATAATCATGGTTAGCAAACAGCAAAACCGTTTCAATTTGGGGATCTAACATTTGATTCAAACTGGCAATTTCCTGCTCATTTTCAAAATCTTTTGTATCACGAATTCCACGAATCAAAATATTAGCGTGTTCTTGCTTTAAAAAATCAACCGTTAAATTTGAATAGATTTTCACCGTTACGTTTGAATAATCAGAAAGACAAGCTTCAATCATCCTTTTACGCTCTTGCGGTGTAAATAACCCATTTTTACTAGCATTATCACCAATTGCAACCACAATTTCATCAAAGATCTGCGTAGCTCGATTAATGATATTCAAATGTCCGTTGGTAATTGGATCAAAACTACCAGGATATATGGCCTTTTTCATACTATTCACCTTAATTCATGATTTGATAGATTGAGATAATCGTCAAACCATAATCCTTCTGTTTAATCAGTCGATAATTTGCAGCGTCGTCTGACATGTTAGTCTGATTATCAGTTTCACAGATTACCATCCCATTATTGTTCAATAAATGATCTTTAGCGATCTCGTCTAACTGCTTCATCATTTGTTGCTTTTTGTACGGTGGATCTAAGAAAATATAATCAAAAGATTGTCCTTCTTTTTTTAGTTTAGTCAAAGCTGACTCCGCATTAATCTTCCATACGGAAAAATCGTTCGGATCAGAAACCATGGCGATGTTTTCTTTGATGGTCTTATAAGCCGCGTACTGTTTATCGACAAGAATTGCATGGTCCATTCCCCTTGAAACGGCTTCTAAAGAAACCGCTCCCGAGCCAGCGTATAAGTCCAGAAAATTACCACCATTAAAGTAGGGACCAATCATATTGAATAACGCTTCTCGGACTTTATCAGTTGTTGGTCGCGTTTTATTTCCCGGAACGGGTTTAAGTTTCCGTCCCCCAAATTTTCCTGAAATTACTCTCATTTTTGATCCTTTATTCTTCAGTATCGTTCTCAGCGTTAACTTCGCCAAAATCAATTGCTAAGTCAACCGTTGGAGAAACATCTACTTTTTTTACAAATCTTAGTTTATTAATTTCTTGAATCGTCGTATCCAGTTCCTTATTATCAACAAAAATAATAACATAATGCATTTTTTTAGATACAAATTGAATATCACCAAATTTTTTTAAGTTCTTAACCTGGCGAATCGAATATGTCGAAACAATTAATTCCGTTCGATCAGTTAATTTAGTCATAGTCTCACCTTACTTAGCTTTTTTATTACGTTCCTTTTTCTCAATCCTACTAATGTGAAGAACTAATCCAAGACAAATGGTTAAAGCAATAATACTCGAACCACCGTAACTAATGAATGGCAGGGCAACCCCAGTTAATGGGATCATACCAATCGCACCACCAGTATTAAATAATGTCTGAATAAAAATATAGGCGGCCGTTCCGTAACAAATCGTACTATAAAAAGTATCGTTAGTTCGACTCCCCACTGCAATAATCCTTAGAATTAAATACAGAAGCAATCCTAAAACAACTAAAATGCCAACAATTCCAAGCTCTTCACCGATAACTGCAATTATAAAATCAGTATTGGGTTCTGACAAGTAACCCATCTTTTGGATTCCATTCCCAATTCCAACTCCAAACCAGCCACCATTACTAATGGCATAATACGAATTTACTAACTGATGGCCAGAAGTTTGAATGTACTTGAATGGATCAGAGAAACTGATAATTCTTTGCATTTGATAACTGTGCATGTGAGATATTATACCCTCAAAGGGTTTGATCCATAGTCTAAATCCTACAAATAAGGCTCCAATCCCAACAATCCAGATCCTTGCAGATTTAAAGTTACTTCCGGCAGCTAAAATCATCATCAAAATGATAAATAAATTAATTGCAAAGCCACCAGTATCAGGTTGGAAAAGAATTAATACGAGCATAAAAATTGGAATAAGACTAGGTCTAGCTACTGTTATAAATTCTTTGGATAACCCATCATTTTCAAAGAATGGTTTTTCGTATGCTAAGACATTTGCGTAATACAAAATAAATAATGGTTTACAAAACTCGGCTGGCTGAATGTGGACTGGACCAAGTATAATCCATCCAGCAGCACCATTAGTAGTGGCACCAAAAAACATTAGAAATATTAAAGCAAAGACCATTATAACCATTAATATGATATAAAACTTTAAGTTCCCCTCAAATGCCTTACTTCTTAGAACAGAAAAAAATATGAGAACACAAAAACCAACTACCACAAATACAATTTGCAGAACTAAATAACGAAAAGCCATATCTGTATGAGCACTTAAGCCCTCACTTGATGAAAATACCATTACAATTCCAATCATACTTAGTAGTAAATAGGGAACCATAATATACCAATCTAACTGTTTTAAGTATTTAATCATATTAATCTCCAACTCATTATGTAAAATCCACGAACTAATAACATTCATTATACTAGTATTAACAAATAAAAAAAGACTATTTAACATCGTTAAATAGTCTTAGTTATTTCTAATTAATTGTGACGACGCTTCTTAGCAGCTTTCTCACGTTCATTAGTATTTAGGATTCGCTTTCTCAATCTAATGTGATTTGGAGTAACCTCACAAAGTTCATCGTCATTTAAGAATTCAAGTGATTCTTCAAGAGTCATATGAACAGGTTCTTTGACCTTAGCAATATCTTCAGATCCAGCAGCACGAACATTCGTCTGGTTACGACCACGGGTAATATTAACCGAGATATCATTATCTCTAGCATTTTCACCAACAATCATACCTTCATAAACCTCAGTACCTGGATCAGTGAAGATCTTACCACGATCCTGAACAGCCATGATTGCATAAGTAGTAACTTTACCTGGATTAATTGAAACCAAGGTTCCGTTACGACGACCAGGGTTCCAGTTCTTAATCGCAGGAAGATACTTACTAAATGAATGGTTCATAATTCCATATCCACGGGTTAATGATAAGAATTGAGTACTGTAACCAATTAAACCACGTGAAGGAACCAAGAATGTCATTCGAACTTGACCGTTTCCAACGTTCTCCATGTTCTTCATTTCACCCTTACGTTGTGACAAGGTATCAATGATTGAACCAGAGTATTCTTCAGGGGTATCGATTTGAACGGATTCAAATGGTTCACACTTAACGCCATCAACATCCTTATAGATAACCTCAGGACGAGAAACTTGAAGTTCATAACCCTCTCGACGTAAAGTCTCAATCAAGATCGACAAATGAAGTTCACCACGTCCAGAAACAACCCAAGCACCAGGATCGTCCGTATCTTCAACTCGAAGAGAAACATCAGTATGAAGTTCCTTCTTTAGACGATCACCTAACTGACGTGCAGTAAGGTATTTACCATCTTTCCCAACAAATGGTGAGGTGTTAGTACCAAAGGTCATTCTAAGAGTTGGTTCATCAATTCTTAAGACTGGTAGTGGCTCTTGCTTATCAGGACTAACAACGGTTTCACCAACATTAATGTCTTCCATTCCGGAAACCGCAATCAAATCCCCAGCTTTAGCTTCATTAATTTCAACCTTTTGAAGGCCAATGAAACCCATTAACTTAGTAACACGGAATTTTTGGGTACTACCATCAAGTTTCATCAAAACAACGTTATCTCCGACTTTAATCTTGCCTCGGAAAACACGGCCAATTCCAATTCGACCAACAAAATCATTGTAATCAAGCATGGCAACTTGGAATTGTAATGGGTCATCTGAGTTATCGATTGGTGATGGGATGTTCTTAATAATGGTGTCAAAAACAGGTTTCATAGTGTGTTCCTGCTTTGAAACATCAGGATCATAACTTGAAGTTCCATTCATAGCTGATGCATAAACAACTGGAAATTCAAGTTGCTCTTCATCGGCACCTAATTCAATAAATAAGTCAAGAACTTCATCAACAACAGCTTCAGGTCTAGCACCTGGCTTATCAACCTTGTTAATTACAACAATGGGAGTCAAATGTTGTTCCAAAGCTTTCTTTAAAACAAAACGAGTCTGTGGCATAGTTCCTTCAGCAGCATCAACCACTAGAAGAACCCCATCAACCATTCGCATGATACGCTCAACTTCACCACCAAAGTCAGCATGTCCAGGAGTATCTAAAATGTTAATCTGCTTATCACCGTACTTAACGGCAGTATTCTTTGAAAGAATAGTGATTCCACGTTCACGTTCGATCGCGTTAGAATCAAGCGCCCGGTCTTGAATCTCAGTATGATCATTCAAAGTATCAGATTGCTTCAATAACTCATTAACCAAGGTAGTCTTACCGTGATCGACATGGGCAATAATTGCAATGTTTCTAATATCGTCTCTTGTTTTCAAAAATGTTTCCTCCTCAAAAAAGCAATTCAAAAATTTGCAATTTGATAAGTTAAAGAACTCAACTTCGATAAAAAAGCTGTGAGTTAATCACAGCTTTTAATTAACGCTTCGTCGAAATTTTCAGAATATCTTTTTGCGCCTTTTTTGTCGCTAACAAAACTGTATTTGATGATAGCATATCGATGGGCTTCCCGTCAATAGTAGACACTGTCATTCCAAGTGTCTCAGCTAACACACGTCCAGCAGCAATATCCCAGGGTCTTAAATGAGAAATATAGCCAATCGTTTTCCCACTAATGGCAGTCGCAATTTCAATCCCAGCACTTCCATAAATTCGATAACCAGAACTTGCCTCCGCGATTTCTTGCATATGATGAACATCCCGAATAATCAGGGGTCCACTCATACCAATCAGACCGTCTTCCAGCGAATTGTTTGCTGGCGGATTCATGGATTCAGAATTAACGTAAATCCCAATATCAGGACCACCATGATATAGTTTGTCATTTATTACATCGTAAATAAATCCCAGGGTTGGTACTCCATCAACATAGTAAGCAATCATCATGGCAAAATGATCCCGCTGTTTTACAAAGTTCATCGTTCCGTCAATGGGGTCGACAATCCAAACCTGACCATCCAAGCTATCAATCTTATCGCCTAAGCCTTCTTCACCTAGAACTTTACTCCCAGGTTCTAAAGCCCTTAATTGCTTTACAAAAAACTTCTCATTATCTTTGTCAATGTTAGTGACTAAATCTTTCCGACCTGTCTTTTCATTTACATCCAAATGACCATTAAGCCTTTCCATAACAAACGCACGTGCGGTGGTTAAAATCTGGCAGACATCATGATCAATCCTTTTTAAATTATCTACTGTTGTGATGGAATCATCCCTTTCGTTTGATGGTTTTCATACCTGGATTGTCTCTCGCTAATTTAATAACGTGATATACATCCAACCCCGACTGCTTCTCAAAATCTCTCTGTAAATTGTTCTGTTCCACTTTAGCAGGATTAATCTCACAGAATCGATGATAACTGTCCATTAGATTCTTTCGACTAACTCCACTTTTATTATAAGCCATTTCAATATTTTCAAAGAAATGACACACATCAATTAACTCTTTTCGACTCCAATCATCCACAATTGGATAAGAATAACTTTCATTAGTTTTTTGAGGCATCTTTTCCTCCATTAATCACAGCTGTGATAATTTCATTGGCCCAACCTAAATCTTGATTTAATTTCTTCTGCTCATCTTCTGATAGTTGTAATCGGATCGCTTGCGCGGCTCCATTACGATTAATTAATTTTGGGCTCATATCTAATTTTAGTTCGTCTTTTTCTTTATCAACACTCACAACTGAACAAATTAATGATTGGCCTTCATACATTGATATTAGTAACCGAATTAACGCTTTACTCTGAATCATTTGATTAGTCACAACATCTGGATCATCAATCACCTGCTGAACTTGACCAATAATATCACTACTATAATTATTACTATCATCAGCTAAATAAGACAGTAAGGTAGCAGGACCAATATAAACCCGACTCCATGCAACTAGATTATTGGTATTGAGTCCCAGCACATTGACATTGATATCATCAGCACTCACATCAAAATTCCTTAATAATTCGTTCTTCAAAAGCATTTCTTGTGGCAGCGTTCCCACTCCGATAATATTTTGGTTATCGAGACCAGAAAAGCCCGCCGCAAAGTATGCAAAAATTTCATCGTGTGGAGCATTAATTACTATTTTCCCACGAAAACCATTTGAAACACAATCATTGATCACGTTACGTAAATTATCAATTTCTGGCCTCATATCCTCAGCAATTTGATTGGCATCGGTTAATTTTGGATTGTAAAATTCGATATCTGGTAAATACAATAACGCATCAAAATTGTTTAATTCAGGCTTATCTGCGATTTGAATTGATAGGTTATGACACATTTTGCTGGATAATACGGCTGATCGAATCTGTTCACTATCATCAACTTGAATAGTAACCGGAAAGTCGCAAACGATTAGCGCTTTTAAAAGAGCTAAGATTCTGTCTATGCTTCCCTTAATTAATAACTTTGGTTGCATTCTAATTCCTCCACTTATTCTAAAGAATTTATTAATTTTTTTCTTGTTAATAAAGTACCATTTCAAATTCTATTTTGCACATATGAATAATACAAATGCTTCTATGCCATGAAATTCACTGGTTTTAAGTTTTATGATAGAATAAATTAGTAGTAATTGACATGAATTAGGAGGTAAAACGTTATGTACCTAATGAAAGACATAACACGAGAAGGCAATCCGGTCCTTAGAAACCAAACCAAGCCCGTAAAGTTTCCACTTAGTGACGAAGATCGAGAGCTTGGTGAAAAAATGATGAAATACCTAGAAGTGAGCCAAGACCCAGAACTATGTAAAAAATATCATCTACGAGCTGGTGTTGGTTTGGCCGCCCCACAAGTCGGCCAATCGAAGTCAATGGCAGCAGTTTTAACCCCACCCGAAGGTGAAGATCAAAAGTCACCATTTAAGGCCATTATGATTAATCCGGTAATCATTTCCAATTCCGTTCAACGTGGTGCGTTGACCGAGGGTGAAGGATGCCTCTCGGTTGATCGAGATGTTCCTGGATTTGTTCCCAGAGCCGATCGAATTACGGTTAAATATCAGGACTTAGAGGGTAAGGAACACAAAATCAGATTGAAACATTACCCTGCCATTATTGCACAACATGAAATTGATCATCTTCATGGGATGTTATTTTATGATCACATCAATAAAAATGATCCATTTTCAAAAACAGAAGACGAAGTATTTTTTGACTAATGAACTTGATTTTATTTCGAAAGGGAAACGTTCTTACGTTTCCCTTTCTTTTTCATTTAATTTATCAATGTCACTTAAATATTCATGCGTAGCCGGATTAACCACATTAGCAACATCAAATATCAATACCCGTTTGTTTAGCCAACAATCAGTTACAATCAAAGTTTTCTTTTCATGGGCATCCACGAAACCATCAGGAACGGCATACTCAGCTAATTTTTGGTTCAACAAAGATCGTAATAAATCGGCATCCTCATACCCGTCTTTAACCACACAACGGTACTCAAAAACCATTACGCCTCTTCCCCAAAAATCTGATAGAACCTGAGAACCGACGTAACTTTGAATAATTTCTCGTTGATCTTCAACTTCAAAGTATTTGACTACCTTATAAATTTCAGCATCAACTTCATGTTTCATTTTTAATTGATACCTTCGCGTTGGTAAAGTAACAAAAAAATAGTGGAGACAATTATAGATTAGAAAAGCCACTACTACACCAACAACTAGCTCTAAAAATATTTTCAATTTTCTTCTCCAATTAATCCAATTTATAGTTTTATTTTAACATGAATCATGTTTGTCGATTCACATGATTCTATACTTATTTGTCATAATATGCTAAAATGTGGTCAATTGTTGCGTTATTGCAACCTAATGTACGAAAAAGAACATTAAATCATCAAAAAAGGAGTAATTATATTGATTTATAAAGTTTTGTATCAAGACGAAAATAATTCTAACCCTAAACGTGAAGCAACTAAAACCCTTTATTTAGAGGCAAAAACGGTCGCTGATGTTAGAACTATGCTGGAAAAACACACGAAACACAACATCGAATTCATTGAACCGCTTGAAGGGAAGCACCTTGAATTTGAAGAAAATGATCCCGGATTTAAAATTACGGAGTTTAAATAGTTATGAAGAAATTAAACATCAAAAATAACGAAACTGCTATTTATGGTGTTGGTGGACTCGGAGAAATTGGTAAAAATACTTATGGGGTACAGTTTCAGGATGAAATCATCTTGATTGATGCTGGAATCAAGTTCCCTGAAGATGATCAATTGGGAATTGATTATGTCATCCCAGATTATCAGTACTTAATTGATAATAAAGATAAAATTAAGGCACTTGTTATCACTCATGGTCATGAGGACCATATTGGTGGTGTGCCCTTTCTTTTAAAGGTCTTAAATGTTCCAATCTACGCTGGTCCACTAGCATTAGCGTTAATCAAAAATAAATTGGAAGAACACGGCTTGCTAAAACAGGCGGAACTTCATGAGATTAACGATAAATCAGTTTTAAAATTCAAAAAAACGAGTGTTTCATTTTTTAGAACCACTCATTCAATTCCAGATACAATGGGAGTAGCAGTTCATACACCAGATGGTGTCATTGTCGAAACAGGCGATTATAAATTTGATCTAACCCCTGTTACTAACCAGCCGCCTGATTTGCAAGCAATGGCAAAGTTGGGTGAAGAAGGTGTCCTCTGTTTAATGGCTGACAGTACGAACGCTGAAAAGCCGGTCTGGACTAAATCAGAAAAATGGGTCGGAAAATCAGTTAGACACATTTTTGATGAAGTAAAGGGCCGAATTATCTTCGCTACCTTTGCTTCTAACCTATCGAGAATCAAGACTGCCATTGACACTGCCCTTGCTCACGACCGTAAAATTGCTGTATTCGGTCGAAGCATGGAAGCTGCCATTGTTAACGGGAGAAAACTTGGATACCTGGATGTACCCGATAGTGCCTTTGTCGATGCTCAAGAACTAAAGCACCTCCCCGCTGATAAAATCATGATCCTATGTACCGGATCACAAGGTGAACCGATGGCAGCCTTAGCTCGAATTGCCAACGGAACCCACCGTCAAATTTCTATTCAACCTGGAGATACCGTTGTCTTTTCAAGTAATCCAATTCCTGGAAACACACTGAGTGTTAACCGAGTTATTAATGAGCTTGAAGAAGACGGCGCCACTGTCATTCATGGTAAGATCAATAATATTCATACATCTGGACATGGTGGCCAAGAAGAAGAAAAATTGATGCTTCGATTGATGAAGCCCAAGTTTTTTGTCCCCATTCATGGTGAATACCGAATGTTAAAGATTCATACCAAACTGGCACAAGAATGTGGGGTTCCAGCTGATCATTGTTTCATTTTGAAAAATGGTGAAGTGTTAGCCCTTACTAAGGATAGTGCCCATATAGCTGGTTACTTTAATGCTGGGGACGTTTACATTGACGGAAACGGTGTTGGTAACATTGGAGATAAAGTTCTCCAAGATCGTCAACTTCTTTCTGAAGAAGGACTTGTTGTGGTTGTCGCAACCATCAACTTAAAGAACCAAGAAATTCAATCTGGTCCTGATCTCCTTTCTCGTGGGTTTGTCTACATGCGTGAGTCTGGTGAATTATTAGATGAAGGCCGTAAGTTAGTCTTTCGAACCATTCGACGTGCTATGAAAAATAAAAACGCCGACGAAAAATCGATTAGTAAAGCCATTGTCAATGATTTATCTAACTTTTTGTATGAAAAGACTCAAAGAAGTCCACTAATTTTACCAATGTTAATTATGAATGATTAAACCACAAAAGGGTGAATCCACTTAGGATTCACCCTTTTTTAATTTATTCTTGTAGAAAGCACAAAAAAACATGACGATTTCGTCATGTTTTTTTATTTACTTGTATTTAACAATTTTATCAATTTCATCTAACTCATCTTGGGTAAAATCAAGATTATCTAAGGCCTTCAAGTTATCATCTAAGTGATCAACCTTTGAAGCACCAGTAACAACACTGGCTACAGTTGGATCGTGTAATAACCATGCAAGTGACATCTGAGCAAGCGTCTGGTCACGGTTCTTAGCAATACCATTTAACTTGTTTAATTTGTTAACAGCACTTTCATCACCGTTAGCTAAAATAAACTTGTTTGTCTTGTGGAGTTTAATGTCTTCAGGAATTCCTTTCAGATATTTACTAGTTAATAATCCCTCTGCTAGAGGACCGTAAGCAATAAATCCATCATGGTTATCGGCTAAAGTTTTAAGGGTTCCGTCGTCTTCTGGTTCCCTATTAAGCATGTTATAAGAACTTTGGTTAACTACAAATGGTGTCTTTAACTCTTTAAATAATTTAATCATCTCAGCAGTTTGGTGACCATCGTAATTTGAAATTCCAATATACAATGCCTTTCCTGCTCGAACTAAACCGTCAAGGGCTTCGGCAGTTTCTTCAAGTCTGGTATTAGGATCAAATCGATGAGTGTAATAAATGTCTACGTAATCAAGACCCATTCTTTGGAGACTTTGATCTAAGGCAGTAACTAAAGTTTTCTTGGAAGAATAATTTCCGTAAACTCCAGGCCACATATGAAAACCGGCCTTAGTTGTAATGATTAATTCATCACGATATGGCTTTAAGTCACGACGATAAACTTGACCAAACATCCTTTCAGCTGCACCAGAACCAGGACCATAATTATTAGCTAAATCAAAACTAAAGATCCCCTTGTTAAAGGCATGAAGCATTACTTTTTCACTATCTTCAAAATTAGCGTCATCGCCAAAACTATGCCACATACCGAATGATAATGCAGGTAATTGCAATCCAGTAGTTCCTGCACGTCTTACTTTCATATTATCGTAACGATTATCATTTGCTTTAAATACCATTAGAATCCCTCCAAATTTTTATTAATCAAACAATTTACTTGTTGATTGTTCGTTCTCAATTAATTTTAAGGCATTACCAATCAGCTTGCCAACTGAAACGATCACCATTTTATCAATTTTCTTGTCTTGCGGAACAACAATTGAGTCAGAAACAATTACTTGCTTAATTGCTGGATCCGAAAGATTCTTTTTGGCGTCTTCAGTAAGAACTGGATGAGTTGCAACCACATAGACTGCTTTAGCCCCAGCATTCATAATTGCTTTAGCTGTAATCTTCATCTTATCACCTGTCACAATCATGTCATCAACTACAATTGCGTTCTTACCCTTCACATCACCAATGATCGTGCTAGGCACTTTACTGTAGTCCTCAGGATCTCGATTATCAACGATGGCAATTGGAAGATTCAAGTATCCAGCCATTCCCCGTGCTTTAGCAACACTATTGTAATCTGGTGAAACAACAACAGCATCATCACTTACATCGTGCTCTTTTAAGTAATTTCCCATCAATTCAAGTGACCTTAAATGGTCAACAGGAATATCAAAGAATCCCTGGATTTGAGCAGCATGTAAATCAAGGGTAACGACCCGATCAACTGCGCTAGATTCAAGAAAAGTAGCAATTAGCTTAGCAGTGATTGGTTCCCTCGAACGTGCTTTACGATCCGATCTTGAGTAACCATAGTACGGAATCACCACATTAATTGTATTCGGACTGGTTCTTCGAACGGCATCAATCATAATCATTAGTTCCATTAAATTATCATTAACCGGATCAGAAAGTGATTGGACAATATATACATCATCACCACGAATGCTTTCATTAATCGTAATTTGAATTTCACCATCACTAAAGTGATTGATGGTGGCTTTACCAATATCCATTCCACTAGCTTCAGAAATCTTTTCTGCTAGCGGACGATTTGAATTTAACGCAAAGATCTTTGCTGATCTATCTTCTTTTTTAGTTTTCACCATCGAATTTTCCCCTCATAACCAACTAATTACTAAGTACATTATAATCGAAATCTCACTATTTATCATTATTAAAATTTTGAGGGGTAATTCCCTGCATTCCAATCATTGGATCAATATCATTACCCAAAATCTTCTCTTCCGACAAAATAAAGTCAGCCGGATTATTGTCCTTGGAATTTGTTGACATTTCTTTTTTTGCACCAATTACTTTAGGCTGATATTCTTCATTAATTACATATTGTAAACGCTGCTTCAACGTTGTTTTTCGATTAACGGATTCATTTTCAATGCATTCCTCAAACGAATTTGGATCACCCAACATAATCAACATTTTAGATGCCCGAGTAACTGCAGTATACAATAAGTTCCTTTTAAGCATTCTTCGGTACTGTGGAACAATCGGAAGAATCACCATTTTAAATTCACTTCCCTGTGCTTTATGAATTGAAGTACAGTAAGCAAGCGTAAGCTGGTTCCAATCATTTCTCGTATAAGTAACTTCATTTTGATCAAATGCGATCGTCAATTTATCAAGATAATGCTTATTTTCTTTATTAATTTCAATTCCAACAACCTTACCAATATCACCGTTAAAAATGTTGTTTTCAGGTACGTTAACCAATTGAAGGACCTTATCGCCAATTCGATACTTAGTTCCTCGATAATCAACTTCCTTTTGTGCTTCTGAAGTTGGTGGATTCATAATATTCTGAATCTCTACGTTGAGACGATCAATTCCAGCCGATCCTCGATACATTGGTGCAAGAACTTGGACATCAGTCGAACTGAATCCTTTAACCTTTGCTTTATTAACCACTTGTTTAATTACTGATTCAACTTGTTGCGTATTACAATTAATAAAGCTGCGATCCCGTTGATTTACTAAAAGTGTTTGGGGCATCACTCCATTTTTAATGTCATGGGCCAATTCCACAATCGTCGATCCATCATTCTGTCTATGAATCTGATTAAGCTCAACACTTGGAATAGTATGCGATCGAAGCAAATCATAAAAAACTTGTCCTGGTCCAACTGATGGCAGTTGATCTTTATCACCGACAAAAATAACTTTCATCCCATTAGGAATGGCTTGGCTTAAAATCTTAAATAAGTCCGTATCAACCATCGACATCTCATCAACAATTAATAAACCACCCTCTAAATCATTAGCGGCCTCTTCATCACCGTGACCAGTTAAACCCAGCAATCGATGGATGGTACTAGCTGGAATCTTAGTGGAGTCACTCATTTTTTTAGCAGCACGTCCAGTTGGAGCAGCAAGTAAGACCGGGTAAGCTTGTTCCTTATAATCATTAATATCTAAGGACAAGTCATTAGCTTTCGCAAACGTTCGTACAATTCCATTAATAATGGTAGTTTTCCCGGTTCCTGGTCCACCAGTGAGTAAGAAAGCCGGATTAATCATGGCCTCATTGATGGCTTTCTTTTGCGATTCATCGTACTCAATTCCAACTTCTTTTTCGACTTTTTGAATTATTTTTGAAAAATCATGAGATTGTTGTTTATCCTGTCCACTTTGCTCAATTCTCTTCATATTTTCAGCAATTCGTAATTCATCATCATACAGATTTTTTAGATAGATTTTATCTTCGTCAACAACAATTTTTTGATCTTTAGCTAAATCGTACAGCTCTTCTCCAAGCTTTTTATTATCAATTTGTTGGGTTCGATCTGTTTCCAGAATACGGGTACTCTCTTGCATCAATTCTCTAGTATCAGAGTAAGTGTTCCCACTTTTAATTGAAAGTGAGTCTAAGGCCGTCAGCAAGCCAGCACGGAGACGACCTTTGGCATTGTAATCTACCCCCACTTTGTTAGCAATCCGATCAGCCCGTTTAAAACTAATTCCAGAAATATCTTCAACTAGTTGATAAGGATTCGTTTTAATAACTTCTAAAGCTTGTTCCTTGTACTTCTTAAAAATTGCAGACGCTAAATTACTACCAAATCCATAACTATTTAGTCCAACAATTGTCTGTTCAACCCCATTATTTTCATGGACAGTTTGACTAATCACATCTTTTTGCTTTTTTGTTAATCCAACTGAATTTAACACAGCTGGATTTTCCAAAATCTTTTCAATTAAACTAGTTCCAAGATGGTTAACAACCTTTTCAGCCGTCTTGGGGCCAATTCCAGTAAATTCACTTCCAGATAAGTAATTAATTAAGCCTTTTTTGGAGTTTTGACCCACACGTTCATAATTTTCTGCTTGAAACTGCTTTCCATATTTAGGATGATCAACTAATTTCCCAACAAAACGGTAAGTAACATCATCACTAATATCCGCAAAGTTCCCGGTTATAACAATTTCATCTTCGTGCCAGTCTAAGTTAGTTTCACTAACCTTTACCAATAAAACCTTATAAAAGCTATCAGAACTCTCAAAAAAAGTTGTCTGAACTTGTCCTTTGACATAGGGATGTTCATCTTGAGCTGAATTATTCAATTTTTCATTGGTTTGAAACAAATCCATTGATTCAGACAATTATCTTCTCCTATTTCGGATCATTACGTTTGGGGTCATCTGGATGATCCTTTTTTTGTTTATTTAATTGCACTACTTTCTCAATGTCTTTAATCTGACTTTGCTTGGCATCAAAGTTTTTCTTATCGTACTTTTCCGCCTTTTTAAAGTAATCCTCAAATGGCTCCCCAAGAACCATTGCAATCAAACCACGATCAAAATTAGCCTTGCCATCATGAGGATCATTTTTTAAAACCCGGTCATAAAAATCAGCTGCTTGATCAAAGTCACCAAGGGCCATTAAACATTCACCCATCATTTTATTAATTTCAGGGTCCTGTTTCGCTAATTCTTGGGCTGTTAATAAGAACACTAATGCACGTTTATAGTCTTTTTTACCCATGTAACTCTGTGCAAGCATCACGTAGGCATCTTTTTTAAGCCCTGGATCATCAACTTGTTGAAACTGATGAATTGCTTTTTCAAATTCACCCGCAGAATAATATACGTTACCTAATCCATATAACAATGTACTTTTTGCTTTCTTACTTGAATCACCAAACAATCCTAAGGCTTTCATCAACAATTCTTCGGCCTGCGTATAACTCTTCAATTCAACCAAAAAAACACTTAAATCGTAGTAGGTTCGATAATCTTTCGGATGATCATCAATATCCTTAACCAACTTATGAAGGGTCACTTCAGCTTGTTTTTGTCGCGGATCTTCGGTTGGTTGTTGCTTACGTTCGTTATCTGTCATATTTTGACTCCTATTATACTAAATCTGACTTTTCAATCTTTTTATCTAAATAACTAGTATCATTCCAATCAATTAACTGATAAGTTTTACCGCTATCATTAGTCTCGATAATGGTGGTACTAGTATTAGCTAATCCACCACGTTTTCTGAGATCCTTTAAGGGAATCCCTAATAGTGAATTAATTAATGCGTTAAGGGCTGCCCCATGACTCACAATTAAAATATTATCGTCACGGTCGTAATTTTGAGCAATTTCATCGATTTTGCTACGCATTCTTTTGATTAAGGCTGGGAAAGTTTCGCCACCAATGGCCTCAGGCTGATATTTTTCAGGATGATTTCGAAAAGCATCGAATTCTGCTGGAAATTTCCTTTGCACGTCAGTAAATTTCATTCCTTCCATCTTACCTAAATGAAATTCCTCAAGCCGACTATCCAGTGAAATAGAAGACGGATATTTTAACCAATCCTGAATTCGAAATGCAGTCGTACGAGCTCGCTTAATCGGACTCGCGTAAATATGCGCAAAATGAATCCCTGACAGATACTTTCCAGCCTGATCCATCTCATGGTAGCTATCGTCTAACAACGGGGAATCTCCGCCGGCACCTTGATAACGACTTTCTAGATTCCATTCTGTTTTTCCATGCCTTACAAAATAAAGTTTCATGATAAACCCTCTCACACATTAATCTAGCCTTATTATGCCAGTTTAGAATTAAATTATCAAAAAAAGTCCGACCCCTAATGAGTCGAACTTTTTATTTGATTATACGTACTGTAACTGATGATCATTTTTAAATGCTGCATCAATCGTAGCGGTACCTAGACACTCTTGACCATCGTAGAAAACTACGGCCTGTCCAGGAGTAATCGAACGAACCGGTTCATCAAAAACCACCTTAACGTGATCGTTATCTTCAACATGAACGGTAACACCAGTGTCTTTTTGACGGTACCTAAACTTGGCGGTACAGTGAAAATCATTTCCGCGCGTATTGGAATCAATCCAAGATAGTCCGGAAGCCGTTAGATAATCTGCATATAAGTGTTCGTTATGATAACCCTTTCCAACATACAAAATGTTTTTGGAAAGATCTTTTCCAACCACAAACCACGGAAGATTATCGTAGCCATCTCCACCGATACCTAGGCCCTTTCTTTGACCAATTGTATAATACATCAAGCCATTATGCTGACCCTTAACTTCGCCATCAAAGGTCATCATTTTGCCGGGCTTAGCTGGCAAATAATGACTAAGAAAATTATTAAAATTATTAGGACCAATGAAACAAACTCCCATTGAGTCTTTTTTGTCTGCTACCCAAAGGTTTGCTTTTTTTGCAATTCTTCGGACATCTGGTTTAGTCATCCCACCAACCGGAAACATTACTCGATCCAATTGGTCTGCTGAAAGCTGACTTAGGAAATACGTCTGATCCTTATTAAGATCAGTGGAACGTAAAAGATGATTATGACCATCTTTATCACGCTTCAATTGAGCATAATGCCCCATTGCAATATAATCGGCACCTAAATCCATGGCATACTCGAGAAAAGCTTTGTACTTAATCTCAGTATTACAAATTACATCAGGATTAGGAGTTCGTCCTCGTTTGTATTCCGCAAGGAAATACTTAAAGACACGATCCCAATACTCATGTTCAAAGTTGACAGAATAATATGGGATGCCGATTTCGTTAGCAACATGAGCAACATCTTTGTAGTCTTCAGTAGCGGTACAGACACCGTCAGCATCGGTATCATCCCAGTTCTTCATAAAGACGCCAATAACATCGTATCCTTGTTGTTTGAGTAAGTAGGCAGCGACAGAAGAATCAACTCCACCACTCATTCCAACAACAACACGTGTTTTACTGTTATCTTGCATAACATCACCATCATTCTTTAGATTCTGAAAATCTACGATTTGAAGGTCGCAATTCCAGTATTTACTATCTTACTCTATTAAATAAGGTTCATGCAACCTTCGGCTCTTCTTAAACCCTTCGAAAAACCTTCCTTAAGATCATATTTTGCATAATAAAATTGAATTGATCCCGTTCTTCTAAATGTTTATCATTTGAAAAAATATCAACGTCATTCATTTCATTGCCATCAACAATCGCCATCTTAAATTCAGCCATATCGGAATTAATGGTGATTTTTAATTTCATTGCGTTTTTACTAAAGGGTGATTCTGGATCAATTGATTTTTTATAGGCAAAGTTACCACTCTTAGTGTTACTAAATCCAAGATCCAGAAGTGTATACTTTTTGATTTCAGGACTTAACTCATATTTAGTATCTCCACCCTTTAGCTGAAGTGACTTTGAAAATGCCATTACTTTTTATTTCCCTTCTTTAAGCGCTTTACAATTGCCGTGATTTCAGTAACTAATTTTTGAATATCTTCATCAGTCGTATAGGCCCCAAAGCTAATTCGAATCGACTCTGAGATTCTGGGACTTTCCTTACCAAACATTGCTGTCAAAACATGTGACGGCTCTAAACTCCCAGCCGTGCATGCCGATCCACCGGAAACTGCAATTCCAGCTAAGTCTAAGTTAGTTTGCATTACATAAGTCGAAATTCCCTTGATCCAAATATTGAGAACATGGGGAAGAGTATTGTCACTCATTGATCCATTAACATCAATGGCAATTCCGTTATTAGTAAGACCATCGACTATCTCACGCTTAAATCGTCTAAAGGTTTCTCTTCGTTGTTTTTTCTTCTCACTTGGAAGGTTTTTGACTGCCGTAGCAAAACCAGAAATTTGGGGAATATTTTCCGTTCCAGCACGACGCTTATCTTCTTGATCGCCACCCATAATGTAACTGGTAAAATTAATTCCATTTCGACGATACAAAAACCCGATCATTTTTGGTCCATTCAGCTTATGAGCTGAAGTTGAAAGGAGGTCAATATGATCCTTCTTAACGTCAATATCCAACAATCCATAGGCCTGAACGGCATCAGTATGAAACCAAGCTTGATGGTCTTTAAGCAATTCACCAATTTCATGAATTGGATTTTTACTGCCGACTTCATTATTACCGGTCATGATAGAAACTAAGATCGTATCATCATCAAGGGCATCCTTTAAGTCGTCCATCGAGATATTACCATGTTCATCCACTGGCAGATAGGTCACCCTAAATCCATGATCTTCCAAATATTTCATGGGCTTTAAAATGGCTTCATGTTCAATAGAAGTCGTAATGATGTGTTTACCAAGACTTTGACGTGCCTCAGCCGTTCTAATTACCGCAGTATTATCGCTTTCTGTTCCACCACTAGTAAAAACAATTTCATTGTCATTGGCATTGATACTTTTAGCAATCACATGCCGACTATCTTCCAAAATCTCCTTGGATTGTCTGCCAAGTTGATACAAAGTTGATGCGTTTCCAAAGTTATTTTTAAACTTATCGTACATGTCATTTAGTACTTCGCTTGATACTGGTGTGGTTGCGGCGTTATCCAAATAGATCTCACCCATTTAAATCATCCCTCTATGCTTCTTCTGTATTCTTAAATAAATTTAGTAACATCTGGGCCGAACGTTTCCCGGCATCGACAACAAATTCGTCAAAACTTTGGTTAGCATCTTCATCACCAACGTCTGACATCGCTCTAATCACCACGTAAGGAATCTTAAATTGATGAGCAACTTGACCAACAGCTGCTCCTTCCATCTCAGCGGATAAAGCATCCGGGAAATTCTTTAAAATATCATCAATCATTTTTTGACCAGCAATGAATTGGTCACCAGTAACGATTAATCCTCGCTTAGGATTAATCCCAGTGTCTTTTGATGCGTCTGAAATCTTATTGATCCAAACATTTGAAGCATCGAATCGAGCAGGCTGGCCAGGTAATTGTCCGTATTCATAGCCGGCAGCCGTTGCATCAACGTCATGATAAGCGGTCTGGGTTGAAATTACTAGATCACCAACACTAAGACCATTTCCAATTCCAGCGGCCGACCCAGAATGAATCAATACATCAACGTCAAAGTTCTCTAATAAAATTGCGGCCGTAATGCCAGCCTCAACTTTCCCAATTCCAGATTTAACTAAAATGACGTGTTGACCGTCAATCGTTCCGTCGTAAAATTTAATTCCATTAATATCTTTTTCTTTTTCATCTTTTAATGCCGACTTCAAAGACTTAATTTCCTCATCCATGGCACAAATAATTCCAAATGTTTTCATTATTTATTCTTCCCCTCAAGCTACCCAACAAATCGCATAATTGCCAGTACAATTATGATTAGTACTAACAGTATTAAAATGACGACATTTAATCTTCTACCAAGTCGTTTTCGCTTATATTCAGAAGTATCTAGTCTTTCGCGCTCATATGAATCGGGTTGGGCATTATCATATTGATTAAAATTTGTTTCCGTTGGTTGATCATTTTTGGAACGGTGAAATAATCGACTAAACCAGTTTCGCTTTTTGGATCGATTATACCGTGTCTCCTGGTTTTCAGAATTATGATCATATTCAACATTGTGTCTTCTATCAGCATCACCATACATTCGCTGATATTGCGATCTTGTCATATTAGATTGATCGTCTTTTTTATCATTAAACATATTGGTCGCCTACTTCTGCATCAATTCCCAGTATTGAATTGCCATAATTGTCTTAGCATCAATAATTTGGCCATCTTTTAGCATTTGTTTTGCTTCATCCAAGCTATATTCATCAATTTCTAAAAATTCACCTGGATCTCTTGGTAATTTATTTTTAACGGGAGTTAATCCCTGGACTAAGTACAGATACATGTATTCGTCTGAGATTCCGACTGACGGATAAAATGAATAAAGCTGTTTAATATCCTTCGCATTAAATCGAACTTCTTCATTTAGCTCTCTTTTGACAGCATGAATCGGTGAATCATCATCACGATCATCTAACTTGCCAGCGGGAATTTCCAACATGACACGTTTAGCTGGTGCCCGCCACTGTTTTTCCATAATCATTTTATTACCTGAGGTGATTGCAAGCATTGCTACCGACTTACAGTGATGAATAATCTCACGTGAAGCTAATTTTCCGTTAGGAAGTTTAACTTGTTGTTCTTCAACTTGTGCAATTGGCCCCTTATAAACTGGTTTACTACTGATTACTTTTTCTTCAAAATCCATGATATTCACCTTCCAAAAATAGTTTAACTATAATGTGAATTCAATGCAACGACTTTAGTCCTGATGCAAAACCACCTTTGCCGCCTGAAAACCCTGTTGTCCCATTGCTTTTACAAAGTCAACGGAATCTCCAGCTTTAATTTGCTTAGGATTACCAGAAATAATCCCCGTGATATGCATAAAAACATCATCAGAATTGGGAACCTGAATGTAACCAAAACCCTTATCTCTTTCGTAACTCTTAATTGTGCCTTTCATTACGTAATCACCTCTTTGTTAATAAAAAATCGGGAACAAGTCCCGATTTCATTATTTTTCTTCAAATCCTTCTGTAGCAGTTTCAGGAAACTCTTCCCTTACAATTTTAGCACAACGACCACAAAACTCAGGATAATCTGGATCAGAACCAACGTCTTGTTTAATAAGACGACAACGAACACAAGTCTCACCATTAGCATGTTCTACCTTAATGGCTAAATTATCATCAAAGCGATTAGCTTGATCATCAACATCATCAATTGATTTAACGTCTAATTGAGACACCATTAAAATTTGTCCAATATCAACATTTAAATCATTAAACATTTCTTTGGTCGCATCATCAACGTATAATGTCAGTTTAGCCTCAGAAGGCTTACCAATAACCTTATCATCTCGAGCTAATTCCATGGCTTTCAGAACGTTTTTCCTTAATTTCATAAATTGGTCCCATTGGCTACGAACCGTATCTTCCCCATTAAAGTGCTTAACTTCTGGCATTTCAGCTAATTGAACAAATTCTTCAGGTTCATCCAAGAAACTCCAAATTTCTTCGGTCGTATGAGGAATAATGGGAGTCATTAACTTGGTTAAAGCCACTAAAATGGTGTATAACACCGTCTGCATTGAGCGACGACGATGACCATTTTTAGGATCAATGTACAAAATATCCTTAGCAAAATCTAAATAAAAAGCAGACAAATCACTGGTAATAAACGATAGTAGTTCTTTATTAATACTCATAAAGTCATACTGATCGTAATCATCTTTAACGTTTTGAATCAACTGATTCAAACGGATTAACATGTATTGATCGACAGAATTCATATCTTCATATTTAATTGCATCAGATTCAGGATCAAAATCACTAGTGTTAGCCAGCATGTATCGAATCGTATTTCTAATTTTCTTGTAGCTGTCAGAAACTACCTTAAAGTTCCCCATCGACACTCTAACATCGGCAGAGGTATCAACACTTGTAACCCACAAGCGCACGATATCAGCACCCATTTGTTTAATAACATCGCTTGGGGCAATCGTGTTTCCAAGTGACTTGCTCATTTTATGACCTTTTTTATCAAGCGTGAATCCTTGTGATAGAACATGCTTGTAAGGAGCAATATCAGCGTATGCAACACTTGTAATCAAACTAGAATTAAACCATCCACGATACTGATCTGATCCTTCGACTACTAAATCTGACGGATAGGTTAAATTAGGACGTTCTGCTAAGACACCTTGATGAGAAGTACCAGAATCAAACCAAACATCCATAATATCAGTTTCCTTGGTAAATTTACCATTTGGGGAATGCTTACTGGTAAAGTCTTCTGGGAGAAGGTCCTTTGCATCTCTCTCAAACCAAATATCTGATCCATATTGGCTAAACAAGTCGGCAATATGTTCAATGGTCTCATCGGTGATAATTGGCTCACCATCCTCACCATAGAAGATTGGCAGTGGGACTCCCCAAACTCGTTGTCTTGAGATGACCCAATCTCCGCGATCACGAATCATGTTATAAAGTCGTTTTTGGCCCCAGCTAGGATTAAAACCAACGGTATCAATGGCATCCAAAATTTCTTTTCTGATCTTATCAACCGAAGCAAACCACTGTGGGGTTGCACGATAGATAACTGGCTTCTTGGTTCTCCAATCAAAAGGATAACTATGTTTATATGGCATGTAATGGATAAGTTGACCCTGTTCCTTTAACTTATCTAATGCGATTTGATTAGCATCTTCGTAAAAGACACCTTCAAAATCAGGACCAGCTTCTTTAGTTAGGTACCCCTTGGAATCAACGGGTGCAAAGACGTCTAATCCGTATTGCATCCCAATATTATAATCATCTTCTCCAAATCCAGGAGCAGTATGAACCAAACCTGTTCCGGCATCATTAGTAACAAAATCACCGTTCATTACTACTAGTTGACGACTACTATCAAACGGATGTTGGGCCTTAATGTTATCAAGATCTTTACCCTTTACGGTTTGTAAAGTGCGGACATTTTTCCATCCAAACATTTCAGCATCTTGATCCAGTAAGTCGGTTCCAATCACATATTTCTTGGGATCATCATCATGTTGAATAATTGAATAGTCAAAATCAGGTTCAACCGTAATCCCTTCTGAACCAGGAATGGTCCATGGGGTCGTAGTCCAAACTACCATATAAGTATCATTATCAAGGACACCATTTCCATCAATCACCTTCTCAGCAAAGAAAGCGGATGGAGAGGTCACATCATGGTATTCTACTTCTGCTTCGGCAAGTGCGGATTCTGATGACCACGACCAAATTACAGGTTTAAGGCCCTTATAGATCAATCCACGATCTGCCATTTTACCAAAAACACGCACTTCAGCAGCTTCATATTCTGGCATCAACGTTAAATATGGATTATCCCAATCAGCAGACACACCTAATCGTTTAAATTCATCACGTTGTCTGTCAACTTGTTTGAGAGCATAATCATGACAAAGTTTACGAAATTCATTCGTAGACATTTTCTTTCGATTATATCCCTTCTTTTTAAGTTGCTGTTCAATGGGTAGTCCATGAGTATCCCATCCGGGTACATAAGGAGCTCGATATCCATTCATTGATTTAAAACGAACAATCATATCCTTGGTAATCTTATTCATAGCATGACCCATGTGGATATCACCATTGGCATATGGTGGTCCATCATGTAATACAAATGATGGTTTACCCTCATTTAACTTTTGACGTTGCTGGTAAAGTTGATTGTCTTCCCAAACTTTTTCTCGTTCAACTTCCTTTACGGGAAGATTACCTCTCATCTTGAATTTAGTCTTACCTAAATTCAGCGTATCCTTAATTCTCATAGTATCCTCCTCAAAATAAAAAAGACCTCGTCTAATAGGGACGAAGTCTTCGTGGTACCACCCAAATTCAAAATTAACCATGGTTAATTTTCTCATTGCATAGATTATCAATGAAGTGATCTTTTACTAATAACTACTTTATTAGGCTCACACCAACCCTAATTCGCTGAAAAGGTCATTAATAACTTTCTGTCTTCAATCTACCGTTATTTATGTAGCTTGTCATTGGGATAAATCTCAACTGTAGGATCAGTATATGGTCCCGATACCGATTCAACAATCAATTGATCATCTTGATCTTTTGCTGAATCATCATTACTAGATGAGTTTACACTCACCAAAGCTTGCTTGTCAAGGTTCTTAACGGCTTGCTGAATCTCATCATAATTATCAAAATTACTAGAATCAAGTAATTTATTCCAGTCTTCATTCTTAGCAAAATCTAACTGACTTTGTAACATTCCAATCATCTTTTGACGGAAAGTCTTAATGCTATTCCGAAAATCATCGGTTGCAATTGAGAGACTTTGAGCTTGTTTGGTAGTCGCACCCATAATTTGATTAGACTTGTCAGTAGTGTCAGCTAAGATTGAATCAGCTTGCTTTTGTGCATTTTGTTTAATCTCATCAGCTTCGCTTTCGGCATCCTTCTTAACTTTATCAGCTGCTTCTTGAGCAACTAAAATTGATTGATTCAAGGAATTCTTAAGGTCATCATAGTAAGTGAGGTCTTTTTTGGTTTTCTTTAATGATTTTTTCAGTTCCTCATTCTCATCTTGCAGAATTTGGTAATCTTTAGTGAGTTGGTCTAAAAAGTCATTGACTTCATCAATGCTATATCCTCTCATTTTTAGTGAAAACTTTTTATCATGAATATCTTGGGCAGTAAGTGTCATAATATCCCTCCTCATTTATTTTTTATTATATTTAACTCAGCTTTTAACTTTCCCTTTTTAGAATGACCATTATATCCAACTACTCTTATTCTACCGTATCCGCGAACAGAAATCATATCAGAAACTTTAATTTCATAGTTTGGTTTAGTAAATTCAAACCAGTTTAGCCGCACTTTTTCGTGTTCGACTAGTGACTTAGCTACACTACGAGAAATCCGAAAGCCAATTGAAATAACTACATCTAACCGAAATGATGGAAGAGTAACAAAACTAGTAACCCAGTCATTTTCTCCCTGTATCATTTCACTTAAATTAACTTCTTTTAAATTAACTTTCACTCGTCCAATTCGATCAACTTCCTGAGTCAGATATCCAACCATTTCTTGTTCACAAATAAATTGAAAACGCTCTCCATCAGTCAAAATGTCACCAAGAACTTTCCGTTCAATTCCGCTTCCCATTAAACTGCCAAGAACTTGGTTATGGTGAATTGAAGCAAACTTTTCTGGGTATTCAATTTCAACTAAGGCTAATCGGTAGTCTTTAACCTCTGGATGAAAGTAGTCTGGATAAATAATGCCACGTTTCATTTCAGCATCTTTATAGCCACCAAAAGTTGATAATTGCAAATGAGGATAGCGGTTCACTAAAGTTTGTAATAAATAACATTCTCGTGAATTTAAAAAGCTAGTAAGGATTGGTCGGTATTCGGAATTAGCACTCTCAATCCAATCACTAGCGGTTTGAAGGAAGGGAATCTCAGACTTTCTAAAATGTTGCTCAATATCTTTTTCAATACTCATGCTATCCGACCAGACTTATTATAATATTTCCAATATAAGTCACACCGAACTGTAAAAGTTGAAGCACAATCAATGCCAAAATGGGACCAAATCCCAGCATTCCGATATGAGCAAAATTAAAGTATTCTAAAAACGGATTAACGATTCGCCCCAAGAACTGGCCAAACCTAGATTGGGATGCCCCCGGAAACCAAGTTAGTAGTGCATCAATCACAATCGCTAACATGTATATTTGAATTGCGTAATTAATAATTCTAACAATCCAATCAATCACCATAACCAATTAAATCATCCTAACCGACTATTAAACTTTTCGTCCATTGCCCCATCAATATCAAAATTATTAGGTGCACAAAGAAAAATTTTATCATCAATTCGTTTTATTTTTCCGTCGATTGCGTAAACAGTCCCATTTAAGAAATCAACAATTCTTTTAACAGATTCATTACTAACGCCGTCCATTTTGACGATGACAGCATTGCCACCAATTAACTTACTGGCAATGCTTTTTGCATCGGCATAAATGCGTGGCTCTAAAATGGCAATTTTACTATTAGAAATATCACTTTGATTCATTGAAACAACCTTTCGTGGGTTGCTCTTTACTGACGGAACAGCATTTTGACTTGTTTCATCATTTTCATAGGCTTCATCGTCATCATCAAGCCCCAAAAACTTTTTAATCTTATTTGACATTACTAACTCCTCTCCGAAAACTACTGCTTATTGTTTCGGTTCCGATATCTGAAGAATGGAGGGACATCATCATTGTCGTTTCCACTATCATCATTGTTATTTGAATCTGAATTGTTTCCAGCATCAAATGGTTCAAAGTCCTGTTTTTCAACGTTTGAAAATTTATCATCATTTGAAGATGAATCGTTATCTCTTACATCATTCTGGTTATCACTAATATCCCAGTTATGAAGTGGGTCATCATTGCTGGAATCAGAATTGTCTTTTTGTGAACTATCAGTCTTAGGACTGGCAAATGTACTTGAACGATTCTTGCGAGCTAAAGCTGGACTAGCAGAACGATCTGGATCACCAGTTTGAATTCCGGTAGCAACCACTGAAACCTTAACCTCGTCACCCATGTTTTCATCAATTGAGGTTCCAAAGAAGATGTTAACATCATTAGACGTTGCATCAGATACAATATTAGCCGCATCCTGAGCTTCCGCAAGCGATAGCTCTGGACCAGCTGTAACATTAAGTAAAACCTGTTGAGCACCATCAATTGAAACTTCTAATAATGGAGAATTAATGGCTTTTTTCGTTGCTTCTTCAGTCCGATTTTCGCCTGTTGCAGCACCAACTCCCATAAGAGCTGAGCCCTGATTTTGCATAACACTTGTAACATCAGCAAAATCCAAATTAACAACTCCGGGACTGGTGATCAAATCGGTGATTCCTTGGACACCTTGGCGTAGAACATCGTCAGCATCTTTAAATGCTTCCATCATTGGTGTCTTTTTATCAACCATATCCAACAAACGATTATTGGATACCACTACCAAAGTGTCAACGTTCTGCTTTAAAGCTTCAATTCCTTCGGTGGCATTGTGATCTCGCTTTGGTCCTTCAAAAACGAAGGGACGAGTAACTACGCCAACCGTTAATGCACCTGCGTCCTTTGCAATTTTAGCAACGATGGGAGCGGCACCAGTTCCGGTTCCACCACCCATTCCAGAAGTTACAAATACCATATCAGCATCATTTAGTGCATCAGTAAGAGCCTCTTCACTTTCTTCGGCCGCTTTTGATCCTACTTCTGGGTTTGAACCAGCTCCAAGTCCCTTAGTAAGCTTAGGTCCTAAATTAATTTTAGTCTCTGCTTTAGAACTTCCTAAAGCCTGTAAATCGGTGTTGGCAGCAATAAATTCTACTCCCTTGACACCTTCTTCAATCATTCGGTTGACGGCATTTCCACCACCGCCACCAACTCCGATGACTTTAATTGTTGCACCATTATTTTTATTTGCATCCATTGAATAGTCCATATTTTATCGATACCCCCCCGTTACTCGAAAAAGTGATGTACGATACCACTAAATCTTTCGCCTAAATTCTTATCACTCTTTGGTTTCTTTTCACGTTTCTTTTTTGCCGTTTTATTCTGTCTTTTTTGCTTAAAGGGAATGGATCCAGATACTTTCGGCTCAGACTCAGGTTCAACTTCTCTGGCATTTCCGTTGTCACTGTGAGTGAACTCACCATGGTCAAATGCAGAACGTACTAACCGCTCGATTTGACTCAAATTACCACCATAATTAACTAAAGATAGTGCTAATGACAAAGAAGGATGTCTTAAACCAATTTGATCAGGAATATAAACTCTGACATTTACTCCAAAAGTATTAGCTGCTAACTCAGCAATTCCAGGCATTGATGCTACTCCCCCAGTTAGAACAATTCCACCAGGCAAACTTAGAGCATCAATTCCGTCAAGGTCAGTTTTCAATCTACTAAAGATTTGGTCAATTCGTGCTTCGATAATCTCAGCCAATAATTTTTCACTTACGTTAACTGGTTGTCCTTGACCAACCACATCAACTGGGAATTCATTATCTTCACTAGCTTGATCAACATCAGCATATCCATAGCCACGCTTCAGCTTTTCAGCATTAGAAGCAGATGTATTTAACACTGAGGAAATATCTTTAGTTATGTATTGTCCACCCTCAAGATCCACATTTGCATACTTGAGTTCAAAGTCATGAATAACCGCAACTGTTGATTGGCCACCACCTAAATCAATCAGTATTGTACCAAACTCTTGCTCTGATTCACTTAAAATATATTTTCCTTCAGCTTGAGGATCAACGACAAGTGCCTCGATGCTTAGTCCAGCATTTGTGACAGCCTTCTTGATATTGTGAATGATTGTTTTAGGTCCGCTAATCATACGCCCATTCATCTTAAGGCGATTTCCAACCATTCCTCTTGGATCTTGAATCCCATCAAAGCCATCAACCATGAACTCATCAGGAGTTAAATCAATCACTTCACGTTCAGGAGGTAGATTAGTATCAATCGCAGATTCAGCAACGTCAACAACGTCATCATTAGTGATTTCTTCTGATTGATCAGGAAGTTCAATCATTCCAGAACACTTATCAATTTTTATTTGGTCAGCAGGAATGCCAACAATTACGTTACTAATCTTGACACTGGCTTTTTCTTCAGCCTGTCTAATTGCGCGTCCAATTGCGTTTGAAGCCTTGTCAATATCAACAATAACTCCCCGGCTCACTCCAGCTGATCTCTCGTTACCAACCCCGATTACATTCATTTGATTGTTGGCTTTTTCCGCTACAATCACCTTAATCGAAGTGGTTCCAATATCTAAACCAATGTACATATTTGAATCGTTCATAATCTGGAACCTCCATATAAAGTTTATCGAAAACGATGGTCCAATAAACCATAATCTCACTTAATTTTAACACACATAGTGAATGTTAATAAAGAACTCTCATTTCCCCAATGGATACGAATATGCTCCCACTTCCATGTTGATAACACTCTTTTGTTTTAGGGTCTTAGCAATTGACGGATAGTAAGCCATTTTCCCTGCCATTGTGCTAGTTTTAACATAAACTTCATTTCCATCTTTCATCACAATCTTAATTCTTTCAGGATTACTTTTGGTAGTTGCACTTTGTAATTCCTTAATTTGATTTCGAATGGGTTGCTTAATGTTTTTATATTGTTTTAAAACATTTTTAATTTCTTCTTTTTGGTTAAACCCAGAAAGAACACAAACATCATCTAAATTTTTAATCTTAACCTCTTGATTAGAAATATTGCCAGACGGGTAAACTGGATAATATTTACCATCCCTTAAAGCATACTCAGGGTCAGAATAACCCATCACTTTTACATTTAATTGATTATGATGCGTAAAAACGAAATCAATCTTTTTAACCTCAGCATTATGATTCAAGACATACTGCCGTGCTTGGGACTGATTCCTTTTAACCATGAACAACGAATCTCCAGCTTGAAATGGAATTTGATCCTTAATATTAGCATCCGCCAATTGCCTATCAGTTTGAACTTTAATCGCTGATATTCGACTGTACGGCAATACAAAATACAGTGAGATTAGGGCAATTATGCTAAAAGCTAATAGGATTGGTAAAAAGCCTTTAATTAACTGCCGACGTTGCTGTTTTCGAATCCCGGGAATTTGATGACCAACCCGGTATCTACTATTTTTTCTTTGTTTTCTCTCTTGGTATCTTTCCAACCGACCAGACGAATTGGAATCATTGCCGTTAGTTTTCATCACGATCACCCGTTAAGCTTTTTTATGATGTTTTTTAATTGCAGTTTGGCAAACTGCTAAAAGTTGATCTGCTGCATTTCGAACTCCCATATTATAAGAATTAGCAGCCATTTGTTTTCTTAATTCAGAATTATGCATCAAAGAATCCACTTTAGTTACTAATGACTGTCCGTTAAGATCTTTTTCCGTCAAAATCATTGCGGCATTATTTTTCACCAAACTCATGGCATTCTTAGTCTGATGATCGGCTGTAACATATGGACTGGGAATCAGGATTGCGGGAATTCCAATTGCGGTAATTTCAGCAATACTGGTGGCTCCTGCTCTTCCTACAATTAGGTCAACTTTTGGCAAAACTTCCGGCATATTAGAAATATACGGTAAAACTGCAATATTACTGTTGACTTTAACGTTCTTCAACTCATCTTTTACACTTTGATAACGCTTTTGACCAGTTACAAACACAACTTGATACTTGCGTCGGTCAAATTCAGGAATTGCTTCTACGGTTGAAGAATTAATCTTCAGGGCACCCTGGCTCCCACCAAATATTAAAACGGTTGGAACGTCATCTTTTAAGCCAATGCTGCTCAATTTAAAATCACTTTGTATATTTGCAACCTGTTGGGCACGAGGATTCCCAGTAAAAACAACTTTATTTTCAGGAAATTGTTTTCGGGCGTCGTCAAAGGCAATGGCAATCTGATCCACGTAACGACTTAAGAAACGATTAGTTAGTCCAACCACACTATTTTGCTCATGAATAACGGTCGGGATCCCCATTTTGGCTGCAGCATAAACCACGGCACCACAAACATAGCCACCTGTTCCAACAACGACATCCGGTTTAAAATCTTTAATGATTTTCTTTGCTTCATGAACACTTTTTAAAAAGAGCCAGACGGTTTTGAAATTGTATAAACTAAATAACTTACGTTTAAAGCCCTGAATGTTTAACGCATCAAACTTGAGTCCCTTTTCCGGAACAATTTTTCCCTCAAGCCCACGATCAGATCCAACATACAAAACTTCTGAATTAGGCTCTTTAGCTTTTAATGCGTCAATTAAGGCAAGCGCGGGGTAAATATGTCCTCCCGTTCCGCCTCCCGATACAATCATTCTCATTAGTTGGTCTCCTTTTTACCAGTTAACTTTTCAACATCTTTGATAAATTTATCACCGCGATCACGATACGTTGCAAACTGATCCCAACTAGCATTAGCTGGTGACAATAATACGATATCGCCTGGTTTACTCATCTTAAAGGCCTCAGGAACAGCCTCATCAAGATTTTTAACTTTCTTAATCTGTGGTACCCCAGCTTTTTTTGCCGCCTCTTCTAATAAGTCAGCAGTTTGACCAAACAAAACAATTCCCGCCAAACTATCCTTAAAATCTGGCACCAATTTATCGAAAGTATATCCACGATCAAGCCCGCCTGCTAGTAAAACGATGGGTTCATCAAAGCCCCTCAAAGCCATCTGAGTGGCTTCAATATCGGTTGCCTTCGAATCATTATAAAATTCACGATTGTCAGCCGTTAATACGTACTGAACTCGGTGACGAACTCCACCAAAATTTTTTAATACCGACACAATGGCCTCAGTAGGAATCTCATATAATTTGGCAACCGCAATGGCAGCTAAAGCATTTTGAACATTCTGTTCACCTGGGACCCGAATGTCTTTTTTGTGCATAATAAATTCATCTTTAAAATAAATGTCTCCATCAGATACATAGGCCCCATTCTGATAATGATCAGTTAGTGAAAATGGGATAATTTGTGCTTTACTGCGCTTACTTAACTCTCTCCATTCTTCACTATCAAAGTTAATTACCAGATAATCATTTTTGGTCTGATTCTTAGTAATTTGCATTTTAGCATTCACATAATTTTCCCGTGTCTTGTGATAATCCAAATGATTGGAAAAAATATTAGTAATAACGGCAATATGAGGATGAAGTTTGGGGGTACCTAATAACATAAAACTTGAAATTTCTAATACCAAGACATCTTCCTTAGTAACTTCTTGAGCTACCTTAGTTGCTGGAATTCCAATGTTACCACCATCTAAGGCAGTTCCATGCTGTTTACCAGCCTGCAACATCTTAGTAATCATAGTCGTTGTAGTTGTTTTTCCATTGCTTCCAGTAACCCCTACTAATGGCGCCTCTGAAACTTCAGCAGCTAGCTCCAGTTCCACAATAATCGGAATATTTCGAGATTGAGCGGCTTTTACTAGTTCATTATCATACGGGATTCCGGGATTTTTAACCATCAAATCCATGCCATCAAGCAAAGAAACAGGAGACTTACCAGCTACCACTTTGACACCATCATTTTGTAAATCATTGTACGCTTTGATCTGATCTGCTGGTTTGGCATCCGTTAACGTAACCTTGGCACCCAATTTAACTAGTAGTTCGGCTGCATTAGTTCCACTCATTCCAGCACCAAAAACCAATACGTTTTTATTTTTATAATCGTCAACTTTTTTCATAATTAAAACTCCCTAAAAACTAAATCATTGTAATAACACCAGTTATGGCCGTAAAGAGCCCCACTAACCAAAAGACAATATCAATCTTCCATTCACTCCATCCCATCATCTCAAATGAATGATGAATGGGAGTCATCTTAAAGATCCTTTTACCAGTCAGTTTAAAAGATGTCACTTGTAAAATAACACTGGCCGTTTCAATAACAAACACTAGTCCAATCCATAACAAGGAAAGTTCATGATGAAGCAAAATTGATACGGCGGCTAATGCTCCACCTAGCGCTAATGACCCCATGTCTCCCATGAAGATCTTAGCGGGTTTATGATTAAAGATCAGAAAGGCTAGTAAAGCTCCCGCCACTGACATACAAAAGATTTCAACTTCAAATTGATGCTGAAAGTATGCCACCACGGCATATGCTCCAAATGCAATGATCGCTAATCCACTCACTAATCCATCCAATCCGTCGGTTAGATTAACTGCATTTGAGAATCCAGCCAACCAAAAGATAATGAATAGGACGTAAAAATAACCTAGTGGAATTTCACCAAGATTGAAGAAACGAATGGACATTGGAAATCCATCTGCATAGTAGACCCATGCAAAGACCAAAGCACCAACGATCTGAAGCAGAAATTTTTGCCATGCTTTAAATCCTTCATTTTGACGTTTAAACAATTTGATGGAATCATCCCACATTCCAATCAATCCGTAAAAGACAAGAACAAATAACAAGATGAGCAAAGTTGACTTTAATTGGTTAACTACTAAGCCATAAACTAAGCATGTAATCACAATCGCAATGATAAAGCCTAACCCTCCCATTGTAGGGGTGCCACTTTTGTTTTCGTGCCAGCTAGGGCCTTCCTCCCTGATCATCTGACCTTCATGCTTTGATCTAAAATAGCTTACTAATACTGGAGTTAGTCCCAGTGTAATAATAAATCCTCCAACTAGTGGAATTAACCAATCCATCACTTTTCATCCTCTCAAAATTATTTTAATTTAATTACTAACGTGGTCTTGGGGGTAATTCGTTGACCACGATTAATACTTTGATTTACTACATTGCCCTTACCAGTAGTACTTAACTTAATGTCCAATAGATCACTAAGGGTCTGAACATCTTTTTGACTCCATCCTTTAATGTCTGGCATTCTTAAAACACCACTAGTAAGTAAAATGATATGATTATTGCCAGCTCCAGCGCCGATTGCCGTTGGGCTTTGTTTTGTAATTGTATCACCATCACCGATCACGATTGGTGTCATATGACTCTTATTAAGCTGATCCTTAGCTTGGTCCGTCTTCTGATTAACAACGTCTGGAACTTGAGTATTATTTTCACTATTTTGTGTTAATGCTCGTTTCATAACAGGATTAAAGATCTGTGCCATCAATTGAGAAGCCGTCTTACTACCATTTAAGGTTGGTTGCTTCATGCTGACATACATAATGTATCTTGGATTAGATGATGGAACCATTCCAGCCACTGAGTAAAGATAACTATCATCACCGTTTTCATATCCACCCGTTCCATTACTTACTTGGGCAGTACCGGTCTTTGCTGCTACTCGATAGCCAGGGATTTGATAATCATGTCCAATGCCGTACGGCTTATAAACAACATCTTCCATGTGTTTTCGAACTTCCTGAGAAGTTGAAGCTTTAATAGGATGACCAAGGGTTTCCTCTTTATAAGATTTCACCACTTTATGATGATCATTGGTTATATTATCAACAAATCGTGGCTTAATCATTTCCCCGTTATTAGCAACCGCAGTTAGAGCTTGTACCATTTGTAACGCCGTAACCTGAATTCCCTGGCCAAAGGATGTATTAGCCTGTTCAATTGGTAATTTAAACTGCATATTACCTGAATCATCATCACCGAAAACTGAGTTAGTATTCTTAAGGAACTGAAAACGATTAATGTATTCTTTCCATGTTTTCGGACCCATTTGTTCCTCTAAGTGTGCCATGGCAACATTACTAGATAAGGCAAACCCTTTATTATAAGTGATTCGGCCCCATCCAGTTGGCAACCAATCAGGAACAGTTTTACCATCAATGTTATATTTTCCGGACAAGTAACGCTCGTTGCCATGAAAATTACCACTATCAATTGAGGCCGCTAAAGTAAAGACTTTCATTGTTGAACCAGGCTCAAAAGCATCTTGAGTTAACGTATTTCGCCAAATTCCACCAAGTCCCTTACCAGTTGTGGCGTTAAAAGTAGGACGTTGAGCCGCAGCTAGCACCTTCCCAGTCTTAGCATCAATCAGCATGGCATTCATACTTTTAGGATGAACTTGTGATTGAACTTCTGTCATCTGATTTTCCAGAAGATATTCAAGTCGTGAGTCAATGGTCGTATGGACGTTATTACCATTGATTGCCGATTTTTCTTTTTGATTGTCCCCAGGAACTTCATACCCGTAATTATCATGGCGAACTTCTTTATAACCATTTTGGCCACTTAAAGTTTTATTAAATGACTTTTCTAACCCCATTTGTCCTACGAGGTTGGTTTCTTTCGTCTTATTATTAGTTACTTGTGAAGCTAGTCCCACGATATGCGAAGCAAAAACTCCGTTGGGATACAGACGGCTTTGTTGCTGAACAAACTTGATCCCTGGTAAATGCTGAGCCACAATCTTTTGTTTATCAACTAAGGAAATATTTTTTCCAGGATTTCCAAATTCCACTTGAAAGGCCCTTTTTTTGGGCTGAAGTGTCTTAAGGGCTTCTTTGTAACTGATTGGCAAGTTTTCAGAAAGAACTTTAGCCGTCTTTTGGGGATTAGTCACGTAATCTGGTTTATTGTCTTTAGTCTTCTGTGATTTATTCAAGATGGCATAAATCGAGTAGGTACTAGTGTCCTCAGCTAGTGCCTGATTATTATTATCGTAAATTGTGCCTCGCTTGGATTTCAGCACGTTAGTTTGAGCATACAAATTTTTCGTCTGCTGCGCCAAATTAACGTTATTTGCGCTTTTGAAAATTGCTTTTTTAAAAAAAAAGCCGAAAATCAACAGGAAAACTACAATTACTAAAATCCGAAAATACATCCCAAATCTTTTTCGGTTAGCAATCGCATTTTTCCGATTTTTCATCTGCTCTTGTTTTTTATTCATTTTGTGATGTTCCTTATTTGATCATTCGAAAGTTTCAATCCAGATCCCTTAGCAACTTTATCTAAGCGTGAACTACTTTGTAATTCATCAATCTGTTGTTTAAGTCCTGTATTGGTATTATGTATTCTTGTTGATCTCGTTGCTGTATCTTGCAACGTTTGTTGTGCCCCTGAAAGCGATATTCTTGTCCAAACTAACGCAATTGCCATTAAAAAAACTACTGCACATCCAACTACTAAAACAGTAACTTCAAGTTTCGGGGTGAACCTATGTTCTTTTTGTGGAGCAGTGGGTTGGTGAGAATTGATCTGATTTCTGCGATACGTCTCATACGCATTCCCATTTGAATATTCTTTTCTTGCTAGACCATTTTGTGCCAAAGTTCCCACCTCCTATTTAATTTTCTCAATAATTCTGAGTTTGGCACTGTGCGATCGGTGATTTTGATTAAGCTCATCTGCACTGGGTAAAATTGGTTTTCTTTGGACCATTTTAAATTTTGGTTGCATTGCTTCAGGTATTACAGGTAAATCATGCGGCAAATCTTGAATGGTGGTTTTTTCTTTAAAGATTCCCTTTACCAATCGATCTTCTAATGATTGAAAAGTAATCACGCTAATTCTTCCGTGAACTTCTAACATGTCTAAAGCTTGCTCCAACGAATCTTCTAAAGCTCCCAATTCATCGTTAACAGCGATCCGAACAGCTTGAAAAACTCGTTTAGCAGGATTCCCACCGTGCCTTCTGGCAGCGGCCGGAATAGCATTTTTGATAATTTCAGCTAGCTGAGTCGTAGTATCAATCGGATGATCAGCTCTAATACGCTCAATGCTTCTGGCAATTTGCTTTGAAAATTTTTCTTCACCATATCGATAAAAGATTTTTACTAACTTTTCATATGACCAATGATTAATAACTTCCCAGGCATCCAAGTTATTTCGCTGATCCATCCGCATATCAAGGCGAGCATCCTTTTGATAACTGAATCCACGTTCGGCGTCATCTAATTGAGGTGAAGATACCCCTAAATCATAAACAACCCCAGAAACACTTGTAACACCGTATTGCTCTAGATCAGACTTAAAGTTTCTAAAATTATCATGAATGAAAGTTAACTCATTATCCTTTAAAAACTTTGCTAAATAGTGCTGATTATAGTCGATAGCAACTTGATCTTGATCAAAGGCATACAAATGACCATTTCTTAACTCAGAAAGGATCTTTGCACTATGTCCGCCACCTCCAAGAGTACAATCAACATAAATCCCATTGGGTTTAACGTTTAGACCACGAACAGCTTCGTTTAATAAAACAGTTTGATGTTCAAATTTAGCCATCATTAATTCACCCCAGCCTAATCATTAAGTAAATTCTCAGCAATATCACTGAACTCACTAGAAGCCTCGTCCGTGTATTGATCCCACTTAGAAGCATCCCAAATTTCAAATCTAGTTGATACCCCCGCTAAGACACAGTTCTTAGTAAGATCTGCATACTTACGAAGTGACGTTGGAATGTTAACTCGTCCTTGCTTGTCAATGTCACATTCAGTAGCGGCAGAAAAGAAAAAACGGGCAAACATTCTGGCATCTTTTTTGTTAAATGGAAGTTTATTGATTTTTTCTTGAACTTTCTGCCACTCTTCTTCAGTGTATCCGAAAAGACAGCCATCGAGTCCCCGAGTAATAACAAACTTATCACCTAATAAATCTCGGAATTTAGCAGGAATAATAAGCCGTCCCTTAGTATCGATATGATGTCGATATTCACCCATGAACATGGCTCTCATTCCTCTCTTCCTAAATATAATTTTAGTTTACCACAATAACCCACTTCCTACCACTTCGCCTCCACAAAAATCCACAAAAAAATAAACGCATTTCAAGAAAACAATTCTTGAAATGCGTTTAAGTCAATGTATTGTGATAATTTTTATAATCAAAGATAATATAAAAATAATTATCCAATAAATATCACTCGCTCGCCAAAAGTTAATTAAAAATAACTTTGGTCTTAATTGTCCCTCACTCACGACTCGATAAATAAGAAAAATAATTCCCATTATCATCCAAATTAAAACAAAGACGGGCAAAAAAGAAAAACCGTGGTTAGTCATTGTAATGACATGTACAATCCAGATCCCAATAATTGGAAAGGAATCTAAAAAGTTTAGGCGTTGAAAAATCCGATTCTTAGTCACACGTTTCGAAATAATAATAATTAGACCGATTATTACAAAAAATAATGCCGGTTTAATCAAAGCTTGCATTAATGAATGCATGTTTGAAATATAATTGACCATTTTCATTTTCCCTCAACCCTTAAGTTTAGACATAATAAGTAATTTGCAATATTTTTAGTTCAAAGTTAGAATTATCACAGTATAAATACTGAAAGTGGTGGATGCCTTGAATAAATGGAAAGATAAATCAACGTTTCAAAAAATCCTTATGATTTTTGTTTGGTTAATGATAATTGCAACCATTTTATCAGTGGTTGCTGGATCAGCAGCTGCTTTCTTTGGTGGCGCATAATTTAATAACTTTGCTTTAAGACATTCTGAGTTAAATCAGAGTGTCTTTTTTATTGCTCCGCATCATCAGATGATTTCTTGTAAACATCCCGTGGCTTACTTCCATGCTGAGGGCCAATATAACCACGCTGCTCCATGTCATCAATAATTCGTGCGGCACGATTGTATCCAATCCGAAACTGACGTTGAATCATTGAAGTACTAGCTTTTTGTTCTTTAATAACAAAAGCAAGCGCATCATCAAACAAATCATCCTCGTCATCATTCTTTTCCTCTTCTTTAATCTCCGCATCCGTTACCATCATCGAATCATCGTATTCCGGTTGGGCCTGCTTTTTTACAAAATCAACCACATTTTCAACATCACCATCAGAAATAAAGGACCCTTGAACACGTGCAGGAATGTTTTGATCGATCGGAAGGTAGAGCATATCACCTCGACCAAGCAATTTTTCCGCACCATTGGTATCCAAAATTGTTCGTGAATCAACTCCACTCGAAACCGCAAAGGCAATTCTTGATGGTACGTTAGCCTTGATTAATCCAGTAATGACATCTACAGAGGGCCGTTGTGTAGCTAAAATCATATGGACACCAGCAGCACGACCCATCTGGGCTAATCTAATAATGGCACTTTCAACTTCATTTGAAACGGTCATCATTAAATCAGCTAATTCATCAACCACGACCACGATGTACGGAAGCGTCGGAAGTGAAGTTCCCTCACTAGCGTTCTTTTCACGAATGTACTTATTATAACCACTAATCTTTCGCTGACCAGTTTGAGCAAACATCTCATAACGATGCTCCATCTCATCAACCACCTTATGAAGCGCACGAGCAGCCTTCTTGGGGTCAGAAACAACTGGACTCAACAAATGTGGAATGCCATTATAAACCCCTAATTCAACTTTCTTAGGATCAATCAACATAAATTTTACCTGGTCTGGAGTCGCTTTTAACAAAATACTCGTAAGAATTGAATTAATTGCAACTGATTTTCCACTTCCAGTTGATCCGGCAATCAGTAAATGGGGCATTTTAGTAATATCACAAGAAACTACGTCCCCGTTAACATTCTTTCCTAACGGTACATTCAAAATACTCTTTGTATCACCAGTTTGATTTTCAAAGACGTCCCTAAATGAAACCGTTGAAATTGATTTGTTAGGAACTTCAATACCAATTAGTGATTTCCCTGGAATTGGAGCTTCAATTCTAATATCCTTAGCAGCCAACGCAAGCGCAATATCATCACTTAAATTGACAATTTTAGATACTTTTACCCCAATAGCAGGATGAAGTTCATACTCAGTTACTGAAGGGCCTAGGCTTACGTTCTTTACCTCAGCGTCAACACCAAAGCTCTTCAAAGTTTTCTGCAAGATTTGAGTATTCTTATCAATGGCATTATATTCTTCGGTCTGATCCTGTTCTGGAACCTTTGTTAATAATTTGGTCGAAGGAAGCTGATAACGATCATTTGTTGAGTTACTGTCAAAATTAGAGGAATCTGCTTCCGCTTTACTATCCGACTGGATTGGTTTTGGTTTTCGACTGGCCACCGTGATATGCGGTGCTTTTTCGTCACTTTTATTCGTATCTTGGCTTTTAATTGAATTATACAATGAATCATGAGGTGCTTGCGGTTGTTCTTGGGGTTTACTAGGCTCTGGCCTTTTTGGAACTGAAGAATTAACAGCGGCCTTTTTAACAACGTGTGATTGTTGCTCCTGACTCTTTTTCTGTTTTCGTCTTTCATTGTTATTTATATGAGCCCGACGCACCGATGCCGCCATCGAAGTGATCCATTTTCCTGTCCAACTCAACCCATCCTTAGACCATTGAATAACTGGTAATTTAAAAAAGATAACAACTCCAATTACCATTAGCGCGTAAGCTAAGATTGAAGTTCCTAGTAATGAAATGAGGGTACTAAAAAGTGAAAGTAACGACGCTCCCACCATTCCGCCACCAACGTTACTAGTAGAGACATTACTCGTAATATCAGAAAACAATGTGTTAAACGTTGTTTGGACAAATCCTACGTGGGTATTTAATGAATTAAAAAATAAGATTGATAGGTTCAAAGTCCACCCCACAAAGGCCACTAAGAATCCGATAATGTAGTGAAAATCAATTTTAGGAATTTTAATTCCAAGAAACAATAATCCACCAAAAAGACCAAGAAGAATTGCTAAAACTTGATAAGCATTTCCAACAACTAATCGAAATACGTTAGCAAATAATGTCCCGGCCATCCCCAAACTGAAAAATCCAAGTCCGGCAATTATTAGAAAAATTAAACCAATAATGTTTAGCTTTCTTTCACCACAAAAGCCCTTGAATTTGCTCCAAAAAGAATTTTTGCCTTTCCTTGAACGACGCTTTCGCGTTGTTTTCCGTTTTGTAGTTTTACGCTTTGTTTTTCGTTGAGCCAATCAAGGCACCCCTTCACATTATTTTAATTTATCATGTTCATAAGTATGGGTCATTTCAAGACCAGCAAAACCTTGTTGTCTTAAGGCCTCATATATTACGATCGCACAAGTGTTCGATAAATTCAACGCCCGAATATGTGAATCATCCTGTGGAATTCTGATTGCCTGTTCGGAGTATTGACGTTCAAAATTCTCTGGTAGACCAGTTGTTTCTTTGCCAAATAAGAAATAATAGTCTTCATCGGGATCACGATAATCACGTTCGGTATATACTTTTTCCCCAAACTTTGATACCAAAAATAACTTTTGCTTATCAGGAATGGTTTTTAGAAACTCCGGGAGATTCTCATGATAATTAATTTTAACTTTATCCCAATAATCCAATCCAGCTCGTTTCAAATGTTTATCATCTACCGAAAATCCAAGCGGTTTAATTAAATCTAAAACCGTATCAGTACCAGCACATGTTCTAGCAATATTACCCGTATTTGCGGGCATTAATGGTTCAAATAACGCAATATGATTAGTCATTAATATCCTCCATAAATTCGTTCAATAATTCCATTTCTTAATTATATCACGCGCCCAATTTCATTTAAGGTCAAAATTGATGTCAATTCCTACCCATAATAGTTATAATTATTTGAGGAGGTAGTTTATATGACAATAATTGAACCAATGGTCTCAAAGTTTCGTGAGGTTCCAGTTGAACTTGAAAATGCCAAGGTAAAAATTGCAATTGAACAAGAAATGATGACACCTAGTCGGGGTTTCATTGCTGAGGCTTGTAAATATGCTCATGAAAAGAAACGAAGCCTGGATGTCTTAATTTCTTCAAATAATGACACCAATACTTTTAACGATTCTGAAATTAAAATCATGGAAGACGACCTTTTTCAGTGTCAAGAACTAGGTGTTGATGGAGTTATTATTGGGGCACATAAGATTGATTTAGAAGCAATGGAGACTCTTATGGCAGCTGCTGGAGGCATGCAATTATACTTCTCCCCTGCGTTTGATCACATCATTGAAAAAGACTGGACTGATGCACTTAACTGGATCGATAATAATAATTTTGCTGGAGTGGTGGCATCCACAAGACTAGATCACCTCAACGAAAAAATGAAAAACTATCAAAATCTACAGTTAATCCCATTTACTGAAACAAAAGATGAACTTGAGAAGCTTCAAAGTTCCATCAAGCCAACAATTATAATTAATAAAAAATAATTTTAGTGTCAAAAAATCCCCTCAAATTGGAATTGTAAATCTAATTTGAAGGGATTTTTACTTTGCTGTTCTAAACAACTATGGATTACTTAATATTAATGTTCGAAGTGACGAGGGCCTCTCAACCGATGCCAAACGAATCCACCAACTCCCGCAATCACTACTACAATAATTCCGCCAATTACCCAAGGTGTGATTCCACTCTTGCTTTTCTTTTTATCATGCTTATTTTGATCTTTTTTACCATCCTGATCTTTATGATTCTTTTTATCAGACTTGGACTTTTGATCTTTGGCATTTTTTTCTTTTCGAGCTTTCTGATCTGCCTTGGTTTTTTTGGATTCTTTAGCATTATCAGAGGTGCTAGATTGATCTTTAGCTTTTCCATTTTGATCTTTCGTTGCACCTTGCTTACCTGCATCAGAATTCATTTTACTAGCATTGGAACTACTACTAGTACTGCCATTATTATTTTTACTTGGACTAGTGGCCGTTCCACCATTACCGTTATTGCTGGTACTGCTGCTTGAGTTAGCATGATTAGCTTGACTGTTACCAGCAGCTTGATTACCAGTTGATGAATAAATAATGGTCATTTCCATTATATCGGTCGAACTGTCACTTCCACCAAAGGTCATTTGAGGACCGTTACTGTTATTTTGTCCATTTTGGATACTAGCATACTTATAACCAGGAATATTAGGAATAGAAGCAATATACGTACTTCCAGTATCACCCATGGCTGTGGTAGCGGGACGAATAACTTGTCCATTTTGATTAACATAATGAACAACTATTTCTCCCTTTCCACTGTTACCTTGCGCAAATTGAGTAGTCTGTGCGTTGACATGTACCACATTCGGTACGAAAAAGCCTACCGTTAATACTGCAAAACTAACTAAAATGATTGAGGCTACTTTCTTTATACTCATAATCCATACTCCGTTTCATTTATTTGAAAATGTTTAAAAAGACCCACAAATTGCGATAAATGGAATCCATTAATTAGTTGCGGCAACGTAGCGATATGCACCTGAAGCTGCTCGATATCTTAACCATGTGTAACCATTAGCAATTACCTTGCCATCATAAACCACACTTTCACCAGCATCGTATTGGCCAACAATTTGTGCGCCAGTACTTGGTGAAGTTCGGATGTTAGTAGTATTTCTAAATGTATATCTTCCAGAAGCAGAAGTAACGTCTGAGTGACTGTTAGAAGCACCGGATCCATTACCTAATTCAGCAACGTAACGATATGCGCCTGAGCCACCACGGTATCTTAACCATGTGTAACCATTAGCGATTACTTTGCCATCATAAACCACATGTTCGCCAGCGTCGTATTGACCTACAACTTGTGAATTAGTATTTGGTGAAGTTCGTACGTTAGTAGTTTGACCAAAGGTGTATGTTCCAGAAGCTTCAGTAACATTGGGTTGACGATTTGGTGTAGAAGTAGAAGAACTATCATTACCAATCTTAGCAACGTAACGATATGCACCTGAACTTGCTCGATATCTTAACCAGGTGTAACCATCAGCATCAACAGTCCCATCATAAGTGACACTCTCACCAGCGTCGTATTGGCCTACAACCTGTGAACTGGTACTTGGAGCAGTTCTGATATTGGTAGTTTGACCAAAGGTATACCGACCAGATGCTGAATTAACATTTGTATCTTCCTTTGGAGCGGAAGTATTACCAATCTTAGCAACATAGCGATAAGCACCTGAACTTGCTCGGTATCTTAACCAAGTGTAACCATCTGCCTTGACAGTTCCATCATAAACAACTTTTTCACCAGTATCATATTGACCTACAACTTGTGAACTGGTACTTGGAGCAGTTCTAATGTTAGTAGTTTGACCAAAAGTATAAGTACCATTTTCTGATTTAACGTTTGACTCTGGATTTGAAGCTGGCGCATCACTTACTTTAGCTACATATAAATCGTCACCAGAATATGACTTGTATCTTAACCAGGTGTAACCGTCAGCATCAACAGTTCCATTATAAATAACACTTTCGCCAGCTTTATATTGTCCAACCACTGGAGCACTCAAACTTGGTGAAGTTCGAATGTTGGTAGTTTGATTGAAAGTATAAGTTCCAGATGCAGGCTTAACATCTGGTGCTGGTAGTGGATTTCCTTCATCTTGAAAGGCCACTTTATCAATACTGTCTAAGCCATAATTACGAACACAATTAATCAAAGTTTGAGCATAGCTAGGATCAGTAGCGTATCCATCATATTGTAAGTCATAAGCGACACTTTCATAATCTCTTACGCCAAGCAAATTATGGTATCTTGGATTATCTCTTAAAAAGGCTCCGTGATCTTCAATACTTGCAGACCAACTTGGATACAATCTAAAGGCCGCTTGAACCGTAACCCATTGGCCATTAATGTATTCCTGAGTTGGAAAGTAGATTGATTGACCATCATAGGAACCTTTAATCCCAAACAAGTTATTTCCTTTAACGGCTAATCCTGATCTACCCCATCCACTTTCAATAATTGCTTGTGCAATTGAAACTGATGGTAAAACGCCGTACTTCTTCCATCCAGCAATTGCACCAGGAGTAACTCGATTAATAAAGTCTTGAGTATAACTAACTAGATTGGTGTTATTTGAAACATTGAAGTTAGTGTATTGTGATGGACGCTGAACATTCTTATTTACATTGTTATCAACACTGGAATCATAATATCCAGGGCCAATCTTCTTATCAGGAGTAGCAACGTCAGCTTTCAAGTTAACGTTTTGATTTTGATCAGCATTTTGTTGTTGATTATCACTCTTAACAGCAACTTGATTCTTGTTGTTAGTATTATCAGTTAACTTCGAATCCTTGGTTGCCTGTTGATTGTCAGCAGCTGATTGAGAATCTTTAGCGCTATCAGATTTAGTAGCTTGACTCACTTGTGGCTAATCAGCATTATTCTTTGAATCTTGCTCCGTTTGCTGCTTTGCATTAGCTTCTTTTTGATCTTGTGAACCCTTAGTTGCTACTTGTTGTGCATCCGTAGCCTTAGCTTCAGTAGAATTAGTATCTGTTGACTTGGTTTGAGTTACTTGATCAGCATTAACTGGTTGTTGACTAGCTTGAGCAACTGTCTGACTGTTATTAGACGATGCCTTATCAGTAGTATCCTTTGTGTCATTGTTCTTGATTGAATCAGAAGTAGTATCACTTCCAGTATTTGATTGATCAGAATCATTCTTTTGCACTGTTGGTGTATGTACATTTTCTGAAGTCTTGTTTACTTCTTGATTTGTTTCACCACTTGCTGGTTCAACTTGGGATTGTTCCTCTGTTTTACTAGTGTTTTCTGATGACTTTACAGCTTCTGGTTGGTTCTGAACCTGATTAGAACCTGAAGCTTGAGTAGTTGAAGTCCCCTTCTCTGATTGTGCTTGAGAAGCTTGAACACTTTGTGAAATTGTCGCTGTGTTTGCTTTATCAGCATTTACAGGACTATTCAAATTAAAAGTGAACAAAGCAGCACTAGCAAAAATTGAACCCATTGCTACCTTCATCCAACCCTTTTTAGTCTTAACCAATTTGTTGCGACGCTTAGTTTCGCCAGTACTAATTGCCATCTGGTTATGCTTCTTAACGTACTTATTCATTAATTGTCTCTCCCTTTCAAAATCACAACATTATATTTAAGTATAACATCTAATGATCAAAAATTAATAAAAAAATAAATAATATTATTAATAATTATTCTAATGTGAAATTGCATAAATGTCCAATTATTTTTACTTAAATTATTATTTTTTACCAAGCTTAAATTCATTATGACATGGAATTTTAAGGTTGAAATTCCCCTAGGGATTAGCATTTACCTTAATTTATTAACTAATATGTTTACCATCAAAAACGTTTTATTGCATTTTGGTTACAGCTTCACATTACAATAAATTATAGTAACAAGCTAACTAAAAAAGTGTCTCCTAAAATCGTACATTATCAAATAATAAAAAAAACAACCTGATGTGAACCCATAAAGTTGGACACATTATATAATTTTTCTAGGCGGTTTGTTTCCGATATTGAATCGGAGATA
>NZ_JOJZ01000018.1:0-6519 GCF_000814735.1 Fructilactobacillus fructivorans
ATTGATCGAATTATTCCTGAAGTGAATACCGCCGACGGCTTTGAACGGTTTCGTGGTGATTTGGTTAAAAAAATCAGGGAACTAAATGCGCTTTCCAAAGATGATTTGGTTTCAAAGCGACTTGCCCGTTACCGAAATTTTTAAGTAGGAAATTAATTTTTTGATATAATAGTGTAAATTTGATATTTGGTTCTAGGAGGATTTTGAAAATGGCAGATTTATTAAAAGGAAAAAAAGTTGTTGTGATGGGTGTGGCGAATAAAAAAAGTATCGCCTGGGGTTGTGCTCAAGCCATCAAGTCACTAGGTGCTCAAGTTATTTTAACTTACCAAAATGATCGTTTGAAAAAGAGTATTGAAAAAACGATTGGTGATGAAGAATTCCCATTGGTTGAATGTGACGTTGCTGAAGATGCTAACGTACAAAAGGCTTTTGACGAGATTCATGATCGTTTTGGTAACATTGATGGTGTCATCCATGCCATTGCGTTTGCCGACAAGGAAACCCTCCAAAACGGTGTGATTAACACCAAGAAAGACGGTTATAACTTGGCTGAGGACATTAGTTCCTACTCATTTATCTCAGTAACCCGTTACGCAAGCAAGATCATGAACAAGCCAGGTAGTATCTTGACACTAACCTACATGGGCTCTACTCGTGCTATTCCTGACTACAACATGATGGGGATTGCTAAGGCCTCCCTTGAATCCACCATGCGTTATCTAGCTGCTGAACTTGGAAAAGACCAAATTCGTGTTAATGCGATTTCTGCTGGAGCAGTTAAGACTTTAGCAGTTACTGGCATTAAGGGTCATCGTGACCTTTTGAAGATGTCACAATCATTCACCGTTGACGGTGAAAGTGTTACAACTGACCAAATTGGAAACGTTGCTGCTTTCTTAGTTAGTGATTTATCCACCGGAGTTACTGGTGACATTATCTACGTTGACAAGGGTGTTCACTTACTTGCCTAACAAAAATTAAATTAAAACGTTAAATATCTCATAACCAAAATTGGTTATGAGATATTTTTTTGTTTTTGCGAGTGGTGAATTGAGCATGATTACACATTAAAACAAGTGTAACCAGACGTTCATCAGCTTTAGATCATTGGTGTGACAAGTTTTTACCTCACAATCATCACGATCTGGTTGGGTTTTGATTGCTAAATATGGGAATTTTGTTGAATATGAGTACATGGTAATTATGCGAAGTGCCATATTTGAATCAAAATAGTTTAGTAGAGGTGAATAATTTGAGTTTAATGAACGCAAAAGAAATCATGGATCTCATCCCGAACCGTTATCCAATCTTATTTATTGATCGGGTCGATGCGATGGATCCAGGTAAGTCAATCACGGCTACCAAGAATGTCACAATTAACGAAAATTATTTCCAAGGACATTTTCCTGGTAATCCAGTTATGCCCGGCGTTTTAATTATTGAATCAATGGCCCAGGTGGCTTCGATCTTAATTTTGAAGTCGTCACAATTTGAAAATAAGACGGTTTACATGGGCAGTATTAGAAATGCCAAGTTTCGAAAAATGGTTGAACCCGGAGATGTTCTGCGCTTTGAAGTCAAAATTGACAAAGTTAGAGGAAGTGCTGGGTCGGTTTCATGTGTGGCCTACGTTGGTGATAAAAAAGCATGTGAGGCTCAACTAACCTTCATTGTCAGTGCAAAAGAAAGAGAAGAGTAAGCGAGTATAGGAGTCGCAAATGGGAAGTTTTTCAATCTTAGAGACGGCAAGATCAACCCCTGAGCGGATCGTAACGAATCAAGATTTGACTAAAGTGATGGACACTTCCGATGAGTGGATTAAGCGCCGGACTGGAATTAGTGAACGTCACATTTCTCAAGCTTAGACCAATACGTCCATGTGTGCAGATGTGGCATCTCAACTAGTTAGTAAGGCAAACGTTTCCGCAGATGACATTGATTTTATCATCGTGGCTACCATGTCATCTGACTACCAGACGCCATCAGCTGCGGCAGCGGTTCAGGGACTACTTCATGCTAAAAATGCGATTGCGTTTGATATCAATGCTGCTTGTTCTGGATTTGCGTACGGTATTTACGTTTTAAACTCGTTACTTAGTAATCGACTCAATTCCAAGGGAATTCTGATTGGTGGCGAGCAACTTAGTAAATACATTGACTGGTCCGACCGGTCAACGGCAGTACTGTTTGGTGATGGAGCAGCCGGAATCTTAGTTGCAAATGATGGTAGTCGTTCTGAGGTGTTAGCTAGTAATCTTGAAACGGTTGGGGAACTTGGCCGTTCTCTAACAGCTGGGCACTTAGCGGATGATAAGCATCGTCCATATTTTAAGATGGATGGTCATGAGGTCTATCGCTTTGCCACTCAAAGGGTTCCACGATCCATTCGTTCAGCCATTGCTGATACCAACATTGAGTTAGATGATGTGAAGTACTTTATTGTTCATCAGGCTAACGAACGAATCATTAAAAGCATTGCTAATAAACTTGATTTACCGATGGAAAAGTTCCCGGTGAACATCAATAAATATGGCAATACGGCCGCTGCTAGTGAACCACTGCTTCTTAGTGAGTTGGTGGATTCCAAGCAAGTCAAACGCGGTGATAATCTTGTTTTAACCGGATTCGGTGGTGGTTTAACCATCGGAACCGTTGTAATTCGATACTAAAATACAAAAAATTATGGAGTGATATATATTATGGCAGACCAAAACGAAATTTTTAACAAAATCAAAGACTTAATTGCAAAACAAACTGATGTACCTGCAACAGACATCAAAATGGATACCAATCTTAAGGAAGATGTTGATATTGACAGCCTTGACTTCTTTGAAGTGGTTGATGGACTTGAAAATGAATACGACATCGAAATTGAAAGTGACGAAGACATCAGTACGGTTGCTCAATTAGTTGATTACATCCAAAAGAAAATTGCAGAAAAAGATAAATAATCTAATTCACTATTTACTTGAACAGGAGGGAATTATTTGAGTAATCGAGTCGTTGTAACAGGAATGGGAGCCGTTACTCCCATTGGAAATGATGCCAATGCTTTTGCCCACAACTTATTTAATTCTAAGGTTGGAATTGCGCCAATCACTAAATTTGATGCTAGTGACACTGGTGTTACCGTGGCTGCTGAAGTTAAGGATTTTGATCCAGGCCAACGCTTAGATAAGCGGGACTACAAACGGATTGATCTTTTTTCTCAGTACGCCTTATATAGTGCCAAGGAAGCAATGGATCAAGCTGGTTTAAAAAAGGGTGACTATGATCCAGAAGACTTAGGGGTTATGTATGGAAATGGAATTGGCGGTTTAACCACCATTGAAAGTGACATTATCAAAATGCATGATAAGGGTCCTAAGCGAGTTTCACCACTGTTTGTTCCCAAAGCAATTGCCAACATGGCCTCCGGAAATGTTTCCATTTATTTTGATGCTGAAAACACCTCCCAGACCATCGTAACGGCTTGTGCTTCCGCCAACAATGCAATCGGAAATGCCTTTGAATTAATCAAGCAAGGAAAGGCCAAAATGATGATTGCAGGTGGGACAGAAGCTGCCATTACCGAGATTGGGATTGCCGGCTTTGCCAAGTTAACCGCACTTTCAACTGCCAAAAAAGTCGAAGATGCTTCCATGCCATTCGATGAAAACCGAAATGGATTTGTCATGGGTGAAGGTGCTGGGACACTAATCCTTGAAGATTACGATCATGCCAAAGCACGTGGTGCCAACATTTTGGCCGAAGTAGTTGGATACGGTGCTACTAGTGATGCCTACCATATGACTGCTCCTAATCCATCTGGAAAGGGTGCCATTAAGGCCATGCAAGAGGCCCTTGATGAAGGCAATATTAAGACGAGCGAGTTAGATTACGTGAACGCTCACGGAACCAGTACGCACGCTAACGATGTTGCTGAAGCAGGTGCAATTGAAAAGTTGTTTAATGATAACGATCACGTCAAGGTTAGTTCCATTAAAGGAATGGTTGGACACTCCTTGGGAGCTGCTGGTGGACTAGAAGCGGTCGCCCTTGTGGCTGCCCTTCAAAATGACCAAATGCCAGTGAACGTTGGGATGAAACATAAGGATCCTGAGATTCACGTTGATTTGGTTGATGAAGACAACAAAAAGGCGCCTGTAAATACTGCCATTAGCAATGCATTTGGCTTTGGTGGTCACAATGCGGTAATTGCGATGAAGAAGTGGAATGAAGATTAGTGAATGAACGAGAAATTGAAAAATTAATTGATAAATTTGAAAAGTCAAACTTACAGGAGATCAGGGTTAATGACGATAATGGAGAAGTTTACTTCTCCAAAATTCCTGATCACGGTAATTTGAAACCAACGAGCGAGCATCAAGAAGAGACTGCCAAACCAACGACAATCAAAGCCTCAAAACCGGATGTGACTACGACGTCGGATAATTACCAGTTAAAGGCTCCAATGTTTGGGATCTTGTACTATGCTCCAAGTCCTGAAAAGGATGATTTCAAAAAAGATGGAGATCACGTTAAGAAGGGTGAAACCGTCTGTGTGATTGAAGCGATGAAGCTAGTTAATGAAGTAAAAAGTCCCGTTAGTGGAACCATCGTAAAACGAATTCCAAAGAGCGGCTCAATGGTTGAGTACAACGAACCAATTTTTGAAATTCAGGAAGACTAAGAATATCAATGCACGTTAGTTTTGAAGGGTGATTTAATGTTTAAAAAAGTGCTGGTGGCGAACCGCGGCGAAGTCGCAGTTCAGATTATCCGTGCACTTCACGAAATGAACATCAAGGCCGTGGCGGTTTATTCAACCGCCGATGCCGATAGTTTATTTGTAAAATTAGCTGATGAATCCGTATGTATTGGTGGACCGTTTCCAGATGAGTCATACTTAAACATGGCAGCCATCATTGATTCCGCGGTTCTTTGCGGATGTGATGCCCTCCATCCTGGGTATGGCTTTTTGTCTGAAAACGCTGATTTTGCAGAATTATGTGAACAGTGCGGAATTAAATTTATTGGACCAAGTGCCAAAGTGATCAACTTGATGGGAAATAAGGGGAATGCGAAGGAAGCCATGCGACAAAATGGAGTTCCAACGATTCCTGGAAGTGACGGTTTTGTTGATACTTATAAGCAAGCCAAAGAAGTTGCTAAAGAGACGGGTTATCCGATCATGTTAAAAGCTGCTGCTGGCGGTGGTGGCAAAGGAATCAGAAAGGTTTTAAATGAAGCCGAGCTAAGAAAAGCCTTTACCGACACTAAACGTGAGGCCAAACTCTCGTTTGGGGATGACCGGCTTTACATGGAAAAAGATTTAAGTGATGCCAAGCACATTGAGATGCAGGTCATTGCCGATGAGCATGGGCACGTGATTTACTTTCCAGAACGGGACTGTTCCATGCAGCGTAATCATCAAAAGGTGATTGAGGAAAGTCCCTGTTCCCAGATTACCGAACAGAAGCGACAGGAACTGGGCCAAATTGTGGTCAAAGCTGCTAAGGGAATTGGTTATACCAATACTGGAACCTTTGAGTTCTTAATGGATCAGGATCACAACTTTTACTTCATGGAAATGAATACGCGTCTGCAGGTTGAATACACTATTACTGAAGAAGTCACTGGGGTCGAAATTATCAAAGCACAAATTATGGTGGCTCAGGGACAAGAACTACCATTTACCCAAGCCGATTGTGCCGTAAATGGTTATTCAATTGAGTGCCGTATCAACGCTGAAGATCCTAGTAACAATTTCACTCCATCGCCAGGGAAGCTTGAGCAAATGAAGTTTCCCGATGAATCGGATTCCATCCGAATTGATTCCGGGGTAGAAGCAGGAGATATGATTTCACCTTACTATGATTCAATGATTGCTAAAATCATCGTTCATAAACCCACTAAGCGGGAAGCCGTTAGTAAAATGAAACGGATTTTGACTAATTTTGTGGTGGAAGGTGTAACGACGAACCGAGACTTCTTAATCGATTTGATTTCTGATCGCCACTTTCTTGCGGGTGATTTTAATAATAATTACATTGAGAGTACGTTCTTAAAAGAATGGATGAAACAGTATGACAAACAAACAGTTTGAAAAGATTAGTCCAGCGAAATTAAATGAGCGAATGGATCAAATTCCTGATCACATCTGGGTTCAATGCCCAATTTGTAAGAAGAGTTTTTACAAAAAGGATCTAGTAAAATTCAAAGAGTGTCCGAACTGTCATTATGCTTTTCGAATTGGCGCTAAGGAACGGATTCAACTGATGTTGGATGAGTTTGAACCAATCAATACTGATTTGAAGGCTTCGAAGAAATTTAATGACACTCAATACGTAGCTAAGTTGAAGAAGGCCCGTGAGGTTACCGGAATTAATGAAAGTGTGTTATCGGGGATTGGAACCCTTGATGGAATGCAAGTAGCTGTGGCAGCGATGGACTGGCGGTTTGTGATGGCCAGTCTTGGAACGGCAACTGGTGAAATTCTGGCCCGTTTATTTGAAATGGCTACTAAAAAGAACC
>NZ_JOJZ01000022.1:0-285 GCF_000814735.1 Fructilactobacillus fructivorans
GACCATATCAAAAGCTGGTAACTGATACCACGGAACTACGTTATGGATCGAAGTCAATGTCAGAACGTCTTTATTTGAATCCTGTTTTAGATTTATTTTCGGGTGAGGTACTTTCATATAAATTGTCGGAACATCCAGATCTTAATTCAGTTCTTTCACCAGTTGACCAGGCTTTTAAAAGATTACCAAAATTAAACTATCGAACTACTATTCACACTGATCAAGGTTGTCATTATCAGCATCGAAAATTTATTAGTTTAGTTAAGAAAAACCACGTTATCAAGA
>NZ_JOJZ01000009.1:0-357928 GCF_000814735.1 Fructilactobacillus fructivorans
GGTTCTTTTTAGTAGCCATTTCAAATAAACGGGCCAGAATTTCACCAGTTGCCGTTCCAAGACTGGCCATCACAAATCGCCAGTCCATGGCAGCAATTGCGACCTTGGTACCGTCAATGGTTCCAATTCCCGAAAGGACACTTTCGTTAATACCGGTTACTTCCCGTGCTTTTTTCAATTTAGCTACGTACTGAGCGTCTTTAAATTTTTTCGACGCCTTCAACTCCGTGTTAATTGGGGTAAAATCGTCACACATCATTGCAATGCGTTCTTTGGCCCCAATTCTGAAGGCATAACCACAATTCGGACACTCTTTGTACTTACCCAACTTCTTTTTAAAAAATGTGACCCCACAGTATGGACATTTTATCCAAATATCTTCAGGAATTTGATCCATTCTTCTGGATAGTTCATCAGAACTCAAATTCTCAAAATTATTTTTTGCCATGTTTCTTCATCCATTCTTTTAAGAACGTACTTTCAATATAATTATTGTTAAAATCACCGGCTAAGAAATGCTTGTCCGCTAACAGTGCAATCAAGAAATCTCGGTTGGTTTTAACTCCTTCAATGTGAAATTCATTAAGAACCCGTCGCATTTTGTGTACTGCCTGCTTCTTAGTCGGTAAATGAACGATGATCTTGGCAATCATCGAATCATAGTACGGCGAAATGACGTCATTTTGTCCAATTCCCGAATCAACCCGGACACCCTTGGTTCCGTAAGTTTGATGCAGGCTGGTGATTTTACCGGGCGATGGGGCAAAATTATTGCTAGGGTCCTCAGCGTCAATTCGACACTCAAGAGCGTATCCCTTCACTTCACAATCTGATTGAGTAAAGGGTAACCTTTCTCCTTCAGCAACCAAAATTTGGGCCTTGATGATTTCAACATCAGCTACTTCTTCGGTAATGGTGTACTCAACCTGCAGTCGCGTATTCATTTCCATAAAGTAGAAGTTATGATCTTGATCCATTAAGAATTCATATGTACCTGTATTTGTATATTGGATTCCCTTGGTAGCGTTTACTACAATCTGACCAAGTTCTTTTCGTTTGTCAGGGTTAATCTCAGAACAAGGACTCTCCTCAATTACCTTTTGATGATTACGTTGAAGTGAGCAGTCCCGTTCTGGGAAATAGACGATGTCGCCATGTTCATCAGCAATGACCTGCATCTCGATGTGTTTGGCATCATTTAGGTCTTTTTCCATGTACAACCGATCGTCTCCAAACGAAAGCTTAGCTTCCCGCTTGGTATCCTGAAAAGCCTTTAAAAGTTCATCATCATCGGCAACCTTCCGAATTCCTTTGCCTCCGCCACCTGCAGCAGCTTTTAGCATAACCGGATAACCAATCTGATGAGCAACTTTTTTAGCCTGCTCGACGGAATCGATGAAGCCATCACTACCAGGAATCGTTGGAACCCCGCTCTTCTTCATGGCTTCTTTCGCGTGCCCCTTGTTACCCATGAGGTTAATGACCTTGGCACTTGGTCCAATGAACTTCACGCCACATTGATTACAAAGTTCGGCAAAATCAGCGTTTTCAGACAAAAAGCCATACCCCGGGTGCAAAGCATCACAACCGGTTAATACCGCTGCATCAACAATTGCCGCCATATTGAGATATGACTCGTCTGGAAATGGTCCACCGATACATACTGACTCATCGGCCAATTTTACGAATAAACTATCGGCATCAGCCGTTGAATAAACCGCCACCGCTTTAATATTCATATCATGAAGCGCACGGATAATCTGGACCGCAATTTCGCCCCGATTAGCCACCAGTACCTTTTTAAACATTAAATCACCTTTCACTCACTATGATTCAACCGCAAACATCAACGTTGCATTAGCGATTTCTTGTCCATCCCTAGTTACAACGCCCTTTCCAATTCCAATATTATGTTTAACCTTCAGTAAATCCACCTTGAGATGTAAAACGTCCCCTGGTCTGAAGTCATCTTTAAATTCCGCTTGCTTAATCCCACCAAAGAACGCGTTTTTTCCGTGATACTCTGGCATTGATAATAAGGCCACTACCCCAGTCTGAGCCATCGATTCAAGCACTAATGGTCGTGGCAACGTAGGATGATTGCCCTGATTAGCAAAATACCACTCGTTACCAGCCAGCATCTTAGTCGCCGTGGCTCCCTCACCAGGAGTAATGTCCTCAATCTTATCAATCATTTGAATTGGAGGACGTTGAGGAATGTAATCATTAACATTCAGTGTCATAATTAGTCCTCCTTAATCTCGTAAACCGGTTCGTTATACTCAACCATGGAGCCATTATCAACCAATCGTTTAACAATCGTTCCACTAATGGGACTCTTAACTTCGTTAACCATCTTCATGGCTTCAATAACGCAAACCGTCTCACCCTTTTCAACCCGATCACCATCTTTTTTAAAATCAGGTTTCTCAGGACTAGGAGCAAAATAAAGAATCCCTACCATGGGCGCCTTTAACTGATAATTATCATTGGTTGGCGCATTAAGCTGCAAGTTTTCTTTTTTGGCTTTCTTTTCATCACCAACATCACTTTTTTCAACGTGTGTTACTGGCTTTGAATGACTATCAATTTTTGAGAAATAAACCTGTTGACCATTTTCATCAACTTTTAATTCCTGCAGATTTGACTTATCAAATTTTGTAATTAACTTTTCAATATCTTTTTCATTCATTATTGATTCCACTTCTTTATTGCAAGGACCGCGTTATGGCCACCAAATCCAAACGAGTTACTAATTGCCGTATTAACTGATCGTTTAGCGTTGGTCTGATCAACCAGTCGAATATGACTCTCGGGATCCTGATGAGTAACCCCAACGTTTACGGGCATCTGGCTCCGTTTCATGGCTCCAAGGATCGCTACCGCCTCAATGGCTCCGGCAGCTCCCAATGCATGACCGGTCATCCCCTTAGTTGAGCTAACCAAAACGTGATCATTATCGTTAAATAACTTACTGATGGCCTTAGACTCAGCAATATCGTTGGACTGAGTAGCGGTTCCGTGAGCATTAATGTAATCCAAATCAGACGTCTTAATGTTAGCTTCATCAAGTGCTTGTTGCATTGCTCCAATGGCACCTTCTCCGTCTGGATCTGGAGCAGTTAGGTTATAAGCATCACTGGTTTGGCCGTAACCCACGATTTCACCTAAGATATGTGCACCACGTGCTTTTGCGTGATCATAATCTTCAAGAACAAGGGTTCCAGCACCGGCACCCATTACAAAGCCATCACGATCTTGATCGAATGGCATCGAAGCGCGTTCGGGATCTTCACTTGAAGATAAGGCTGTTAAGGCAGCAAAGGCCGAAATGCCGACGGGGGTAATCGCTGCTTCGGATCCTCCCGCAATCATCATCTTGGCCTTTCCAGCCTTGATGTATTCGTATGCATCCCCAATGGCGTTGGTCCCAGTTGCACAAGCAGTTACCACTGCTTTACTGGTATTTTTTGCACCAAAGTAGATTGAAATATTTCCAGCCGCCATGTTAATGATGGTTTCTGGAATAAATAACGGGGAAAGTCGACGTGGACCCTTCTTATACATCTTGAGAACCTGTGTTTCGATGGTACTAATCCCACCGATTCCAGATCCATAGATGACACCCAGATCCTTTCCATCGTACTCACCACGTTTTAACCCAGCTTGATTCATTGCTTCCACGGCACTATAAAGTGCGTATTGTGCAAATGGATCTACTCGATGATAGTCTCGTTTAGCTAAGCGTTTGCCTGGATCAAAGTCCTTTACACCAGCTGCCACGTGAGCTTTAATCTCAGAAGTGTCAAAACTAGTGATTTTTTCAATTCCGACCTTTGAAGCCAACAAATTATCAATAAAAGTTTCAGCATCGTTTCCGATCGGGGTTACTGCACCCATACCCGTAACAACAACTCTATTACCCAATTGAATCCTCCCTTAAGTAAACGGAACTACATTGTGAGTCCGCCATCAACAGTGATTACTTGACCAGTAATGTATTGATTATTAATTAAAAACTCGATTGTTTCGGCTACTTCTTCAGCATTTCCAAAACGATGAAGTGGGATAGTATCTTCCCACTTTGAAATAATCTTGTCGCTTAACTTAGCCGTCATATCGGTCTTAATCATTCCGGGAGCAACCGCGTTACAACGGACGCCTCGAAGTGATCCCTCTTGAGCGGTGGTCTTAGTTAAACCGACAATTCCTGACTTACTGGCAGAATAATTGGCTTGGCCCATATTTCCATGAAGACCTGAAATACTTGAAGTGTTTACAATTACTCCAGCTCGTTTCTTTTGCATGGTCTTTAAAGCATACTTCGTCATGTTGAAGGTTCCAACCAAGTTCGTATCTAATACGGCCTTGAAGTCTTCTTCACTCATCCGAGTTAGTAATTTATCCTTGGTAATGCCAGCGTTATTCACCAAAACGTCCAAGTGATCATGCTCGTCTAGAATTTGATTAACCATTGATTCGGCGTCTTCTTCTTTTGAAACATCACCAATAAGAATCTCAATCTCGGTATCAAACTGTGACTTTAAATCTTTTACCTCATCGTCACTCAGTTCTCTATGCGAGTTAATGATCACCAAATTATTGGAATTCTTAGCTAAACGTTTGGCAGTTGCCAGACCAATTCCCTTGGTAGCACCAGTAATTAAGACCGTGCTCTTATCATTTGTTGTTGTCATGAATTAGTCCTCCAAACCAAGTTTTTCTTGTAAGTCAGTTAATTTCTTTAAACTATCAACACTATACGCGTTAACATCTTTAAGCGTTTTTTTCACAAATTTAGTTAGGGTATTTCCAGGCCCGATCTCAATGAGCGTATCAACCCCATAATTATTAACCATCAATTCCAAATCTTCTCTAAAATGGGTGGGGTTAACTAATTGACGTGTCAACGTATCGGCCAGATTATTCTCATTAAAGAGACCCACATCGGTGTTACTAATAACTGGGATGGTGGGAGTCTTAAATGTGACGTTCTCCATGCGCTTGGCCAGTAAATCACTCGCTAATTGCATAAGTGGCGTGTGAGAAGACACCGCCACTTTTAATGGAACGACGCGCTTAGCACCCCGTTCCTTAAGGACCGCACTGGCTTTTTCAACCCCAGCTTTGGTTCCGCCAATCACAGTTTGTTCACTTGTATTAAAGTTGGCAGGATACGCTCCGTCAATTTTACTGGTAACATCGACCACTACGTCCGGGTCAATTTTTAGGACCGCTGCCATGGAGCCTGGATTTTGTTTCCCGGCTTCATCCATATAGTGGCTTCGATCCCGAACTAGTTTTAATCCTGATTGAAAAGATAGTGCTTTAGCGGATACTAAAGCACTATATTCACCCAAACTAAGTCCCATCATCGCTTGAGCCTTTGGTAATTGATCCGCTAAAATGCGATAAATACCATAACTCATCGTTAAGATGGCAACCTGAGTGTTTTCAGGATCGTCAAAAACCTTGGGATCGGATAGATCGAGATTTAAAGTCCGTGACGCGGTATCGACCACGTTTCGATAAGTATCATTATTTTGATACAAGTCAGATCCCATGCCAGGAAACTGTTGTCCCTGTCCACTGAATAAATAACCGATTTTCAAAATTCAAAACACTCCTAAATCTTATTTACTTTTTGTCCTTGTCGTCAATCTGTTTGGCAACGTAATCAACCAAGTCAGAAACAGTTTCCATACCTTCGTCACTGTCAATTTCGATGTCGTAGGCATCTTCTAAGGCATCAACGATTTCAAAGATATCTAGTGAATCTAAGTCCAAGTTATCCTTGAAGTTGGCGTCCATCTTGATGTCATCTGGGTTGATATCGGTTTGGTCAGTAACCACCGATTTAATCTTGTCAAAAATCTGATTCTTATCTGCTTTTTCAGCCATAAATAATCACTCCATTAATAAAATTTATTTGTTCTCAATAATTAATTATAACAGTTCCAGTAGTTAATCCGCCACCAAAACCGACAAGGGCAATCTTGTTCCCTCTTTGAATTTTACCGCTTGTAAGCAAATCTGCCAATAGCAGCGGTTCACTGGCCGCCGCTGTATTGCCGTACTCATCAATATCTATCGGGAATCGATTTTTTGGTAAGCCCAGCTTTCTGACAACACTCGCAATGATACGTGCATTGGCCTGATGCATAACAAAAACATCAATGTCATTGAGTGATAAATTCGCATCAGTCAGTGCTTCTTTAATTGAAAGTGGAACCTTTTTTAAAGCAAAATTAAAAACCTGGTGGCCATCCATCTTGAAAAATTGTTTTTCTTGGTTTGGATTTTTGCCAAAGGGGGTAACGTCAGCAAAATGGCCAGCCGTTAGTGCTGAACCTAAATTACCAAAAGTCTTAAGCGATTCCCCTAAAACTTGTGAAGATGAGCTGGGATCATTTTGAACTAACACCCCAGCTGCCCCATCACCAAAAAGCACGGCGGTTGATCGATCTGACCAGTCCAGAAGTTTACTTAAAACTTCTGCCCCAATCAAGATTCCACAACTACCGCTCTTTTTTGCTAACAGTGAATTAAGGATCGACGTTCCGAATGCAAAGCCAGTACATGCTGCGTCGATGTCAAAAGCAACCGCGTTCGTGGCGCCGATAGCTCCTTGAACGCTGGCAGCCGTTGCTGGTGTCTGATAATCAGACGACATCGTGGCTACAACCACGTAATCCAAGTCTTTGGGATCAATTTGGGTCTTCTTTAAAAGCGCGTGGGCAACCTCAATGCTCATTGAAGTAGTGGATTCGTCCGTTGCAATGTGCCGGCGTGAGATTCCTGTGCGTCGCTTAATCCATTCATCAGAAGTATCCATAATCTGAGCTAAGTCATCATTAGTGACCACCCGATGTGGAACACTCTTGGAACTTGCCATAATCTTAAAAGCACTCATTACCTAACACCTACTAATCATCAATCAAGCCGATCTGCTAACGAAAACTCCAAGGTGGCCGAGCAGGCCTTATTACCGTCCACTTCACCATCAGCTGCTACAACGTATCTGCCGTTAGCAGCTTCTTTAAGATCAACATGAACTTTCAAAGTATCGCCGGGTCGAACCATGTGACGAAACTTGACGTTCTTTGTTTTATCGAGTTTCGTTTCTTTTTTCTGGGGATCTTCATCAATTGATTTCAAAATTAGGATTGACGCCACCTGAGAAAGGGTCTCAACAATTAGGACTCCCGGCATTAATGGAAAGCCAGGAAAATGACCCTGAAAATAGTTTTCATTAGCGGTCACGTTTTTCACCGCATCAATTGACTCGCCTGGAGTTAGTTGATCTACCCGATCCACAAATAAGGTCGGATTTTTGTTTGGAAGAATTTCCATAATTTTATCAATGCTTAACTGTTCCATTTTTTCATCTCACAAAATTTAGTTTGACGTTACAGATGTGACGTTTGGTAACACCCTAACGCTTATTTAAGCTCAAAGCTTCATTACTTACTAACAAAACTTTATCCTTCGAATTATATCCAATGGCCCAACGATTTCCGTATCGATCTCCAGGAATTCCAGGAAATTTATCGGCTTCATCACTGTCCATATCTTGTAAATAATCGTATGATTCGGGAATTGGGGCTGAATATCGATCAATTCCAACACCATCAACATAATACATCCGCCAATGTTTGGTGTCATTCATGAAATGATGTTCCTGATCATAGGATCCAGGCATCACTTCAACACTATATTCAGGGTAATCTGGATTAACCAGAACAGTATGACCATTATTCATCATCGCAGAATAATAGGTCCCATAGTCCACCAAATCAGGATAACGATGACGTTCGATTTTTTGTCGTGGCGCCAGTTCAATATCTGTTCCATCAATCACTCTTCGTTTATTAGGATGTCGCTTTTCATCGATTTCAGTTTGAAATTTTTTCAAAAATCCATTGGCTGATCCATGCAACTTTGAAATGCCATCCGAAATCCGATTTTTTCTAACCAATATACTGTCCCTCCTTAAATTTTTTAACACTTGATTTTACCACATCGGAGACTAAATTCTAACGTTTGCACCCTCAAATATCGTATACTTACTTATAGTACAAGAGATTCAATAATCGATGGAGGTAGGCAAGAAAAATGGAATTAAAGCTTGAACGAATCTACACCAAACCCGCTGATAAAGACGGTTATCGTATTTTAGTGGATCGGTTATGGCCCCGTGGAATTTCCAAGGTCAATGCCGATCTGGATGTCTGGTTTAAATCAATTGCCCCGAGCACCGACCTTCGGAAGTGGTTCGGACATGATCCAGCTAAGTTTGATGAATTCAAACAAAAATACCTGGAAGAATTAAAAAACAATTCACAGATGCCAGGATTTGTATCATTAGTGGCCACTCATTTAAAATCTGGTAACGTAATTTTATTGTATGGAGCGAAGGATACCAAGCACAATCAAGCAATTATTATCTATCACTACTTGCTAGACCAACCAGAGATTAAAGCAGAACTCAATCAGTAATGGAGGAATTTAACATGAAAACAGTAAAAATTGGTAAATCAGACGTCACCACAGTTCCATTAGGTTTAGGTACCAATGCCGTTGGTGGACACAACTTGTTCCCTAATCTAAGTGATCAAACTGGAATCGAAATCGTTAAAACAGCCCTAGATTCTGGAATCACCCTTTTGGACACCGCTTTTGCATACGGCATGGGTGAATCAGAAAAGCTTATTGGTGAAGCCATCAAAGATTATGATCGTTCCAAGATCCAGATCGCTACCAAAGGTTGTCAAAAAGTTCAAAGTGATGGCAGCGTTGTGATCGATGACTCACCAGAATACTTGAAACAATGCGTTGAAGATAGCCTCAAACGACTTCAAACGGACTACCTTGACATCTTTTACATTCATTTTCCAGACGATCATACTCCATTAAACGAATCGGTTGCTGCTCTAAATGAAATGAAAAAAGCTGGTAAGATTCGTGCCATCGGAGTCTCAAACATGTCAATGGACCAATTAAAACAAGCTAACCTTGACGGCTTAGTTGACATTGATGAAGAGGAATACAACCTAATCGACCGATCGGCAGAAAAAGAAAGATTCCCATACCTGAAGGAACATGATATTTCGTTTGTACCATTCTTCCCACTGGCATCAGGTCTTTTGACCGGTAAGTACAGTAAGGAAACCAAGTTCCCTGAAGACGATATTAGACATGATAACCCTGACTTTAAGGGTAAAGAATTCGAAAAAATCGTTGATAAGGTTGATCAATTAAAGCCAATTGCTGACAAACACGATGCCACAATTGCCCAAATTGTCCTAGCTTGGTACATTAAGAATCCTGATATTACAGTTGTCATTCCTGGTGCTAAGAAACCAGAACAAGTTAAGAGTAATGCTAAAGCCCTGGATATCAATCTTACTCATGCTGAGTACGATCAAATTAATACCCTTTTTAAATAATAATTAGAATATTAAAAAGAGCTTACCGCTGGTAAGCTCTTTTTTTACGTTAATTTACTTTTTAATTTCGCGATAGAAAATAATCTGAGCCGCTGAGTTCCAAAAGCTAATGATGATCATCGGGATGTAGACTAGCACTGAAACCACAGCAACAACGATCCCATTCCCTTTAAAAGCTGAGGTGATGGCAGTCAGCAGAATGGTTAACACCATGTACATGCAGAAAAACAACAGTTGTAATCCAAAGAAGTTCCATTTGTATCCCTTAGTCGTTTTCCATGCATCCGTAAATGCCTGGGTAATGCCAACCTCATCGCCAGCTTCAATATTGTCTTGATACGAATACATCCATAGTCCCCAACCAACGGATAAAATTACTCCGGGAACGATGAACAGTAGCGTTGCAAATGCTTCAGCAAGTGCCATCAAAAGTCCCACAAGAATAATAACAGGCCAGTTATACTTCCGGTTAAAAGCCACAAAGGCATTCTTGAACTTGAAACTCCCCGTCTGCATACTTTTGGCATATCCCATTGCTAACGAGGCCGAAAATAAGATGCCCACTAACCCGACAATTAGCTCAAAGATTGAGAAAAGGGCCCTTTGCATCCCCTGCAGCTTCAATAGCATTGAAGGATCAGAAAATGCCCCAACAATTCCTGCTGGAATCCCCATTAAAAACATCATCCACCAGTGTTTCTTAACAACTTCCCACGACTTCGTCATTGCGTTTGCAATCATATGTAATTCCTCCATTTTCCGTTACTAGAATTATCACACGCCCCGTTCGTTTTGACAATGTAAAAAGCACAACCAAATGGCTGGTTGTGCTTCATTTTGTTATTTAATTTCCTCATAAAATTTTGCGTAACCCATGAAAATCCATACATTAAAGAAAAGAAAAACTGCAAACGCCATCAGACCAATTAAAATCAGAAAGATGGTTCCTAAAATCTTTAACGATAGAGCAACGGCAAAGATCGCCCACAAGATAATTCCGATAATTCCTAACAACAGGAAAATTGCCAGGGCAACTAATAATAAGGTAAATTTGAATCCAAAGAGGCTCCATCGATGTCCCTTCATCATTTCTAAAGAGGCTCTAACACCATAAAAGAAGGAAACGTGCTTATTTTGCCCTTTGGCTTCAAAGTAAGCCAGATACATAAACTGCAGTCCTAGTCCAACGTAGGCATACAAAAAGAACCAGGCAACTATTAAACCAATCCCGACGATCGCAATCAACAGTTTCAGCCACACGTTTAGAGAAAAGCTTCCTAACAGGGTCGCAATCCCAAAAATTCCACCTATCGTGACACCAGCATATAAAATCATAATCACAATTATAAGAAGTGAATAACCAATCGAAATCAGCCACGTGTTACCCCTAGTAAAAACTGCAAACGCATTTTTAAGGGGAAAGTGGCCGTCTTTTTCACCTAAAAGATATCCCATAATAATGGACATCCCCAAAATATTGGTGATAAGTGTGATCACGATTCGCATGATCATTGAAACACCTGATGTAAAAATATCGTCCAAGTTCATGATCTGAGTTTCCTTCATAAAATAGATCTCGAGCCCAGTTAAAGCGAAATAAATAATCACATACGGAATCGTCATCAAGAGGAGTCGCCAGAAATATTTTTTGGTGGTACTAAGTGCTTTACTAATTGCTTCAATTGCCATAGATATGATACTCTCCCTTAAAATTAATTAGGTCCAGGATAACGAACTTTTGCGTAAAATGAAAATCCACAAAAAAAGAGAAGCCCATCAGCTTCTCTTTTAAAATTATCTTATTAACTATTTAATTTCTTCGTAGAACTTGATATTAGCCATTGCGAACCATACCGTGTAAAAAATTGAAATAGCAACGGCAAGAACAGCCAAAACTGCTTCTAGTACAATCGCAAAGACGGTCCAAGTTAGCATTGAAGCAAAGATCCACCATAACAAGGCCCCAACTACCGCAATGATAGCAAAGGTAACGACGGCAATGATTAAGGTCAAAAGTTTCAAACCAATCAAATCCCAACGCTTACCATTCATGAGGTTCCAAGATTTCGAGAATCCAGCCATCAAATGCAATTCTTGACCTTTCCGTTTAGCGTCAAAGTAAGTTAGGTAGATAAAGGCTAGGCCGGTAGCAACGAAAATCCAAGCGATTCCGACTAAAGCCAAAATCACAATGCCCACAATAATCAGAGCAATGATCTGAGCGGTTGTGGTATTAAAACCAAAGGCCTGGGGTACAAATGACGCACTAATTACCCCAACGGCGGCAACAAATAGTGCTCCAAAAATGAAGCTAATCAGATCCATGAAGGCAGCGTATAAGGCTGCTACCAACCAAGTATTCCCCTGCTTAAAGGCCACAAAGGCATCTTCAAACTTAAAGGTCTCGGTCTCATCACCAGTCAGATAACCCATGGCGGCCGACTCGAACAGAACCACTCAGATAATTCCAACCAAGACGGATATTAACCAGACACTAAAACTAGCGCCAAAACTATAACTTAAACTCAAAGCTTCAGAATTCTGCAGGCTGCTAACAACTCCGCCAAGAATCGCAGAGATTAGGATAGCGGGAACAACCATTGCCAGCAAGATCCAAAAATGCTTTTTAGTGATATTTAAGGCACTTTTAATTGCTTTAATAATCATAATATTTCTCCTTTTGTTAATTTGTTTTACCCTTTTATTATAACTAAATCTTAATAAAAACGCTATCAGTTGCCATTGCAGGCAATAAAAAAAGAGAAGCATAGGCTTCTCTTTTGATTAATATTAATCGTCCCATTGATCAACAGTGTCAACTGGAGCATCAGGATTTCCGTTCCAACGGAAGTCACCGTACCAAATTGAACGCTTGTCAACGTTTAGACTGTTAATTAAACGAATGTCGTCATCATCAAGTTCAAAGTCAAAGATGTCAGCATTAGCTTGGATATACTTTTCGTGAGCTGACTTTGGAATTGAAATGATACCACGTTGCATGTCCCAACGAAGGATGATTTGTGCGGTTGATTTACCGTATTTTTCAGCCAACTTCTTAACAAGTGGATTGCCTAAGGCTTCTCCACCACCAAGTGGTGACCATGCTTCGAGTTTGATGTCATTTAAATCACAGTATTCTTTAATGTCAGCTTCTTGTTCCAATGGATGGAATTCCATTTGGTTAACGGCTGGCTTTACGGAAGAATGCTTCATTAAGTCTCTAAGACGACGAATGTTGAAGTTTGAAACTCCAATTGCGCGAGCTTTACCTTCATGATAAATCTTTTCAAGGGCGCGCCATGTTTCCTTGTACTTGCCATTTACTGGCCAGTGAATCAATAGTAAATCAACATATGGAGTTTGAAGACGCTTCAATTGGCCTTCAAAAGCTTCAAGTGTTGAGTCATATCCTTGATCACCGTTAAATACTTTAGTTGTTAGAAAAACGTCTTCACGTTTTAATCCATTGTCAGCTAAGCCCTTTTTCAGACCCTCACCAACACCGGCTTCATTACCATATTGTTTAGCGGTATCGATTGCTCGATAACCATCGTTTAGTGCCCATTCAACGGATTGAGCGGCAGTTTTGTTGTTACTCTTCCAAACACCCATTCCTAATTGGGGCATTTCAACGCCATTATTTAAACGTACTTTTGATTCTAAGTCTCTACTCATACTTAACACCTCCATGAATACATTGTAGGATATCACGCTATTTATTTCATGGATTCTGCTTATTTATTTTGGGTTAAAGTAACCGTAAAATCGAGAATTCCCTTGTTCACGACGTTTAAAATGTACTGAAATAACATCAAAATCCACGCAAACGCCAGCGTAAACGAGGTAATCTCAAAAGCTGTGAGTGAAAAGTAGTGCACGACCTGGAAGAGAATACTGGCTAGTACCAGGAGAAAACCAATCAGATAAGAGGTCTTTAAAAAGTTCTTGGAAATCCCCGGCCACAGCCACCGAATTCCTGCAATTAAAATAATGATAATCCAGACTAACGACCACCCAAATTGCGTATGCCAGAAGTGCATCCACGGAATCTGAATGTCATTTGGAATGATCCCGATCGCAGCAACGTTAAAAGCCATTAGGGTCATGAGGGTCCTTAAAACCCAAGTCTGAACCGTGGGCTTTTGCACCGACTTCAATGAAACAAACAAGAAATCAATCACGGCCCACATCAACAAAGCCGAGAAAATAATGGTCAAATTAAACTGCCAGCTATCAGTGGCTCGGCTGGTACCAAGAAAGCTCAGGTTGTGTTTCCACCAGTAACGATGACTATTAGATGACATGGAGATGAGGACTCCAGACACGATGATCAGGTTTAAGAGATCAACTAGTAACGTGGGCGTCAAAGCCACGGCTACCCCGATCATGACGTAGTTTACGATTCCCTCTAAAACCGCAATGATGATAGTCGCTGTATAAACATCAAACGTTGCTCCCTTAAAGGCAATTCCCAGAATCCAAAAGATTCCCAGCAATCCAACCAACAAGCTAGCCGTAAATGACAGAACAATCGTTGGGAAATTTCGCCAATAAATGTTGCGATAAATGGTATTTTGCGGATTTTTCCGACTCTTCACCAGAAAAAGCGTGAATAAGAGTGCACCAAAAATCAGACCAAAAATAATGGTTCCACTTGCAATCGAAAACTGACCACTCAAGGGAATAATTCGAAAATTCCGATACTTAAAAAATATTAGAACCATGATGGCAGTTAAAATGGCCGGAACGAGTGACCACCAGATGGACACGTTCCAAGAGTCCGTACTCCCATCATTGATTTTTTCAACTATCATCCCTTGCCGCCGTAACGCTAGCTTCAATTTAGCACCGGGCTTAATGTGCAAGCGTTCTACCACTTGATTTGGAATGGCAATTTTATACTTGGGTTTTTCTTTCATTATGCTTCCTCGTTCGTTATGAATTTAAAAATAATCTCATTTCTCCATTATAACGAACATCGAAGTAATTATTAAAAAAAGAAGCAGAATTTGAACAATTCTGCTTCTTAATTAATTATAAGTTTAAATTATTTGTCGTCACCAGTGAAATCAAAGACAACTCGACCAACAATCTTACCGGCCTTCATGTCATCAATGACGTTATTGATGTTTTCCAATTTGTCGGTTCTAACGATTGGTTTAACCTTTCCTTCAGCACCGAACTGGAAGGTTTCTCTTAGGTCTTGTCTAGTTCCTACAAGTGAACCAGCAACCTTGATGCCGTCAAGAACCGTCTTATCAATGTTAAGTGCCATGTCACCCTTAGGAAGAGCAACGGCAACCAATGTTCCATTAGGTCTCAAGGCGTTAACTGATTGAGTGAAAGCGTCTGGATTAACGGCCGTAACGATAGAATCGTAAACACCGCCAACCTTGTCCTGGATTTGTTCAGCTACGTTACCATCGTGACGGTTAATCAAAACATCGGCACCGTTCTTTTTAGCGGCTTCCAACTTCTTGGGGTCACCGTCAACGACAACCACTGGGGCACCAAAAACGTTGTGAGCTAATTGAACTCCAAGGTTACCTAAACCACCGGCACCTACGACTTCAACCCACTTACCTGGTTTCGTGTCACCAATTTTCAAGGCTTTATAAGTCGTAACACCCGCACAGGTTAATGAAGTTGCTTCTACGGGATCCAAACCTTCTGGAACCTTAACGGCGTACTTAGCGTCTACAATACATTCTTCAGCCATCGCACCATTAACGGTGAAACCGGAGTTTTTAACGTTCCGACATAGAGTTTCATTCCCAGTAACACAGTACTCACAAGTTCCGTCGGCTGAGTAGAACCAGGCAATCGAAACCCGATCACCAATCTTTAAGTCGGTTACATCGTCGGCAACTTGAATTACTCGGCCAACGCCTTCGTGTCCAATGATTCGGCCAGGAACCTCACCGAAATCACCTGAAGCCACGTGCAAGTCAGTGTGACAAAGACCACAATATTCAACTTTAACTAGGGCTTCACCCTCATGAATTGGACGTAACTTGACGTCTTTAACGTCTACATATCCATCTGAATTATCTCTAACAACTGCTGCTTTAACCATAATCACTTCTCCTATTTTTGTAATTATATTCATCTATCTATCAACAATTCCTATCATATAGTTAAATTTTTCACGTGTCAATAACGAATTGTAAGCGATAACAGATCGTAATATATCCTTAAAAATTGGGAAATAAAAACGGTAATTTATTTCCATGACCATGGATCATGGTGCCACTTGTTCAACCGTTCATACTCATCATTTTGAATTTGTTCATCGTTAAGCATTTGCTTAATTAATTCTGGATAAGTTAGTAGTGGCACAAATTTTAAATTAGCCTTTTTAAAATTATCAGTAGCGTCCGCAAACCCATAGGAGAAAATTGAAACCACCCCGTCAACTTGATAGCCGTCAGCTTGAACTGCCTTGGAAGCTTTAATCACGCTTCCACCAGTTGAAATCAGGTCATCAATTAAGACAATGTGGTCAGATGGAGTTACCTTTCCCTCGATTTGTTTACTGGTTCCGTGATCTTTGGGCTTGGATCTGACGTAGATCATCGGTAACTGCATTTCTTCCGCTACCCACGCAGCATGAGGAATACCAGCGGTGGCAACACCGCCAATGACAGTGGCGTTGGGAAAATTAGTTTCAATCAAATGACCAAGGGCCCGATAAATTTTACGTCTTAACTTCGGATACGAAATGGTCAAACGAAGGTCCGTATAGATTGGCGACTTAATCCCACTCGCAAACGTAAACGGCTTACTAGGGTTGAGTTGGACAATTCGATCACTCACGAGGTCCTTTAAAATGCTAGTTGTATTCATCATTAATCCACCCTTTTCTTAAGATTCCATTCATCATCATACTTTTGATAGGATCGATAGGGATGCTCATTCTGAGTAATTGGCCTTCCGACGACAATGGCGGAAGCACCGTGTTCTCGAGCCTGCTCTGGAGTTGCCACCCGCTTCTGATCCTCACTGGCGTCATCCCTACTCCGGATGCCAGGAACCACGTAGTCAAAATCATCGCCGACCTGTTCCACGAGATCATTCAATTCTTTGGCAGACGTAATTACGCCATCACAACCAGATGCCTTGGCTAAGTTAGCAAGGGAAACGACCTGTTCATTCATAGTTAACGAACAGTTTTGTTCGTTAGTAAGCGCCATCTGGGAAATGGAGGTTAATTCGGTTACTCCTAGTAGCTCGGGTACCTTCTTATTTGCCTCCCTACTCCCATCAACTAGCCCCCGTTTGGCGGCACGCATCATCTCACTACCACCAAGGGTATGAACCGTCACGTAATCGACTCCCAGTTTGGCCAGTTGAAACATTCCAGCATAAACCGTATTGGGAATGTCCATTAACTTTAGATCCAGGAAAATCGAGCATCCTTTATTTTGAATTTCCTGCACTGCCTCTGGTCCGTAACGGTAAAAGAGTTCCATCCCAATCTTAACGGTCAACTGTTCTGGGTACGGAAATTGATCAAGAAAAGTATTCACATCCATCTGGGTTGGAAAATCCAACGCGATCATCATTGTTTTTTTCATTTTTTACCTCACAAAAATGGACCATTCCGAGACAAATGTCAGAGAATGGTCCTTTAGAATTAAATTTATATGAATTGATAAACATAATTTTGGCTTCTCTGAACCAATTTAATTAATGATTACTCCTAATATAGGGAAGATTGGTCGGCTCGTCAAGTTCAAATTGGACCTTGCGAAAATAATTTTGCTATGCAATAATCGCTAACAGCAACAAATAAAAAAGACCAGTGAGTCTTAATTTGGAGGAAATTATGGATAATAATATAACCAATGATACTGAGCACAGCCATGCAATGAGCAAGAACCAAAAACTAGTTTTACTATCATCTAGTTCTGGATTTGGTCTTGAAAACATGGATGTGCTCTTTCTATCTTTCACGATGAGTTCGATGATTGCTTCACTCCACATTTCAGCCGGAGCTGCCGGTCTGATTGGAACCATTACTAACTGGGGAATGTTACTTGGTGGAGTCATCTTTGGCTTTCTGGGCGATCGATTTGGTAGGGTCAAAACGTTTACATACACCATCTTCATCTTTGCGTTTGCGACGGCTTTAATGGGATTTGCCAACAACATCTATCTCATTTACTTTTTGAGACTACTGACCGGAATCGGAGCAGGCGGTGAATACGGGCTTGGAATTACGCTCCTTGCGGAAGCCTTTCCCAAGAATAAGTTAGGTAAAATGTCGTCGATTGCTTCGGTTGGCGGTCAAGTCGGTGCACTGCTTGCGGCAGTCTTAGCTGCTTTTATTATTCCCAACTTGGGTTGGCACGCACTCTACCTATTTGGATTAATTCCCATCGTTTTAATCTTCTTCGTTCGTCGACACCTTTCGGAATCCAACGAATTTCTGAAGTCCAAGCAGGAACAAACCATTTCTACCGCAGAAGCCATTCGAAAATACATGTTTTCTGACTTTCAAACGTCCTATCAAAGTATCGGTTTGATGATCATGACCACCGTTCAAATCGCTGGTTATTTCGGTCTTATGAACTGGTTACCCACCATCGTTCAAAAGCAAAGCGGATTGAACGTTGCCGGATCATCACTTTGGATGATTTCCACCATTATCGGAATGAGTGTGGGAATGATGACCTTTGGTTCTATCTTGGATCGTATCGGTCCTAGACTTTCATTTGGAATCTTTTTAATTGCATCGTCAATCATGGTCTATCTCCTGGTCTTCGCCCACACTACGATTGCCCTCCTAGTAATTGGAGCGATCGTCGGTTTCTTCTCCAATGGGATGTATGGTGGATACGGTGCGGTTGTCAGTCAACTCTACCCCACCGAAGTTAGAAGTAGTGCTAATAACATTATTGTTGGTGTCGGTCGCGCGGTTGGCGGAATGTCATCGGTAATCATTGGGATTTTAATGGACCAGTATAACCTGATGGTTGTAATGATTTTCCTTTCCGTTCTATATTTAATTAGCTTTGTGACAATGCTAAGCATCCCTGGCATCAAAAAATTAAGTAAAAAGGCGAAATTAAGTGCAAATAGCTAACACTTTTTGTTAAAAAGAATTAAAATAGAAGTGAATAAATGAAAAGGGGATATATAACATGGCTGATGATTTTGAAACACCACGTGTATTAGACGAAAAGATGTCAGAAGTATTTGATTGGAGCGATGACTCAATTCCTGTCCGTGATGCCTTATGGGATCACTACATGGAAGATAACAGTCATGACACCATGAAGACTGAATCTGACATGGAAAAGTACTTAGACATGAGCGATGACGACGTTAAAGCTGATGCTGAAAAGTTACTTAAGAAATAATTTTTTATTTTCCTGAGTCCATCAATTAATTGATGGATTCTTTTTTATACAAAGAAAGGGAGATGACATTTTTGCCATCTCTCTTTTTAATTATTAACCCTACCGATTTGTAACCAACTTATATCCCCGCATTGGCACCGTCTTGATCCTATCTTTTAAACCCACTTGACCAAGTTTATGTCTCAATCTGCTGATATCATCTTCAATGGCATCTTTGTCAATAAAAGCACCGTTGGCCCACAGAAAAGTCATTAATTCTTTTTTTGATACTAGCTTGTCTTTGTGCTCAATAAAAAGCACCATCAGCGAGGTCTCAGTAGCGGTTAATTTAATGGATTGAGTATTACTACTCAACTCACCTACCGCCGGATTTAAAGTGAATCCATCAAAGCTGAACTCATTCGTCGTACCTGCCAAATTATCATTTCCCTTCTTTTTAAAGATCCTCACAAAAAAAGAGAAGCTACCATTGCAGCTTCCCTAGAAATTATAGATTATTAATCGTTGTCGTCCAAATCATTAACAACTTTTTCGTAATCCTTCATGAATTTGTCGTAAGCGGCTGAGTCAAACTTGTCGAACTTGCCAACTTCATGAAGGGTTCGTTTGATTTCATGAATAGCACGGTGTTCTTCCAACCAACTATGAACTTTGTGGCCCTCTTTTGATTCAGTGCCCTCTTTGTCCAAAGTCTTTTGCAACTTGTTCATGATTTCTGAAATCTTGTCCAATGCTTTTGTTTCTTTACTTTCTTCTGCCATAATAATCTCTCCCTTTATTAAGATTGACACTATTATATCCTGAAAGATTGGGCTTTCAAACCAATATGCTCAAATGCTTAAGAAAGTTATAAGAGCTCCTCTTGATTCTTGTGGCGTTGGACATACTGAAGGATGTAAACCGCCAGAATAACCAGGACAGCACCTAAGACTTCAACCCAACTAATGTGAGTATGTAAGAAGATCACACTCAGGACAAAGGTCGCTACTGGTTGAATCGCATCCAGTAAACTGATGACCTCTGATGAGGTAAAACGAGAAGCGTAGATTAGTGAGGAGAAAGTAAGCAAAGTTCCGAACAGAATGATTCCACAAACGCCAAGCACTCCGCCCATTCCTAAGTGGGGAACGTTGGTCCATACCGGGTGGTTAATGTTAAAGGCTAAGCTGGCAATTAAAGTTCCCCAACCAAGAACCACGATGGGTGAATTATCGTGAGCCAATGGACGTGGCAGAACCACGTATAAAGCAGCGGTAATTCCAGAAATAATTCCCCAGAAAAATGAGTCCATTGGAATTGATAGTTGTGAAATATCACCCTTGGTAATTGATAAAAACACTCCAGCCAAGGCCAAAACGAAGACCACGATGTCCATCTTCATCGGCTTTTTATGCATAAACACAAATCCACCTAATAAGATAAACAGTGGTGATAGGTACTGCAAAATCGTAGTTGCGGCTGCGTTACCGGTCTGAATACTGACATAGAAACTTCCCATGTTAGCTGCTAGTCCAAACAAACCATACAAAACCAACCACATGATTGACTTCCACGACTTAAAGACACTAAAGATTCCCTTACCATAAATAATGGCACTAACTAGTAACAAAACAATGGCCGCACCAGTGGTACGGGCTGATAGAAACCAGGAAGCTGGAATCCCAACATTTTGTGAAACATACTGTGTAATGACACCAGCAACACCCCATGAAGTTGACGCAAACGCCGCTAAACAAATTCCCTTAACGGTGTTGCTCATCTTACCCGTTCTACTTTTCATATTATCTCCTCACAGTTTCCAATTAATCCAAGTGTGACTCAGCTTCATCAATAACTTTTTTATCAACATAATCATCTAAAAAACGTTCCATCGGCGTATACCGATGCCGTTTGTTAAAAGATACACTAAAATCCTGCACAATGGCAACCCTTAATCGATTTTCCGTTAAAAAAACTTGACCGATCCGATGAAAATGGCCCCTAGTATGTTTCCCAATTCGCCAAGTATGAAGTTTAAAATTGCCGTTCTCATCTTTTTTAATTACATAATTACCGGCATCATCCATTGCCAGTGGAACTCCGGTAAAACGCATTACTTTATATTTATTTGCCATGATTATCTTTGTTACAGCTTCTGTTGTTTCACGTTTCGGCGCTTGGAATCTTGCAAAATGTAAATTGCGAGAATTACCAACACCGATCCAACTACTTCCATCAAACTAATCTTAGTATGTAAGAAGAGCACACTCAAGATGAAAGTGACAACTGGCTGAACAGCATCCACCAAACTAACGTCTTCTGAAGAAGCAAAATGCAAACTGTGAAGCAAACATGCAAATGGAATGACCGTTCCAATGATTACGATGGCTCCAATTCCAACGATGGCTCCAGTAGTTAGGTGTGGAACCCCAACCCAAACTGGTTGATGAATGTTAAAGACCAATCCCGCAATCAAAGTTCCCCAACCGAGAACTACGATGGGCGAATTTTCTTCCATTAGTGGACGAGGGATGACCACGTAACAAGCGGCGGTAATTCCAGAAACAATTCCCCAAAGTAGGGCTGGAAGTGGGATGGCTAATTGATTAATGTCACCCTTAGTAATTGCCAGAAAGACCCCTACAAGAGCTAGTAGAAAAACGATTAAATCGATCTTGTAAGGTCGCTTATGCATGAACAAAAATCCACCCAACAGGATAAATAATGGCGATAAGTACTGCAGGATCGTTGCCGAAGCAGCATTTCCATCCTGAACACTAAGGTAAAATGACATTAGGTTAGCACCTAATCCGATGATTCCATAGGCGACGATACAAATAATGGACTTCCAGTCTTTAAAGACATGGAAAATCTTGGTTCCATACATGATGGATCCGATTACTAAAAGCAAAATTCCAGAAAAAATGGTTCTTACTGACAAGAACCATGAGGCTGGAATGGCCGCATTTTGTGAGACAAACTGAAGGACCACTCCAGAAATACCCCAAAAGGTTGATGCCAGGGTTGCCCAGGCAATCCCTTTTAATACTTTACTTTTTCCGATGCTAGTCTTATCTTCACTCATATTTTCACCCTAACTCGGTCACGACCGATTTATTTTTTTACATATTAATAAGTTAATTTTAGGCGTAAAGCGAAAGCCGGTCAATAGTCCATGTCATTTTAGATGACACAAAAAAGAGAGGTCAGTCAAAACTGATCTCTCTTTTAATTTGAAGCTTAAGCTTTGTTCTTATTTCGTTTAAAGCTAATTGGTTGATAAGTTAAACGAATGGCAGCTGGTAACAGGATTGGCAAGATAATTACTAGAATAATCAAACCAATGATGACGCCAATGGCAACCTGAATCAGTGTCAAGATTCCAGATGGAATCAGTGCGGCAAAGGTACCACCTAAGATGACGGCAGCTGACAATACCACGACACCAATGTAGTTAGCAGAACTTACAATTCGTTCCGCTGGTGATCCATCCGTGGTCTCACGATACCTCATCATCAGGAAGATACTGTAATCAACACCCAACGCAATCAGCATAATAAAGGTGAAGAACGGCGTATTCCAAGTTAACATGCTTTGACCTAAGAAGGTCTCTGAGAACAAACGGGTTAACGTTAACGAAGTGAAGTACGTCAAAATCAACGTTCCTTCAATATAGAGTGGTTGCAAAATGGAACGCGTTACAAACATCAACGCAATCAGGATTCCAACCAACATGATAACGGCAGTTCTAAAGAAGTCTTGCGATGCAATGTCATGGGTATCAGACATCGTAGCTGTTTCACCACCAATGGCAACGGTAGCGTCATTTAAACTAGTTCCTTTAAGAGACTGTTTAACTTGGTTTTGCACATTCTTAACAAGGTTCATTGACTTCGCGTTGGATGGATTATCCTTCAAAACAACGGTAATGTTAGTAATCTTATCGTTTGAGGAGACGTAGTTATTCAACGATTGCTTAAAGGTTTTACTCTTAAGCACCTGATTTGGAATGTAGAACGTATTAGCAGCCGCAGCTGAATCTTGAAGTCCCGTCAGGTATTCGTTAGATTGTTGCATTCCCTGATTAATCTTATTAAGACCAGCGTTAGCCTGTGTCAATTGCGACTGAATTCCTTGGAGTTGTTGCCCCATGGCTTGCGCATTGTTTCCGATATTTTGTGTGTCTGAAGCAATCCCAGTTAATTCATTTTGCAAACCAGACATCGCAGATGCTTGTTGCATCTGAACTTGAGAACTAACGTTTTGAAGTCCACTAGCAACGATTTGTAACTGTTGTGGGCTCATTGGTGATCCCATGGCAGTTGCCTGTTGCTGCATCTGAGCAATTACTGCCTGACCAGAAGTTTGACCAGGAGCAGTACTTGCCCCACTAACCCCTTGAATGGTCTTCAAGTGATTTCCAATGGATTGAGCTGAAGCTCCAATCGCCTTTAGTTGATCGGCATTAAAGGAACCACCGTTAGCTCCAGCTTGAATCTGACTCAATCCTGCGTTAGCTTGTTGCATCTTACTATTAAGCGTACCAAGTTGATTATTTAAGTAGAGTTGATTTATCGGTTCCCCACTTGGCTGGGTAACCGATGCAACCGTCTTAATTTCCTTGTTCTTCTTCAACTGACGAGTGATGCGGTCAATCTCCATCATCGATTTCTCGTTATTAACTTTATGCTTAGATTGAATGTAAATGGTGGAAGGCTCAGCAGTCCCCTTGGAGAAGTGTTGCTGAACCGTGTTCAATCCCTGTTTAGAAGGCAATGAATCACTTAGTTCAACCGAATTATCGTAGTTTAAGCTACTCTTTCCGGTAAAGAAGATCAATGGCAGCGTTAGGACTAAGACCAACGCAATCGCGATGATGGGGTGAGCAACCGAATGACTTGAAAGGAAGTGCCAAATGCGACTTCCACGCTTCTTGGGGGAAAGATTCTTGGCAGGCCAGTACATGGTCTTACCAAGGAGTGCCATAAAGAATGGGTTCAATGAAAGCAGAACCAACAGGAGAACGACTACCCCAATGGCAACGGCTACTCCGGACTGATAAATAGAGAATTTCGCCAGTCCCAGTGCAAAGAACCCAATTAAAACGGATCCCCCACTATAAAGGATGGTCTTTCCAGCTCGTTTCCTCGCGTCCACGGTGGCTTCAACCTTATCCATTCCTTGACCCAGATTATCTTTAAATCTGTCGTACAGCAGGATATTGTAATCCGTTCCAATCCCGAATAAGACCACTACCATAAAGACTTGGGTGAAGTTTGACAGTGGGAAGTTCATGTACTTAGCCAAATTCATCACAACGCTCAAGGAAACAATGAATGAGACTCCCACGGTTAATAGTGAAATTAGTGGGACAATTGGCGATCTAAAGACAATGATCAGAACAATCAAGATGAAGACGGCGGCGATGACCTCGGTCTGTTTAATTCCGTCAATCATCGATTGCCGCATATCATCATTTAAAACGTCCGATCCAGTGACATACGACTTCAGATTCGACGTCTTGGCACCCTTTTTAAGCTTGTTATTCATCGTCTCAACCGAATCTTTCTTAGAAACATTCAGTTGGACCAGCTCAGTGGTACCATCCTTTGAAATCAGCTGTTTCTTAGTCGCCGCATTTTCATTAGCGGACGTTACACCTTTGATGCCGTAGTAATCAGCATTATTTTTTAACTTTGAGACAGTGTGATTAATGTCGGCTTGTTTGCCAGCATCAATCTTTTTATCACCATTGTTGTATACCAAGACCACTTGTCTAGTATCACTAATGTGATGACCCCAGTGCTTTTGAATATTTTCTGCAACCTGGCTCTGCATGTTAGCTGGAATCTTAGTTTGTCCGTGTTCCGCAGTTATCTGTGAAATGTTGGGCAAAAATAAGACAGCGGCTAAAACAGCAATGACCCAGAATGCCGCAAAAAATATGTATTTTTTGACGAATTTATTCATCGAACTCCTCCTCAACGCTTAATATTTTAATTAACATATTAATTCATGTGTAACGCTTTCAATTATACAAAATTGACCACAAACAAGCAATACAACGAAAACAAGTCAATTAAAAAAGCACCAACTAATTAGTTAGTGCTATCATTACGATTTTCGCGGTCTAATTGCCAGGATAAAGACGGTGCTCAAGACCAAAATGCCACCGATAGTTTCGTAAAGATTGAAACTGGTGTGCAAAAACACAACCGTTCCAATGGTTGCTGAGAGTGGTTCAAACGTATCTAGTAGTCCCGCGGTGGTAGCGGATACGTATCGTAGACTGGAAGTAAAACAAAGAAATGACAGCATTGTGCCAAAAAGTACAATAAAGGCCACTCCTAAAATTCCTCCAAGCATCAAATGAGGAACATCGACCCAGAAGGGATGAATACAGGTAAAAATCACGCCACCAACGATCATTGCCCACCCAATGATGACAAATGTGCTGAACTTTTCCTGCAGTTTAACTGGCAGCATGGTCTGAAGAGCTCCCGCGAATGCCAAACAAAGGCCAAGGGTGAACGCCTTCGGACTCATCGCTAAATGCGTTAAGTCACCCTTAGTCACCAGTAGCCAGGTTCCAATTAGAGCCACAATAACGGCTACACCCTGTTGAATTGTCGGGGCTTGATGATAGACGATGACGGTCAAGATCATGATGATAACCGTTCCCAAACTCTGCATGATCGTCGAGGTGGCCGCATTACTGGCGCGCGTCGTCAGTAAATAAAGGTACTGAACCGCTGAAAGTCCGAAAATGGCATAACAAAGCAGGATCATCCAGCTTCGGCCCGTATGCCAAATTTTTAAAATGTGATTTTTTTGAACAAATTTTGTAAACAAAAGAATTAAGATGCCAGCAACCGACATCTTAACTCCCATAAGCCATTCCGTTGAAAAACTCTTGTCTTGAAACAAGAACTGCGAAACTGGTCCTTGAATTCCCCACATGATGGCACCAGCAATCGCTAGGATGACACCAATGTAAGTTTTACTCTTCTTCAATATTTGTGCCCCATTTATTTATCTTCATAACCATTTGGATGCTTCGTTTTCCACGTCCAAGCGGTTTTGATGATAGAGTCGATATTATCGAATTGTGGTTTCCAGCCAAGGACTTCACGCGCCTTGTCAGAATTTGCCACCAGCGTATCAGGATCACCGCCACGTCTTGGAGCAATCTCAGTTGGAATCTTCTTCCCAGTCACTTTTCGTGCTGCATCAATAATCTGTTTGTTAGAAAAGCCAGTTGAAGAACCCAGGTTAAAGATATTGCTTGGATTACCCTTTTCTAGGTATTTCATGGCCAAGATATGAGCATCGGCTAAATCAAGGACATGGACGTAATCTCGGACGTTAGTTCCATCTGGGGTATCATAATCGTCCCCAAAAATCTTCATCGTATCCTGCTGCCCGGCTGCCACCTTTAAAACGATGGGAATCAAATGCGTTTCTGGATGATGATCCTCACCAATTGAGCCATCTTCCTTGGCTCCAGCAGCATTGAAGTAACGTAATGCCACAAACTTAATGCCATAGGCCTCGTCTACCCACTTCATGATGTGTTCCATGATTAATTTACTTTCACCATAAGGGTTAATGGGGTCCTTACGATCCTTTTCATAAATCGGGATTCGTTCTGGATTCCCGTAAGTAGCGGCAGTTGAAGAGAAGACCAGGTACTTAATGCCCGCTTTCTTCATTGATTCCAGTAACTTAATCATCCCAATTACATTATTATCAAAGTATTTTAGTGGATCTTTCATTGATTCGGGAACGAGTGAGAAGGCATCCATGTGGATGACCGCATCAATCTTTTCTTTAGAAAACACGTCGTCCAAGAAATCCGAGTCACGGGTGTCCCCTTCATAAAACCTTGCCTTTGGATTAATGGCCTGACGATGTCCAGTTGACAAATTATCAACCACAACAACGTCATATCCGTCATTAATTAAGCGATCTACCATGTGAGAACCGATATATCCGGCTCCTCCGGCAACTAGTACAGCCATCTTATTTACCTCCTACTAATAAATCATCGTATTGAGTGTTTTTTTCAAAAAATTTAACGGCGAAGGAACAAACGGGTTTGATCTGGTAATGATTTTTCTTAGCGTAATCAATCATTACCATAATTAACTTCCCAGCGAGTCCTTGCCCGCGATAGTTCGGGTTAACAAACGTTTCATTAATGGAGACAACTCCATTATCTTCAGTAAAAGTCACCTCGGCAATTAGATTGCCATGTACATCGTTAGCGTAAAAACGTCCTGGTTCATAATCAAATTTCATTTGTCTCACCACCTTGATATCAGTATATCATAGTCACGATGGCAATATAAAGGCGCTTACATTGACGGAGTGTCAGACTTTAACTATAATCCCTTATAGAAGTTACAATTCACAGTATTCGACGTGGAAAAAATTGCTTTCCAGGAGGAGAATTATGAGTTCAACAGATACTAAAAAGGAATACCTAAACTGGGTTTCCCAGGAAGATATGCCAGCAGAATTAAAAATTGATTTAGCAAAAATGCGTGATAATCCAGATCAAATCAAAGATGCTTTTGGCTCTTCACTTTCGTTTGGAACCGCTGGAATGAGGGGAACCTTAGGCGCTGGAACTAACCGAATGAACGTCTACACTGTTCGTCAGGCCACTGAAGGTTTGGCTCAGTTAATGGATACGCTTGATCCTAAGGTAAAGAATCGGGGCGTGGTGATCAGCTTTGATCCTCGTTACAATTCCCAGCTTTTTGCTCACGAAGCAGCTCGAGTACTGGGTGCTCACGGAATTAAGACGTTTGTTTTTGACGACATTCGCCCCACCCCAGAACTATCGTTTGCAGTTCGTCATTTACACACCTACGCGGGCATCATGATTACCGCCAGCCATAACCCTAAGCAGTACAATGGATACAAAATTTACGGTGAAGACGGGGGTCAGATGCCACCAAAGGAATCCGATTTAATGACTACCTACGTCCGTAAGGTTGATGATTTATTCAAGATTCCCATTTCTGAGGAAAAAGACTTGCGAAACAACGGACTGATGAGCATCGTTGGTGAAAATGTCGACGTTCCTTATCTTCAAGCCGTTCAAACCGTCAACGTTAATCATGACCTAATTAATAAGGTAGGAAAAGACCTAAAGTTTGTCTACACTCCGCTTCATGGAACTGGTAAAATCATTGCCAGACGGGCTTTATCAGACGCTGGATTCAAGAATTACGATGCCGTGGTTGAACAGACCATCGCTGATCCTGAGTTTCCCACCACTCCGTTTCCCAATCCAGAGTTTCCACAGACTTTTGACCTAGCCATTCAGTTAGGTAAAAAAGAAGACGCGGACGTCCTCATCGCGACTGATCCTGACGCTGATCGTCTGGGAGCTGCGGTTAGACAGCCCGATGGCGAATACAAACTCATGACCGGAAACCAGATTGCTAGTGTCCTCCTCAATTACATTTTACAGGCCAAAAAGGATGCTGGTGACCTTCCTAAGGACGGTGTCGTGGTCAAATCAATCGTTTCAACGGAACTGGCTACTGACATTGCCAAGAACTACGGTGTTGAAATGAAGGATGTCCTCACCGGATTTAAGTTTATTGCCGAACAAATCAAGAACTTTGAACAAAATCATGACCACACCTTCTTGTTTGGCTTTGAAGAAAGTTATGGTTACCTAATCAAACCATTCGTTCGTGATAAGGACGCCATTCAATCCACCTTGCTACTTGCTGAAGTGGCCGCATACTACAAGGAAAAGGGAATGACCTTGTACGACGGCTTACAAGAAATCTACAAGAAGTATGGATACTTTAGAGAAAAGACCATTTCCAAAGAATTTGATGGTCTTGAAGGTAAGTCCAAGATGGCAGCCATCATGAAGAACTTTAGGGATCACCCTATGACTTCATTTAACGGTGCTAAAGTTGTCAAACTGGAAGACTTCCAAACTTCAACCACCACAATGGCGGATGGATCAACCCAAAAGATTGATTTACCTCAATCAAACGTCTTAAAGTACTGGCTCAATGATGGCACATGGCTTGCCATCCGTCCTTCTGGAACTGAACCAAAAATTAAATTCTACATTGGTGTTAAAGCTGATACTGCGGAAGCTGCTGATAAGAAACTACAAAGCTACGTTAAAGCTGTCGATGACGAATTATTAAATCAATAAATTAAACATCAAAAAACTGGACTCAAACGAGTCCAGTTTTTTTATTTTCACTTAACTAATGGTTCATCAGCATTCACAAGGGCCACCGTGTACACCTTTTCGACTTTGAAGTCTTTAATCGCTTTCTCACTGCGCCAATACATTTGAATGGCAGCGTGTCCGGAAGTCCCCTTGTGCATATCACGTCGCATCCCGTTAATGTAGTCGGAAACATGGCCGATCATTTTAATCATCTGAGCAATTAATGTAGCTAATTTGGACTTTTTAGGTGCACGCATTCTTTTTAACACCTTGATCGAATATGTACACTTTTCAATGAGATTATCGTCATTCACAAGGTCTCCAATGGCAAAGGCAAACGAGTTTTCAACGGTATAACCCTCACCCCGGTAGTGAACCAGACCAGATTTGTCTCTAAAACTACTAACGACCGTTTCCAGGTATTTACCTTCATTATCAATAAACTCGATGTTATCAGCTAATTTTGTGTCTGAAAGGCTCGGCGTTTCTTTATTAGTTAAGTTATGAAACCAACCCTTTAAATTCAAATTACCAGCCCCCTTTTCTCGTACTTCATTCATAAAACCCTACTTTTATTATATCATTAGCTGTAAGCGCTTACCAATAATGATCAGCTTTCACAAAATCCGTGGTTTCCGAATTCAGCCTTACATAACTAATTAACAATGATGTATTATTATCATAATAGTAAATTAAGGAGTGAAATACATGAAAATTGGAGTACTCGGCGCCGGCCACATGGGCAGCGCCATCATTAAGGGTTTAGTTAATAAATATGACCCTCGTGACATTCTTGTAAAAGGACACCACGTTACCTCAGAACTGAAAGATTTATCAAAGACGTTGGGATTCACAATCGTTGATGATGATTTCCCAAGCGATTTGAACGTGCTATTTGTAACAACCCCGGCACCCATTACGGTTAGTATCTTAAAAAACACGAAGTTGCCCGACCAAACGGTCATCGTTTCAGCTGCTCAGGGCGTAACTGAGGCAGAAATTAACTCCGTTCACAAAAACAATTCGGTAGTTTGTATCGTCCCTAACATCCCGGTTGCCGTCAACGCGGGTTGTATTGCCGTTGGCGAATCAGATCATGCGAATGAAGATGACGTAAAAACTGCTTTAAAGGTGGTTGCTAGTCTTGGTACTTTAATCAAGACCAGTAACCAAAATCTGGGTATCGTTGGTACCGTTGCCGGATGTGGTCCTGCCTTTGTCGACGTCTTTATGGACGCCCTTGCTGATGCAGCCGTTCAAAATGGCCTTGATCGTGAAACCGCCTTTAAAGTTGCGGCCAGCATGGTGCAAGGCAGCGGTAAGTTAGCGTTAGACACTGGCATTTCACCGGCCACCCTGAAGGATCAAGTTACTTCACCTGGTGGATCTACCATCAAGGGAGTAGTCGCTTTAGATGCAACTGGATTTAGAAACGCTGTCAACAAAGCAGTTAACGACGCCAATCAATAAAAGACGCTAATGGAGGAAATTATTTGGATTCAAAAGTAAGCTTAAAAACCAAAATCGCGATCCTCGCAACCGCGTTATTATCATTTTGTGGAATTTTACTGGAAACCTCGATGAACGTGACGTTCCCAGAACTTTCCCAAATTTTTCACATTTCATTGAATTTAGTTCAGTGGATTTCAACCGGATACTTATTAGTGGTAACGATTACGATGGCTACCACCGCTTATCTACTTAAGAGGTTCTCACTAAAGAAGATCTTCGTCTTCGCTGTCCTAGCCTTTATCGTAGGTGACGTCTTGTGTGCAATTGCGCCTAACTTCTGGTTACTCTTAATCGGACGTTTAATTCAGGCCGCTGCCACCGGACTTTCCTTACCCATGATGTACCAAATCATTTTCGCTGAAGTTCCACGACCAAAGATTGGTTTCTACACTGGAATTGCCTCAATGGTAATTTCAATTGCTCCAGCCCTTGGCCCAACCTATGGTGGAACCTTATCATCCCTACTCTCATGGCGATACATCTTTATCATCGCCTTTCCAATCGTCTTAATCACGTTATTCATTGGGCTCAAGAGTATCGACCTTCAGGCTCCTGGAATTTCTAAACGATTTGATTTCATCAGTTTTGCCCTCCTGATTGTCACCCTCTTCTCATTTGTATGGGGTGCCAACCAGTTCGGCGTTAAAGGTGCAACCTTCATGAGTGGACTGATCCCAATTATCATTGGTTTAATCACCCTTGGACTGTTCATCTACCTCAATGGTCACGGTGACTCCCAACTAATGTCACTTCATCCCCTTAAAATTCCAACAGTTTCATTAAATGCCATTAACTACTTCTTGTTAATGTTCATCAACATTGGTGCTTCATTTGTCATCCCAATTTATGCGGAAACGGTCCTCCATTCGAGTGCCATGGTTGCTGGATTAATCCTGTTGCCTGGTTCCATCATTGGTGGTGTAACCTCACCATTTGCTGGTGGTGTCTACGATCGTTTTGGGGCTTTCAAACCGATCATCACTGGAATGGTCCTATTGACGATTGCCATGTTCTTGTTTAGTACGATGACCGCAATGTTTAGTACCATCATTTTAATGTTACTGTTTGCACTTCTCCGATTTGGATTTAACTGTGCATTCTCATGTACCATCACTAACGCTCAGGAAACAGCACCTCAGTCCGATTCAGCCGATGTGAACTCCTTGTTCAACATGTTGCAACAATATGCAGGCTCAATTGGTACCAGTGTGCTAGCAACCATCTACGCCTTCAATCAGAACCAAGCACATGATGCTGCTCAGTACGTCGCCAAGACCATCATGGGTGGTCACATGGACTTCCTCTTACTATTCGTCTTGGCAGTTGCTGGCTTAATCTTAACCTTAGTCAACTGGACTATTCAAAGAAAGCACAACACTCAAAATGCATAATAATCAAGCAACTAAGAAGCTTGCTCCTAATCTCCACGAATTGACTGGTGAACAGGAACGGCTCATTGATCAAATTGAACAATTTATTAATCAGCGAATTGATCAGAAACAGCATTCGATTTTTACCATCTTTGGTGACGCTGGAACCGGGAAGAGCGTGATTTTAAGTCAACTCTTCTTCAACATTCAGCAAGCCGCACGAAGGGATGGCAAACTTCATGGCACCAAGAATTATTTTTTGGTCAACCATCCCGAAATCTTGAAAGTCTACAAACAGATTGCTGGATCAGAAAATAACGTCTTAAAGAAAAACTTTATGCGTCCAACCTCGTTTATCAACCAAATGCATAAAAAAGACGAACATGCTGACGTAGTCATTGTTGATGAAGCTCACCTCTTACTCTCATCACCGGACCATTACAACAACTTCTATCAGGAAAATCAGCTAGAAGAGATCATCAAATCGAGCAAGGTTGTAATTGCCGTCTTTGACATGAATCAGGTCTTACGAACCAAATGCTACTGGGATCAAAGTCGTTTAAAAAAGCTTCTTGCTCCCTACTATCACGAAAGTTATCAGCTGACCCATCAATTTCGGATGACTGCCAAACCTGATTTGGTCCACTGGATGAACGAGTTCACCGCTGGTAAATTGTTGCCAATTCCAAGGGATGCTGACGATGGTTATGATTTTCGGATCTTTGACGATGCAGAACAAATGCGACAGGAAATCGTCCAGAAAAATAACAAGGTTGGCTTATCACGAATTGTTTCAACCACTGGTTACCCCTCAACGTTAGATGGTGGGAAACATTACATCAGAGAACGTGGTGGTTTTAAGATGCCGTGGGATCAGTACAATTACACCAGTACTCCTTGGGCAGAAATTCCCCAAACCATTGATGAAGTAGGCTCCATTTATACCTGTCAGGGGTTTGACCTGAACTACGTGGGCATCATTCTGGGTCCTCCGATCTATCTCGATCCTAACGACCATCAAATTAAGGTCGATCTAAGTAAACAAACCGACGTTGAAAGTAAGAAGCATCGTAAAGACATCACAGATCCCAAGGAGTTCAAAGAAGTACGCAAACAGATTATCCTCAATTCCGTTAACGTTTTAATGAAACGAGGCGTCTATGGAACCTTCATCTTTGCGCATGATCCAGAACTCAGGAAAGTATTAATGAAGTCGTTTCAACAAATAAAAAAGTAGTAAAATTCAAAAAATAAGTCTGAAATTAAGTTCCTAAATTTATAAAAATTTGGGGACTTTTTTTCATTATCTTTTAAAAAAATTCATCTTTGTGTAACAAAATGTGTCATCAATGCTAGTAATTTCTTTTCAATGCGTATAATCTAGTCTTAACCCCAAAACACGTTTTTTGGAGTTTATGTAAGAAGGAGGACAATTTAATGGGATCAATCATTCAATTCAAAAACGTAGAAAAATACTATGACAAATTTCACGCTTTAACCAATATCAACCTCGACATTCACGAAGGTGAAAACGTCGTGCTAATCGGACCATCTGGATCCGGTAAATCAACCTTACTTAGAACCATCAATGGACTCGAAACCATTCAACAGGGACAATTAATTGTGGATGGAAAGGATCTTTCGAGTAGCAAAACTAATCTAAATAAACTTAGAACCGACGTTGGAATGGTCTTTCAACATTTCAACCTCTACAACAACAAGACCATCACAGAAAACATTACCCTAGCTCCGCGCATCGTTTTGAAGCGACCGCAATCCGAAAACGAAAAAGTCGCTAAAAAGCTCCTTGAACGAGTTGATTTACCTGACCAAGGCGCGAAGTACCCAGCTCAGCTCTCTGGTGGTCAGCAACAACGAATCGCCATTGCTAGATCACTAGCAATGGATCCAAAGGTGCTTTTGTTTGATGAACCCACTTCTGCCCTTGACCCCGAAATGGTTGGTAGTGTTTTAGACATCATGCAGGACATCGCTAATACATCGGATATGACTACCCTAGTTGTAACCCATGAAATGGGCTTTGCGAAAGCCGTCGCCGATCGAGTCATTTTTATGGCTGATGGTAAGATTCTTGAGAACTCAAAGACCGACGAATTTTTCGATCACCCGAAGACCGAACGAGCTCGCAAGTTCTTATCACAAGTTGAACATAAATAAAAAGTGAGGTAGATTCCATGAGTAAATTTAAGTTAAAACGAGTGGGTTTAATTGCCTCTATCGTCTTAGTCATCGTGATCATCGGCGGAATCTTCGGCGGCCTTGAGGCCAAAAAGCACCAAGCGGTCGACAGCAACGACTATAATAAAATTAAAAGTAGTCACGTGATGCGCTGGGGTGTAAAGGGTGATACGCGTTTGTTTGGTCTGATCAGTCCGAAAACTGGTCAAAGTGAAGGCTTCGACGTTGATATGGCACGTGCCATTACCGCCCAAATGGCTAAAAACGCTGGAACGAAAATTAAGCCCGAATTCACTTCGGTTACCACTAATTCGAAAATTCAGTTACTAAAGAACCATCAGGTAGAGGCGGTCGCCGCTACCATGACTATCACTCCTGAACGTGCCAAAGTGATTGATTTTACTAAACCGTATTTCCCGGCTGGACAATCCATCCTGGTTAAAAAAGATTCACCAATCAAAGACATTAAGCAGTTAAACAGTCCGAAGTACACCGTGATCACCACGATTGGGACCACTGCGGTTCAGACCATGAAGCAGTTCGCACCCAAGGCTAAAGTCATCTCAATGCCAGATAACTCTCAGGCCCTAAGTGCCCTTGAGTCTGGTCAGGGTGTTGCCGTTACTACTGATAACGCCATTTTATATGGTTTAGCTGATCAAAATCGATCCACCAAAGTTGTTGGAAAACCATTCACCAACCAGCCTTACGGACTGGCCATGAACAAGAATCAACCAGAATTAAAGTCCGCCATGAACAAGGCATTGGAACAAGTCATTGCCAACGGTACCTATAACAAATTGATTAAAAAATGGTTCTCAAACGTTCCTGGATTAGATTGGAGGAGTCTAGAAAAATGATAAATATCTTTCTTGAAAATTGGAAAACCCTATTAGACGGCTTCTGGATCACCATCTTGTCCTCAATCGTTGGCCTAGTAGGATCCTTAGTCTTGGGAACCATCTTCGCCCTCCTAGAGATGGCACCCAATAAATTTCTGAAGTTCATTGGGAGTGCGTTTGTGGAATTTTTCCGTAACATCCCACTCCTAGTTATCACCCTCTTCTTCTACGTGGTGGTCGCCGCTGACTTTCACATTTCAGGATTTTGGTCCGGAACCATCGGTCTGATCCTCTATACCTCCGCCTTCATCGCTGAATGTATCCGAGGTGGAGTCGACTCGGTTGATCCAGGCCAGATGGAAGGAGCTCGAGCCAACGGACTTACGTACACTCAGGCCATGGTTCAGGTGGTTTTACCACAGGGCTTTAAACTGGCAATTCCATCACTTGGAAACCAATTCATTAATCTAGTTAAAAACTCATCGATTCTGTCATTCGTGGCCGGATTTGATTTAATGTATCAAGCCAACGTTATTTCGGGTGCAAATCTAGATCCGTTCAACACCTACATCATCGTTGGAATTATGTACTTGATTATCACCGTCTCCGTCTCTAAGTGCATGAGCATCATTGAAAGTAAAGTGAATGGGGGTGCCACAGAATGAGTGGAGCATTTAGTTTAATTAACATGCATTACTTACTGGGTGGGCTAGTTGTCACCATCGTAGTTTCGGTAATTTCAATCCTAATCAGTTTCGTGTTAGGAACCTTAATTGGAATCATTCTATTTGAAAAGGTCCCCTACTTCACCAAAACGGTTCGGTTCATTTCTAATACCATTCGAAATCTACCCCTCTTGCTTCTGATCTTCTTCACCTTCTTTGCTTTACCAAAGCTAGGAGTGGAATTGAACGCTTTTGCGGCTACCGTCGTTGCCATGTCGGTCTTTGAAGCCAGCATGGTTGGTGAGATTATCAGAGGTGGCCTTCTCTCAGTTGGTGCTGATCAAGCTGAGGGAGCCCTCTCAACCGGGATGAATAAGGTTCAGACCCTCTGGCACATTCTTTTGCCCCAGGCTCTAAAGAAATCGATTCCTCCCCTTATCTCCCAATTCATTTCACTAGTTAAGGACACTTCGTTGGCCACTGCCATTGTGCTCCCAGAATTAACCTTCCGATCACAAGTTATTTACGGACAGAACCCCAACTACATGATTCCCATGTTCATTACCATCGCGATCATGTACTTCATTATCAACTACGGTCTTTCATTACTTGCGAAATGGTTTGACAAAAGAATGGTTTAAGCACAAATCGCTTCCCTTTCTTTTAATTTTGAGCTACATTAAAAGATGGCATATGGGAGGTTAGTGCATGTTTACAAACAAAATTAAAATTACTGCCACGATGACAAGTAAGAATCAAATCACGATTCCGAAAACTGTCCGTGACATTCTCGATCTCAAGCAGAACGATCAGCTTGAGTTTACGATTCAAAAAGATGGTTCGATCACGATTGCACCAAAAGAGTCTTTTGAGGACTTCTGGAAAATCGTGGAGGACCAGGAAAAGAAATACGGTAATGTCAGCAGTCCCGAAACGGACTGGGGTCCTGACCAGGGGTCGGAGGTTATCGATTAATGAATTGTAAACAAGGCGAAATTTACTTCGTCAATCTTGAACCAGCACTTGGCACTGAAACGAAGAAAAAGCGGCCATGTTTGGTGGTTAGTAACAATCACTACAATCGTTTAATGAACACGGTGATTGTGATTCCAATTAGTTCATCAGAGAAGTATTTAGAAGAAAAAAAGTACGTTAAATCACCGCTTTACTTCCAGGTTAACAACAAGAAAATTCACGGAACGGCCATGTTACAGCACGTTCGAACCGTGGACATGGAAGTTAGAAGTGAAACTAAGCTGGTTGCAAAGTTGGATGATCGTGATATGCGAAAGATTACAAATAACATTAAACAGTTCTTTTAGAAGAAATAAAGAGGTCACACAACTGTGTGACCTTTCTTTTTTTGCAAATTAATTCTTATTAAAAATAATTAATAGAGTAATTATTTTTGCCAAAGCGTACGCTATAATAAAAAAAGCTAATCATAACTGATTAGCTCACCCAAAAAACCGCACCAAACTTGCGAATATGGAAGAGATGTCCACGCATCTCTTCCTTTTTTATTACACATTAATTTTACGATTTAGGATAAAATTTGTCAATAACTAAACCACCAGATAATTCTTTTAAAGGAACTAAAGTTGCATATTTAATTATGTGTCTACAACATTATTAAGCCAAAGTTCTTACGTAACATTATGTCAAGATAATGATCCCAAAAAGTGATTGTAGAATGATAATCTAATCGCTATCCTTAATTAAACACATTCAATCACTTATTAAGGAGATAATTACTCATGAAAACCAAAGAACTCGTCTATGATGCATTATTTGCGGCAATCGTCATCGTTTTAGGCCTCTTTCCACCAATCACACTGCCATTCATCCCAGTACCAATCACCCTCCAAAGCATGGGCGTCATGCTGCAAGGCAGTTTTCTTGGTAAGAAGAATGGCTTCATTAGTTCCCTGCTGGTGGTAATCCTTGTGCTAATTGGCCTGCCCGTTCTTTCTGGCGGACGCGGTGGCCTGGGAATTCTAACTGGACCCACTGGCGGATACTTTATCATCTGGCCCATCGCAGCCTTTGTCATCGGCTACCTAGTTGAAAAGTTATGGAAGAAGATTAACTTCTGGAAATACCTCGTTGTGAATATTATTGGTGGAATCATTCTGATCGACTTTTTTGGTGCCTTATATCTCTCAGTAATTGCCCACATGTCAGTCATGGCTGCCCTGATCTCAAATCTCGCGTTCATCCCCGGCGATTTCATCAAAGCCGTTATTGTTAGTCTAATCTGTGTCGCCACCAAAAAAATCAGTCTCATAGCGCAAATTAAACATGAATAACTTTATCTTCGGTTCGTACGTTGACAACCATTCACTTCTCAATCGGTTAGATCCGCGAACTAAACTCATTTCCATCACCATCATAACCATGGCTTTTATGTGGACAACTACCCCATTTCAACTCGGAATGAACGTTTTAGTTTTACTTTTGTTGTATTACTTGGCCCAAATCAAACTCGGAATGGCATTCAGTTCAATCAAACCCATTTTATTCATCTTAGTGTTTATCTTAATTTATCATGGAATCTTTCCGAGTCACCGTTTTAGTCTCAACCATATCAACATCAGTGGCTGGTTGGATGGATTTCAAATTTGTATCAAAATCATCCTCATGATCCTGGTCGCCGCTCTTTTATCCTTTACCACGAGTTCAACCGAACTGGCCCAGGGAATGGCACGCTTACTCAGTCCGCTGCGATTCTTCCATGTTCCGGTGGCACAACTTTCGCTCATGGTAACCCTCACTCTACAATTCGTACCCATCATTTTAAATGAATTAAACGACATTAAAACCGCTCAAATCAGTCGTGGAGTTGACTTCTCTCCAGCAAAACTAACGAAAAAAATCCAACTCCACGTTCAACTCATCATTCCGTTGCTATACGCCGTTATCAATCGGGCCGATAAGGTTTCTGACGCGTTAGACGCCCGCGGCTACGCAACTAATTCCAAAACCACTCGTTATTATGAAACCCATTTTAGGAAATTAGATGGTTGGTTCTCACTTGCCATCACGATTTATTTAGCAGTAATCCTCACTATTGGGTCATTTTAAAGCTATCTTTTATCATCTTTTGAACCTGTTTTGAATCCACATCACCCAACACAATCGTGATCCAGTGTTCCTTATTCATATGATAGGCCGGTAAATAGCCCTTCGATTGTTTCAAAAGACCAGCAACGTCTGGATCTACCTTCACGTCCAGTACGTCAATTTCATCGGTTCCATCTAATCCTAGGCGGTCTTTGGGAACGTCCATAATCAGAGCAAACCACTTTTGGTCGTCCTTGTGGCGAAATGCCAAGTACTGCGGGTATTCCTTAAAGGGATGATCTGGTTCAACGTCAAATTGCTTTTTAATGTATTTGATGACATCATCACGTGTCTGCATTTCAATCACCGAGTCCATTCTTAATCTGATATTCATGACTGAATTCTGAGACGGCTTTCATGACGTTCATCACGTCGGTTGGAGTGACGGAGACTGGCAAATTAACCATGGTATCACTTGGATCACACGCCTGCGTAGCAGCCTTCATTAACTCTTCATCACTGGCAGTTCCCAATTTTAAGTCTTCCAACGTGGTTGGCAACCCAAATTCTAAGTCGAAGCTCAAGTACTTCTCGAAGCGCCGATGATCTGAACCAGTCAAGACGAGTTCACATAGAGTCCCAAAGGCAACTTTCTGGCCATGGGATAATTGGTCAATTTCACCACTTAAGGCCGTAAAACCGTTGTAAATAGCGTGTGCAGCAGCTAATCCGCCACTTTCAAACCCAATTCCACTAAGAAGCGTATTGGCTTCAACGATCTTATCAAGTTCTGGAGTCGCCGAACCCACCACGTTAGCGGCTACCGCTAGACTTCCATACTTGAACAGTGTCTGTTCACACTTTTGCCCAATCGCTTCTCCAGCTAGAGTCGATTTTCCACCCAGCATGTTAGTCCCATCGGACTTCCGGGTGTCGGTTGCTTCAACGTTAGTAGCCATAGCGTCAGCCATTCCAGCAATCAAGAATTTCACCGGAGCATGACTGATGACCTTCGTATCCAAAATAACCATATCAGGATTTTTCTTGTAAAAGCGATAGTGGTCAAACTGACCTTTGTCCGTATAAATTACTGAAAGACGCGAGCACGGAGCGTCGGTAGAAGCAATCGTTGGTGCAATCACAACGGTAGTATTCAGGTTATCCGCAATGGCCTTCGCACTGTCGGATACTTTTCCACCACCAAGCCCAATCACAACGTTATCAACGTTAGTTTGGCCAATCTTAGTTACCCGATCGATCTCACTTTCTGATGATTCACCCGTAAAATTAACCACTTCCACGTCAAAATCGTTCTTTTTTAAGTACTCCGCAAAGTCATTACCAATGATTTTTAAGACCGACGGACTTGATAGTAACAGTACCTTCTTACCAAATTTACCAATGCGATCAGCGCTGTGCATCAAGACATCCGGTCCTTGAACATAGTTACTGGGACTCGCAAATAATTTAACCATCTCAATCACTCCTTCTTAAGTTGATTTAATTATATTATTCACAAACTACGAAGTAAACCATTTGAAAAATTTACATAAGAAAAAGAAGTTGAGACATCTATCTCAACTTCTTTTTTCTATACCTTACCTAAATTGTTAAAGTACTCAACCTTAATGTCCTTATCGGTAATAATCAGCTTGGTAATACTACCATTCTTAGCCGGTTCTCCGATATCCAAGGCTGGATTATAACGGTCAACGATGGAGCGAATGGTCATTCCGTGAGAAACAATCAAGATCTTGTCGCCATCTTTCGTATTTTTACGAATTCGATCAATCCCACGGTCAACCCGTTTCCAGAACGTCTTGTTATCTTCGGCGTTATTATACAAATCAGCCTTTGCGATCAAGTCCCGAGCTTTCTCCAGACCAAAGTTCTTAAGTACCCCCGCTTCAGACGTGGTCTTTACCTGTTCACCAACGAATTGCCACATCTGTTCCAGGTTTTCCCCTTCAAAATATCCGTGAAATTGTTCTCGCAATTCCGGAAACTGGTAGCTAATGATGTTGATGTTATTATTGTTAGCTTGCAGAATATGATGCGCGGTCTGAATGGCACGTCCCGAATCACTACTAAAAGCCGCATCAAAATTAATGTCCTTTAGTCTCTCACCAGCATTATCAGCGTCTTCCAAACCCTTCTTGGTTAACGGTGAATCAATCCATCCCTGAACCTTGTTGTACAGGTTCATATAAGTTTGTCCATGTCGTACTAGATATGCAGTTACTTTCATTGTTATTACCTCACTCGTTTTCTTAACACTAACCTAATTATAACAAAAAAGCATTCCCAAAGTGTTTTGGGAATGCTAGTTTTTATTTATTTCGTTTGCGGTAGAAGAACCATTCTGAGAAAGCGCCAATGATTCCAATCAGGGTCAGAATTAATCCAAGAATTAGTCCTGGAGTTCGGTAATGGAAGTGAAGCGTGTGTTTTCCAGGTTTCAACTTCAAACCTGTCATTCCATCACCAACCATCAATGTTTTGACCTTCTTGCCATTTTCGGTCACATGCCACCCCTTATCGTACGGAATACTCAACATTAGTACGTTTCGTTTTGGCGTGGTCTTAACGTGACCAGTAAAATCAGATCCAGAAAGTTTCAGGTTTTCGGGATGATCAATTCGCAACTTGTATGGTTGCGTCTCATTAACAAACTTATTAAAGGCAGCATTATCAAGTCCAGAGAAGCTTCTAAGCAGGCTCTTCTCCTTGATCGCATCAGTTACAACCAGTTTTACGGTATACTTTTCATCCTTTTTAAAGTGACCCAAGTAAACATTTTCGGTTCCAAGCATCTTGTATCTGTCAGGAAGCGGCTTGCCATTTACGAAGATCTGATCATTATACAAATTGGCGTTAGCCAAGTACATGTACTGGTTTCCGGTAATGGTTGGATTAATCGTAAGATGATACTCATATCCATCAATTTGGTCCATTAACTTCGTGTTATAAGAGGTAGGCATCTTGTAGTGCCGCTTATTTGAACTATTCACGGTGACCTGAGCCCGATGCATATACTTCTTCTTGGTCCCAGCTTCATGCTGAACAAACTTGTTTAAGTTAATAAAGACGTGGTTCTTTTTCAGCTTCGTCTTAACGATCTGATCTGAAACGGCATAACCAAGACCACTAAATCGGTTATCCTTCTTATTAACGGCCTGCCCATTTGGCAAGATTGTCAGATGATTAGTAATCCCCAACAGTTGATCTGTAACGGGTGAACTACCAATGACACTGACTCTTCGAACGTTTCGTGATGATAATCCAAGTTTAGAGAGAACGTCTTGCGTATGCATGTTTAGCGTAGAACTGTATCCACTTACTCCCCTGAAGTTAAAGATAATGGAATCATTATATTGATTATAGGCTTGATTAATAATATGACTGTAAATCTGATTGTCGACGTCATTTCGATGGAAAGTTGTCTGGTCCTTTTTATTATCAATCTTTCGATCAATAATTCCCTTTGACTGGTTATAGGCGTTCTCAAAACGCTTCTGATTGCCAAACGAAGCACTTTGTCTGACACCGTTAACCAGTTCGCCTTGAAGCGAAAGATAGAGGTTGACACCCATTTCAACACACAAAACGGCGAAAATCAGGTACCAAATCTTCTTGCCATAGCGATTAGCGGCTACTAGCAATCCGGTCGTCAGTGCGACAAAGATTATGGCAATCAACAGATGGGTGTTGCTAACAATCAACTGATTATTTACCTGTTGCATATGGTTAAAGAAAATAATGATATCAGCGCAAATATAGCCAATCACGAGTAATCCAGCCACAATCGACCCAGCCGTTATGACAACCCGATTATTCTTAAACGCGCCATTAATGTAGGCCTCATAGGCAAACATAATCATTACGAATCCAAACATGAAGGCTTCACGATACGGGAACCCCGCTGGATTTTGGAACATGTGCCAAATGGTGTTAAAGGTGGTAATCCACATGCCTAAGAAAATGGCACCCACCAACCAAAATGAAGCGTGTTTTTGTCGTTTTGAAATCTTTTTAGAGAACCAGAATACCAGTAATCCCATGATAAAGATGGTTCCCACAAAAATACTGGGGTCGTGTGATAAGCGTCCCATAAAGTTGTTGGCGCCCACCCCAAAATTGGCAAAGACAGCCGGACTAAACCTTGGGTACGGAAGAAAATCCCAAATCTTGAAGAGCCCTTTACTAGTCGAAAGCATCCCCACGATTGATGGAATTAACATAAAACCAGATAATAAAGCAGCAATGATCGAACTGATCACGTACTTGCACGTCATGGAACCGTGGACCTTTAAATAGTGCCAAAATCCCGTCTTAGTAGGACGATTCAAGAAGACTAGGTAAACAAAGTAGATTACGGAGTAGATACATAACATGTACCCCATGTAGTAATTCATGATGATGATGGCTGTCAGAGCAACTACATAACCACCCCACTTGCCCTTATAGAAAAGACGTTCAATCCCAAGGGTTAAGAGTGGGAGAATCATCAAGGCTTCGAGCCACATGAAATCGTAGAAATAGAGTGCCACGTAACCACATAAACTGTACGCAACGGCTGCCATGATCTGCATCATGTCCTGTCTTTGGTACTTTACCTTCAAGAAGAAGGCCATTGACCAGCCAATCAGACCGATCTTAATCAAGATGATGATTGAGATCAAAATTGGCAAGTGAATTACGCTGAACCACGAGACTAGCAGGTTCAACGGACTCATGAGGTAATAGGTATAGATTGGCACCGTATTGTCACCAATGGATACCAAGAATGAGTATGAACTCAGAGTATGATGCAGCATTTGATCACGAAGTAGCTTAAAAAATGGCATGTATTGGGTGAGTAAGTCACTCAATAATAAGTTATGATTACCGAACGGCGTGATTCCATAAATGGCAAATACGATACAAGCAACGATAACTGGGATGATGAACGCTGCCGCATAGTATTTCCAAACATGCATTTTCTTTTTCATAAATAAAATTTCCCTCTATATTAAGTATTTGTAAAAATATGTAACTAAATCTCATTGTATTATATTTTTGTGACGCAACCTAACAAATGTGACTATTTTTAAAAATGTTTTTATGGTTTAAATTTTTCAATTCAAGCTGTTCATGCCCAATCCCCAATGCTTCGGTACTAAGATACGTCAAACCACCACTTAATCATTTCCCTTTTCAATTAATCTTCCTAATATTCTACCCAACCAAATCTCAAAAGGTGGTTTATTTCTTAAATTTTGGTAAAATGAATTTAAGCTTAGGCTAATAAATAAAAAAGGAGTGTTTATATGTTTAGTAAAACAAAGGGCTTTGATCCGTTTTCATTGGTTATTGGAATCCTGAGTGTGATTTTGTCACTCTTCATTTTAAGAAATCCATTGAACTCATTTAAAGCATTAGTTTTCGTAATTGCTATCCTATCGATCGTTGAAGGTATCTTCAAGATCGCTGAAATTTCTCAACTGGACCGATCATTAGGAATGTCACCAGTTTGGCTAATCATTAATGGTGTACTTGATATCATCATTGGTATCTTAATCTTCTTAGATCCAGCCGTTGGTGGAATCTACATCTGGTTAATGTTATCAATCTGGTTTATCATCGATTCACTGTTCGAATTATGGTACAGTCGTTTTGCTGAGAGAAACCACAAGGGTTACTTCTGGTTTGAAGTTATCCTTGGAATCGTTGGTTTAATCTTAGGGATTGCCCTATTATTCCAACCAGCCATGGCAATGTCCGTTGCATTATTCCTAGTAGCATTCTATTTCATGTTCTTCGGAATTTTGTTAATTGTTCGTTCATTCTAGGCCAAAATAAAAGATCGCGAATTCGCGATCTTTTTTTATGCCATTAATTATTTACGGTCCTTATTTGGTTCTTCAGGACGGTCACTACGTTCAATGTGTTTATGGATTTCTTTACCCTTAGTTGAACGGTTTTCATGGCCACGATCCTTTTTATGATCGTCTTTTTCTAATTTATGCAATAAGTCTTTTTCTTGTTTTTCACTAGGTCTTCTGTCACTCATACTAAACCCTCCTCTTCTGTTTATACGTTCCTATTATATCATTATCACGAAGGCATTCATAAATAATCATTTCATAAAATGGATTAATTGCCTTTTAAAAAGATTAATGCTAATTTTTAAGTAACGAAGACGAAGGAGAAATCATTATGAAATATGGAGTTACCGCTGGAACAGGTCGTTTCGGCGAACGTGCAATTATGGGCTTAATCCGACTGGTGCCAGTTGAAGACATCGTCGTGATCGCAAGAAACACTGAGAAGGCCAAAAAAATGTATCCTGCTGGAGTTGAGATCAGAAGGGGTGATTACAACGACACCGAAAGTCTGGACAAGGCGTTTGATGGAATTGATAAGCTCCTTTTTGTATCGTCACAACCAGATCCCAAGCATCCCCGCTACGTTCAACATGAAAACGTGGTGAATGCTGCCACAAAAGCCAAGGTCAAATTCATTGCATACACCAGTTTCCCCCACGCTAACATCGCCAAAGTTCCTTTAGCTGAGGATCATGCTAAAACCGAAAAATTAATCACAGATACCGGAATTAAGCATTCCTTTCTGCGCAATAACTGGTATCTAGAAAACGATGCTGACCTCATCAAACGGTCCGCTAACGGCGAAGACTTCATCTTCTCGGCTGGCGACGGTAAGGTTGGCTGGGCGGAAGAAAAATATTACGCTTATGCCGCTGCCAAGGTTTTGGCAAGTGATGAAAAGACGAAAGACGTCTACGAATTCTATGGAAATGAACACACTTACGCCGATCTAGCCGCTTCAGTGATCGCTAACACCAGCCAGGATTTTAAGGTCAGACTGTTAAACGACGAAAATTATCGTAAAGCGCTGGCTGAACGAGGCTTTGAACCAGGATCAATTGATTTCATGGTCAACGTTCAGGACATGATTCGTGCTGGTGTCCTTGACGAAAACATTGACGAGCAGGCCGTGAAGTTCGGTATGACCCACCAAGAAATTTTAGAAAACAACACGGACAATGATCCCGATCTACCGCAGGTCATCGGTAGACCCCTTCCCACTCTTGATGAGCAGGTCAAAGATCTACTGTCAGATAAACCACCATACGAAATTTAAAGCCAAACTCCCTTTAATCAAGGGAGTTTTTTAGTCCCATCAATTGCATGATTGAGTCAAGTGGTTTAACTTGAATGTTATTAACACTACCAATCAGATTCATTCTGAGAATTGAAGTGATCAAATGCGACAAGAATCCCTATTTGCCAATCCAGATCAAAACGAACCACTCGCAAGTCGGGTTCGTCCCAAGAACCTGGATCAGTTTGTTGGCCAACAGAACTTACTGGGCCGCGGCAAAATTTTACGCGAATTAATTGAAAACGATCAGGTATCCTCCATGATTTTTTGGGGACCACCGGGAGTTGGCAAGACCACTTTAGCTGAAATCATTGCCAAAAAGACCCAATCAAATTTCTTTAGCTTTAGTGCCGCCGACAGTAGTATCAGTAAAATTAAAAAAATCATGCGTCAGGCTGAACAAGATCAGGAAGTGGGCCAGAAAACCATTGTCTTCGTAGATGAAATTCACCGCTTTAACAAGGCGCAACAGGATGCTTTCCTTCCCTACGTTGAACAAGGAAGCATCATCTTAATCGGAGCAACGACCGAGAATCCATCGTTCGAGGTGAATTCAGCGTTGTTGTCACGTTGTAAGGTCTTCGTCTTACACGCTTTGAAACCTGATGACATCGTCTCACTTTTAAACAATGCCATTAAGAATCCGAATGGCTTTGGGAAACAACACGTTCAGATTGGCAAAGATGAAATCAATGAGATTGCTAATTTTGCTAACGGAGACGCGCGCAAGGCCTTAAACACCCTGGAAATGGCAGTCTTAAACGGCGAACAAAAGGATGGCGTAACTACCATTACCCTCAACGACTTAAAACCGTTAATTAGTAATAAGTTCGTCTTGTATGACAAAAACGGCGAAGAGCACTACAACATCATCTCCGCCCTGCATAAATCCATGCGTAATAGTGACGTTGACGCCGCCATCTACTGGCTTTCACGGATGTTAGATGGTGGGGAAGATCCACTTTACATCGCCCGTCGACTAGTCCGCTTTGCAAGTGAAGACGTTGGTTTGGCTGACACGAACGCCTTAAACGTTGCCATTAATGTTTTTCAGGCCTGTCAGTTCTTGGGGATGCCCGAATGTGACGTCCACCTCGTTGAAGCCGTTACGTACCTGTCACTGGCGCCCAAATCAAATGCCCTTTATAAGGCCCGTTTGGCGGCAGCGAAAGACGTCAAAGAAACCGCCGATGACCCGGTACCACTTCAAATCAGAAATGCTCCAACAAAATTGATGAAAAACTTGGGCTATGGAAAGGGCTACAAACTGGCTCATAACTATAAGGATAAATTAACCACCATGAAGACGATGCCACCATCCGTGGCTGGTCACGTGTACTACAAGCCGACCAGTCAAGGACATGAGGTTCGGTTTAAAGAACGTTTGGAACAAATCAAAAAGTGGCATCAAGAACATGATCCCAAAAATTAATTTCCATCTAAAAAAGCTTTCAGCCCAATAATTGGAACTGAAAGCTTTTCATTTACCCAAAACAAGTCCTTAATGATTAAATAACGCTCCCACGGTGATCAAGACCGCCATGATGATGCCAAGAATCCAGAAATTAGCCGCAAATAATCCGATGGTAGCAGCTAACAGAAACACTAGTAGGAGACAGCCACAGGCAGTACTACTAATAAATTCAAACAATAACCAGACCAAGAACAGAAAAATAAAGATTGAGATCGCGACAGTCATTTTTCGCCTTTCTTTCAAATAATCATTTTTAACATATAGTATATTTAACCACAAAAAATGAACCCCTAAAAGTAACTTTAGAGATTCATAATATTACATATTCAGTTTAGCTGAGATAATCATAAATTTTCTTCGGTTGTGGAAGCGTCAGGTCGGCGATAATGTCACTTCCGCCCACCATCTCTCTGACAGGTAAATCAGCCACCGGAGCGTGGACGTGCTCAAAGAGCTGCAGACGGGCTGGACTGGTCCAAGCGTCCTTCACGTTCAGATTAGTAATCATGCTCTCCGTCAGCTCGACGATGCGAGGCGATCCATCGTAATCGCGCATGATGTTCAATCGATAATTGGGTTGCGTCAGTTCATCTTCTGCGGTCATCAGGTCCATGGGTTGGTATCGGTATCCCATGGTTCCCTGAGCAACACGTAAGGATCCGTAGTCCAGTGTTGCAGCCAAGGTTTCGGTACCGTCAATGTAAACCCGTGGTTTTCCCAACTTCTTAGGAAAGGCAGCGGTTTCTCTTCCTGAGGCAATCGAAGGAAAGTTATCAACATACATGGCTAAAGTAAATTCTCCCATCTTACCCTTAAAGGTGCACGGAATGATCTGACAAGCTTCCGTATAACTTCCACGTCCAGTAGCGTCTGGCATCTTGATAAATTCAAACTTAACCTGGTTTCCCCTCGGCTTGAGTGGTTCAGGGAGAATCTTTTTTAAAGCATCCCCATCCGTCTTGTACCTAAAACAGACAAACTCCCGGTTAATGTATGAAACTTTGGTTTCTGGAAAAGCTGGATCATTAATGGGGGTCGTGATTTTTTTTAATAGTTCCTCTTTTTTCATAATCTCTACCTACTTCTTATTGATGTATATTCCCACGTTTTCTCGTATCTTTCGAATTCAAAAAAGTTGAATCCAGTAAAATTATGTTGCGTGAGTAAGTGAAAGTCAAAACAAAGCGCTTAGACTGGGATTATTAGTAGGTTAATGAAAATATAAAAAAAGTGAATCTCTAAAATAAACTTAGAGATTCACCGTAATTGTAAATAGAATTACTTAAACGATCATGGGCAGAGCTTTTCTAGCAAATTCCTTGCTCATAAGGTCGGCAAAACGGTCTTTCGTGTCGGCAAAATCTGGAATCGTGTTCGTATCCTGAGCTTTATCAATAATTTGAATAATGAGGTCATTAAAGGGCGTCTCAATGTAGTGCTTACGTCCCTTGCTGGCGATTAAACCATTGATATCATGAACTTCCGTCGGACGATTCCGCTTCAGATCATAGAGCATGCTGCTCTTCAGGTTGCGATTCTCAGTAAACGCCCTTCTCAGGCAGTTTAGTTGCATGTCCTCATCGTACTGACCGTTCAAAGCGAAGTCGTAGGGATCATATTCACCCATGTTAGCAAAATTGATTCCTTCATTGGCTCCAACCTGCAGTCCTTCAGAGATAAGGTGGAGCGCACCCTTTAAGCCAATCGCGTCATTTGCGACTTGCCCATAGGTGACGTTGCCAGCGGCTGAAAGACCACCAAACGATGCACTAACCAATAAATTAGCCCATTTGGCTCCCAGGATATTGCCCGAAATTCGCGTTCCGCCAACAAAGCTTAAGACATGTTGGATGATACGAATCCGTAGGGTGTCTTTCCCGTTCAACTCCCCAATCTGAAAGGCGTTCTTCTCAAATGCGGGCAGAAGCGTATTAATCTCAGCCTCGTTATTTTTAAGCATTCGACCACCAAATTCCACGGACCCAGCAACCATTTGTTCTTGATCAATTACCTCCGCAATCGTAGCTTCCGGAACCCCATTTTGCAGTGAAACTAACGTGCCATCGGGTTTCAATACTTTTTTAATCTCATCTAACACTTTATTGTTATCAGGCTGCTTAGTTAAAAGGAGTACTAAGTCATAGTCATTTGCGTGTAATTCGCAGGGAATCTTACCTGAGACCGGAACTCTAAACTCTGCCGATCCGTTGACATGGGCTCCCTGACTATTTAAGTCGCCAATATGTTTATCATTATTCGCAATTAAATCAACGTGTTTTTTACCGTATGCTTTCGTTAAGTAAGCTCCAATAATGGTGCCGAGTGAACCAGCACCATAAATTGCAATTTTCATGCTTGTCACTCCCCATCTGTTATTCGAGTCCAATGATTAGTGGACTCATGAAAAAGTATGTGGGGTGAATCACATAAAGTCAACGTAAAGCGCTTAGACTGGGGATTTTACAAGGTTGTGTAAAGTTCAAAAAAGAGCATTTCCAAACTAAGGTTGAAAATACTCTCATATTTTTTACTATTTATTATCTAGAAGCTTTTGAAATTGTGCCATTGTATCGTCAAATTGGGGTAATTTGTCCGTGTCCTGAGCGTTAGAAACAATCTTGATTATCAAATCATTAAAAGGTGTCTTAATGCCATACTTTTTACCAGTATCAGCGATTACCCCATTAATGTCATGGACTTCAGTTTTATGACCCTTCTCGAGATCTTGCAACATGCTGGCTTTCAGGTTCTTACTATTTGCCATGGCTGACCTGAGATATGCCAGTTGACCCGGTTCATCATTACGGTGATCCATGGACAATGAACTCAGATCATGGTTGCCCATTTTGGCGAATTTTACACCGTCAGCATGACCTACTTTCAAACCCTCATTGACAATGTTCAACGCCGCCTTTAAGCCGATTTCACTGTCAGCAATCTGACCAAACGTTGCATCACTGGCCGCTGACAATCCGCTAAATGATGAATTAACTAAGAGTTTGGACCATTTGGTCCCCAGCAAGTTATCAGAAACGGCCGTGCCACCAACGTGATTCAGCACCGCTTGAACCTGCTTAATTCGATCCGTATCTTTACCGTCGAGTTCACCAATCTGAAACGCCGCATTCTCAAAGGCCGGTTGGGCGGTGGTCAATTCAGATTCATTGTGATTGAGCTGCGTTCCACCAAATTCAACCGATCCAGCTACGATGTTCTTAGGATCAATCACCTTTGAAACCGCGATTTCTGGAACCCCATTTTGCAGCGAAACCAACGTGCCATCTAGTTTTAACACTTCTTTGACCTTGGGAAGCACTTCGTCGTTATGCGTTTGCTTCGTCAAGAGAAGCACCAAATCGTACTCATTCGGTTTCAATTCATCGGGAGTTTTAGCGGAAACGGGAACCGTAAAATTGGCGGTCCCAGTAACGGTGGCTCCCTTCTCGTTTAAATCTTTGATGTGTTGGGGATTGTCAGCGATCAAATCCACGTGATCTTTGCCATACGCCTTGGTCAAATAAGCCCCAATAATGGTGCCAAGTGAACCTGCGCCGTAGATTGCAATTTTCATTTTTATCATACTTCTTTCTTTTTAATCTAAAAGAAGTATGTGGCTGTGAGAATGGAAAGTCAAAAATGTAAGCTTTCAGTGAAATAAAAAAAGTGCCAAACCATCAACTGGTTTAGCACTTAATTTAATTCTGATCATTAAGCAAATCCGAATACTTCTCATAAAATCCCTTAGTATCCGTATATGCTAAACGATACAACTCGTAATACTTATTGTATTTCTCGTGTTTCACAAGATCGGGTTCAACCTTTTCATTAATCTTAATCCACTTCTCGGCATCCTCAGGATGGATTTGATCCAACCCAATTCCTGCCAAAATGGCACTTCCAAGGTCTGCTTCACCACCAGAATCAGTCGTTTTGACGGTTTTGCCCGTCACGTCCGCAATAATCTGCACCATTTTCTTCGAATTACTGACGCCACCAACTAAGGTAAACGAATCACCGATGTAATCACCAAACTGTTCAATGCTTTGACGTACAGAGTACGCAATGGCTTCCTGAAAGGCGTTGAACATTTCATAACGTTTCGTCGTCATCGAAATTCCAAAGATGGTTCCACGTACGTTGGAATCCCAAATCGGACTGCGCTCACCCATGAAGTATGGCAGGACAATTAAACCGTTGCTACCAGCTGGAACTGCTTCACTTTCTTCATCCAACATTCTTGTACCATTATTGTTATCGACTTCCTGCGCAAATTCACGGGTAAACCACGCAATCACGGCACCAGCAGTGTTCGCCCCGGCAAAATTATAGTAGTATTCTTTAGGCTTATAAGCATAGGGCCAGATGATCAAATTATCATCTTTCAGCGGTTTGTCAGTTACCAAAGCCGCGTTCATTGACGTTCCGAGTGCGATTGTCATGCGCCCGGCTCCAAGCACACCAGTACCAACTGTAGCCGGACCCACGTCAACACCCGTGTTAAAGATCGGTGTGCCAGGATTAATGTCTAACTTTCGCGCCCACTCATCACTCACTTTTCCCGCAACGTCAGTACTAGCAATCATTTTCTGAGGTAATTTCTTCAAGTCAATTCCCAGCTTATCAGCTAATTCGGGTGACCACTCGTCATCATTAATATTGAAAACACCCGCTAAGTTACCTGCCGCAGAATAATTAATGCTGATATTTCCCGTTAACTTATAAATGACGTACGATTCGGGTGGCAAAAATTGATAAGTATCTCGGTAAAGCTCTGGCCGATGTTGCTTCAACCACATAATTTTAGTGTAACCATAGTATGGATCCGCCAAATTACCGGTGATGTCCATTAGTTCTGATTTACTAACGAGTTTTAAAGCCTGGTCAGTTTCTTCAGTAGCGCGCCGATCCATCCAAATCAGAGCTGGTCCAAGTGGTTGACCCGCTTTATCAACTGGAACTCCCGATCCTCCATAGAGACCGTCAATTCCAATGCCAATAATATTTTTACTATCAACCTTTTCAGCCAGATCTTTAATCAGAGTCGTAGCCGCATTAAGCCAGTCGTCCGCATTTTCTTGAGCCCACTCTGGATACGGGTTCTCTAATGAATACGAAACACGACCCTGCGAAATAATGTCTCCAGCGGTCGTCATCAAGATAGCCTTGGTGCTGGAAGTGCCAATGTCGATTCCAATAATGTATTGTGTCATGTCAAAGTCTCCTTTGGAAAATACCACGATGTATTTTTGTTACCTAAGTTTATCCTATTGAGGGAGATTTGTTAATGAATGAACATGAAATGGGATAAAAAAGAGATGCCGGAATGGGCATCTCCTGTAATTACAGCGAATTAATTATAATATTAATTACTTTTATGATTTTCTCCAAAGAAAGTTGAAGCTAAGAGAATAGCAACAGATTGAGCATTTCCAAAAATTATTGTAATAATGGCAAACACCCAAGCTAAAATGTTATCTACTTTAGAATCATGCTCTTTAACTTTGTTCTGTTCCTCTTGTCTTTTCATTTCTTCTTTTTGTTTGTTCCAAGAATCACGTGTAATCATAACAATTACTTCTTTCTTATTTTTACAATAGTTCTATATTACTCTTTTTGGACCATTGAATGGAAAATTACAAAAAGTATGAACGGGTGCAATAGTTTTATCTTTTCTAATTAATCCATAAATAGGCTGACCAATTTTATTATTAACTTCATTAACTAAAGCCCAAACAATCTCATTATCACAAGTGTTAACCATTTCAAGGCTATTGGAAACATGCGCATATTTGTCAGTTGAAAGTTTCTTAAAAAATGGATCAGTGGAATTAAACAAAATCTCAGGGGTGTTAATGTGTCCGTCGTCTAATTTAAAGGCTACTTCACGGCCTTTGCCTTGATCTACATAAGAATAGATAAAATCAGGTATGAGCATGTCTTTAGGAACTTCAGTAACGAAGTGATCTGGGTGGTAATATAATTCTGCATTATTTCTAAAAGTATCTACTCTATTCATGATTTTCCTCCCCAAGGTAGTTCTTAATCTCATTAGAATGATGTACTTCTAAAACTATGGAAATAACCCAAATAGATACAAAAAAGTTCTTAATCTCATTAGAATGACGTACTTCTAAAACGGCAAACAGACCATACATACATCCCGCGTTGTTCTTAATCTCATTAGAATGACGTACTTCTAAAACAACAGTCTTATACTTCTAATAGCTTTTATAGTTCTTAATCTCATTAGAATGACGTACTTCTAAAACCATATCAGTTTGAACATCTAACGTGTAAATGTTCTTAATCTCATTAGAATGACGTACTTCTAAAACACGATAGTACGGTCCATATTATTAACATTCGTTCTTAATCTCATTAGAATGACGTACTTCTAAAACACTACTTTGGATCAATATTTAGTTCCAGCGGTTCTTAATCTCATTAGAATGACGTACTTCTAAAACAACGGTTTGATAACGGGCCAACACTGTGCGGTTCTTAATCTCATTAGAATGACGTACTTCTAAAACTTATCATCGCATGGTATTGTTTTCTTTGTTGTTCTTAATCTCATTAGAATGACGTACTTCTAAAACCTCAATAAGCTCGCAGAGATCATAACAGTTGTTCTTAATCTCATTAGAATGACGTACTTCTAAAACATGGTCTAATTTGTATGACAGCAATTCAACGTTCTTAATCTCATTAGAATGACGTACTTCTAAAACTCTCATTGCCTTCAAAGATTCGAAATATTCGTTCTTAATCTCATTAGAATGACGTACTTCTAAAACAGGCGTCCAATAAAGGCGAGGAATTTTATCGTTCTTAATCTCATTAGAATGACGTACTTCTAAAACTTTGAGGTACTTCTCATATAAACCTGTGTGGTTCTTAATCTCATTAGAATGACGTACTTCTAAAACCAAATAGATAATTCTCATCATCTAAGAATAGTTCTTAATCTCATTAGAATGACGTACTTCTAAAACGTACATTCTTTTTAGCTCATCTTTTAATTGGTTCTTAATCTCATTAGAATGACGTACTTCTAAAACAATAATATAGTAATTAATGCTCGCATGTTTGTTCTTAATCTCATTAGAATGACGTACTTCTAAAACAAACGCAACCCAATCGATACCATGAGTACTGTTCTTAATCTCATTAGAATGACGTACTTCTAAAACGCTAATGTTATTTAACTCTAAAGAATGTCAGTTCTTAATCTCATTAGAATGACGTACTTCTAAAACAGGGTCTCATGATTAAAATGGTTAACAGCCGTTCTTAATCTCATTAGAATGACGTACTTCTAAAACCGTCTGTAATATTTATACATATACCATAAATCAGTCAGTCCATCTCACAAGATCGGCGTCAATATAGTAATTACGGCACTTCTTAAAATCATCTTTTTTAAATGAATCAGAAAAGTTTAATATTAATACTTTCAAATCTAATGCTTTAATTACCTGAATCAAATCACTGATTTGACTGGAATTGAGATAATTAAATAGATCATTAAGAACAATTAATTTTTTAGGATTAAATTTTTTAAATAAGTTAAGAACACTAGTAATTATATCATAAGGGGTTTCAACTGTGGAACTTACCATTTGAATTCCAGCGTACTTAACCATTTTCTTCAAATTCCATTCGTCATTAATTTCAAGTGGTACATCTTCCATATACGCAGATTGAAGGAAAATGTCTTTGATTCTACGATCAATGCGAAATAATTCTTGACGATTATTTTCATTTAAATTATCAACCACTTGATTCTGAAGAGAGGATTTAAATGCATCAAATACATAAGGGTTAGTTACTACGTCTTTCAAATAAGTAACGTTACTTGCAAAATTCAAAATTTCATCGTCTTCACTAATCGTAAGCCCATTTTCGGTTGATAATCCCTTAATAAAATCGGTATAGAATTTCGGACTACTAGTTTGAACCACCGTTAAAATTCCATTTTCAACTTCAAACGGTTCCGTTGGAAATATTGTCACTTTCATTAGATCACCACCGTTCGATTTGAGGTATTTCTAATATCTTCTTTTTTCTTTCCTGCCAGAAAATGCATACTATTATATTGCTTCTCCGTCACCATCATGGTTTGAATCAATCCCTTCGAGGGAGCATATGTAGAAATTCTTGCTTCTGTAAATCTAGCCGACTCTTTACTGACACAAACACGGGCATAAACTGAATACTGGATCATTAAAAAACCTTCGTTAATTAATTCTTTGCGAAATTTACGGTAATTCCGTCGTTCTTCACTCGTGTCTACCGGTAAATCAAACATTACGATTAATCTCATTACTCGATACCTCATCTTTTAATTCCACCTCGATCTTCACGTCATCCTGTTCTTGACTAAGATATTTCAAACAATTATTAACGTGCTGTTTCAATGCATTCCTCAAAATAGTATTTTTACCATTGAATTTTAGTTCTAGATTAAACAAATCAACCAACTGAATTTTAACTTCTGGTGTTAATTTCTTAATATCTTGTCCACTCACCCATCCATCAATAATAGGCCGAAATGGTTCCATTAGATCTGATCCTAAATTAAATTGATTCTCGTCACTATGATGATGAATTCCTATTTGAGTTAAATAACCTTGTTCAACGATTGATCGATTTACGAAAGATAACAATAAAGAATATCCATAATTTAAAGCTGCATTATATGGACTAAAATCTCGTCGTTGAAAATCAGTCCCAAACAACATTGGGAAATACTTTCTCGCTACAACTGCTTCACGATTGGTTTCATCGTTAACTTCAATCTTTTTAAATTCATAATCCAATTCTTCTGTATCAATTTTCTTGCTCTGTAAAACTTCAATTTGCATCTTCATCTTGGCAGTGGCAATCCAAGTCCATAAAATTTCTTTTCGATGGGCATCCCAATTAAATTGGTTTTTCAGCAATGATAAAGTACGATTATTAGGCAAATAATTGACAGTTTCACACACTGGTTCTCCTAATGTGTCAGAAAAAATCACTTTAACCGCATTTCTTGAAAGTTCAGCCATTGCACGAGCGGTTACCACTGCTTGTGTAGTTGATATTAGTAATACTTCAATGTCTTCAACTGGAATTTCATGAATATTTGAGTCTGTTTGAACAATAATTCTCCTTCCTGAATATGATATTTTCGAATGTTGGGTAATGACAACACTTCTCCAAGCCATAAAAATCCTCCTTGACTTTATCGATTTTTTTCGATATGATTTGTTTGTCAGTTGGAATGCTGGCACTTAATCTCATTAGAATGACGTACTGAGTTAAAATCAAACGATGCGAAAGCTAAGTTTTGTTTTCTGAGCCCTTAAGGGCCGTACATATGTAAAAGGAAACTGTCAAATGACAGTTTCCTTTTTTATTTTACAAGTCCGAAATTCGAACTTTACGTGAAAATAGACCTGTTGGTGATTGGTAAATAAGCTCATCTTTTAATGAAAGTTTTAATCCTGCTTTAAGTTGAAACAAGCCAAACCATTTTGACATTCCAATACCTGAAACATCTCCACGGGCTGCATTAGCATGCAATGAAATCAACAGATTATTAATTACATTTCTCATTTCTTGATTATCAGATAATTTTGTAAAATTACTTTTTATTTTTTCAGGATCATTAATGTCATACATATTCATAAATTTAATCGTATTGTCTATAATTTCATTAAACGTTTCGATTAAATCATCCCTACCTACATTCTTATAATTATTTGTTAAAGTCCTCATAGAACCATCAGATAATACTAATTGCTGAGCACTCTGCTTATACGCTTTACTTGAAACAGTGTAAATAGTGTGATCATCTTTCACTAACTGATTAATATCAACCTTATATAAAACAACACGATGTTCAGGCATTTTACCTTTTTTATTAGTTAATTGTTCATCAATAATTTTATCAATCGCATGCTTATCAAACTTTCCAGCTTCATTATCTTTCAATTGGTTATATTCCATTAGAGGTATACCATACAGACGATACTCATCACCATGTGGCTTAGCAATCTTAACCAGTGCCATAAATCCATTAGTTTGAGCACTATATCCACCATAAATATCTGTCGGACGATCTTTTTTAGCATTAATCAATTTTCGTGATTTACCATGAGCTGGAGATGGAAATACAGTTTGCTTATACAAAGCGCCATGATTGGTTTCCAATTCTTTGGTAATCAGCATCTTCTTAAAGTGATAAACCCGTTTCATGTACCTCAACATATTATCATTGTCATTTTTAATTTCACCATCACCATCTAATTGATGATTTTTCTCAAATTTGTACAACATATTGAAATTCCTAAGGTCTTTCGTATCAGCTTTTTCAAAATCACCATAGACATAATAAGGTTTCAACTTAGGATAAGTTTGAAGCAACCAGTCCCCAACAAACACGGTTAGATAAGCATCAAAAGCATGGTGATAGTCATTCACATTTCGGTTCTTATAGAAATTAAATTTCTCACGCATATGATGAGTCAAATTGGCTTTTACAGTAACAATCCGGGTTCCATTTTCTTGATACTGATTATTCATGATTTCGGCAGCTAACTTAATAACTTGACGAGTTTCAACTAATTGACGATTGATAAACTTCCCACGATTATCGTGTTTGTCGATATCGCTCGGTTTCATCATCAAATTGTTGTACTTTCTCCAAGTCATAAGTCCATTGGCACGCATTGATTGCCACAAATTATGCATCTTAGCGCCAAAGAATTCACCAGGAAGTTGATCTTCTTTAGTAACTCGATTATTTTTCTCTTTGGTCAATACCCGGTTATCAATGGAATTATCCAAAATAAATGATTGAGGCAAAATGTGATCAATATCATAACTTGAAAGTTGATCAATATTTAATGGTTCACCATCATAAATATCAACCCCACCTTGAACGAAATAGAGATACAAACGATCTTTAAAGTCCGCCTTGTCTTTGACTTTTTCCTTTAATTCATTTTTAACATCAGGATTATCAAACCAACTGTCACTAATTTTCTTGTAAGCTTCTTCTAATTGACGGGAACGAGAATGAATTAGACGATGATCATTACTATCTTCTCGCGCAAACTCCATCATGATATTTTGTGGAGCAACGCCACCCATCGCATTAATAATGTCATTAACCACCAGAATAATTTGTCTGATGGCTTTTTTGTTTTGTGGTGAAGTATATAAATCATCAATGACTTTATTGATATCAGTCTTTTCTAAATGTTCACCATTAAAATCATCAATATCTTGTTTAAAGACTTTGTCAGCAATAATTTCCATGAAATTATGATTGGTATTCCACAATTCATCAATAATCCGTTCACCATCGCTATTAACAATATGAACCTGATCTTTTCCACCACGATCAGCTAGTAGTTTGCCAGATAAACGTCCCCATCCCTGGTAACGAAGTTTCTGTAATTGATCCTTCTGATCTTGCGTTAACCACTCAAGTTCATCAAGCTTTAGGGCGTAGATGTGTTTATCCTCAAAGATTGTTGACCACTCAATAATTTCTTCGAAATCATCTTGCTTATCGGCATCATCGATTTGATCACCAAAAATTTTGCGTAAATCATAGTATGAGCTCAACGAATTATTCATATTACGTTGGTCAGTCGTTCCAGTTACATCAGGACGTGCTGCATAATCACTTTTTACGACCAGAGCATCCCCGATCATTTTCAAAGAAACTCGCTTATGATTCTTAAAGACATGATTATATACATATTGTTTCTGATCGCGCGTGATTGGTTGCTTATTAACTTTTAATTTATTTAATTCATTTAAAACAGTGAATTTTTGATACAACAAACTATTTTTAGGAAGCACTGGTTCACCAATTAAATAAGTGTCAGTTGCTGTCATTCGCTTAATAAACTTGTTAGCAGAATCCACTCGATCGACCTTTTGATCAAAGTTCCAAGGTGTAATGGCACCTTGTTCTTTTCTGATCATCCAGGCAAATTTGCCGTTGTCACCCTTAGCACCGTCTGGATCAATTAACGGTCCAACGTAGTATGGAACTCTAAAGGCTACAAGTTCATCCAACTTATACTTGGCAATTTTTTGACGTTTTTTATTTGGATTTAATTCTTTGAGCCACGGATAATACTTAGATTGCTTTTCAATAATTTTATCTAATTCTTGTTGTTGCAGTTGATGCGGAATTGCTCCATTTTCTTTGGAACGTTGTTTAGGCATGAAATAACCTTGCTCAATGTCACTTTAAATTTCTTGTGATTCTGCTGAATCATTTAAATTATTTTTGACATGCTTGAAGAAATCATCAGCAGTAACTGGCTTACCATTTTTACCATTGACATACTCCTCGTAAGCTTGCTTTAATGCTTTGCCTTTCTCTGTTCCACTTTCTTGTTCAGCTACTTGCTTCAACAACTTCAGATGACGAGCGTGATCGTCATATCGTGCAATCATGGCATCAGAAAGAGAATCTGCCATTTTCTTTGTTTCCGCATCTTTTAGAATGTCAGAGAGATTAATTGAAAAGTACAGTTTCTTTAAGATCAACAAAATTTCATTGGCTTCATCAGTCATTTGTGGTTCTAACTCGCTAATTTTATCGTCAAAATCATCACTATTAAAAGTTAAACTCCAATCTTTGGGTTCATCAACTTCCAATCCAAAAATAATGTCAAACTTTGCTTTCATACCCAAAATGGCTTTAATAATTTCAGTAGTGGCCTTTTTATTTAATTTAGCTTGATCTTTATCATCATCTTGATTTGGAATGTTCAAAATCCTAGATAATTCTTTTTGGCGATCATTCCGACTTCGTGAGTTATCCAGTAACGTTTGGGTGTCATTTCCTAAGTCACTGTCTTTTAGTAACAGCGCACGTCCTTGATTCTTAAACTGTTCATTTAACGCTTTAAATGAGCTAGCAAGATCAATTTCGCCACCTTTAAAATCATTCACGTTAGCTTGATTTAAGAAATGCCCACGATACTTGATAATATGATGCATTGCCAAATAAATTAAACGAATATCAAATTTTTTATCTTCTGTCATTAAAGCCCTACGGAGATGGTAAATAGTCGAATATTCATTATGATACTTTTTATCATCGAAATCCTTATCATCAAATAAAATATTGCCATTAAATGATTTTCGATCATCTCTTGGTGAAACATTGGATTGCTTCATTCGGGCAAAAAATGATGGGTCGACATCCGAAATGCCGTTCTCATCAAAGATCTCATTTAGTAATCGAAGTCGCCACTTTCTTCTTGATAAGCGTCGTCTTGTAGTCCGAAATCCACGACGTTCAGCCGCTGATTTGCCTTCTTTAAATAGACGTGCACCAATCGCATTATGTCCCTTTGTATGTATTAGCTTGTTAAATTCATCAGTTGCTGCCCACCCGATTGAATTGGTACCAATATCCAGTCCAATATTATACTTAACGTTTTCTTTGCTCATGGAAAAACCTCCAAATGATTGATATCACAAGTATATCATAATGAATACAAATAAAAAAAAGAGCAAACATAGCATGTTCACTCTCACATCATATTAAAACAATTCTAATCAAGCCATTTAAGACTCTTCACTTTTGTTCTTCTTCTACAATTATATTGATTATGTATATTTGTGGCATGCAAAGTGACAGGAACAAAAACATCACGAGTTCTTGTTTTTCTAAATCCAAGAATAATTGATTCTCTTTTTTTGTTATAAACAAAAACAATATTTAAATGTAATCGATTAGGATGCATATTACTTGTCTCTACAAATACATTAATATCTTGATCTAAAAATATTCTATGTAACAAATTATAATTTAAATTTCTCTTTTTAATGCTTTTCCAATTTGGATTCTTTTTAGATAATTTTTTAGTAAAAGTTAGATTATCAATATCAATGATTATTTTTGATGCATTTTTATCCTTATTTTTTATCCTAACTTTTTCCCATCCCATTAAATGTGGAAGATCTTTTTCATTAAAAATAATTTTAACCTGACTTAATAAATTATAATTAGTAGTAAGTTCAACTGTATGTCCAGAAAAATAATGTCGATAATCATCCAACATGTCTTTAAAATTAATTGAATTCTCATCACTAATTACCAAGTATCCTAGCGGTACATTTGAAGATTTTAATGACATATCATTTACCTACTTTTTCATATTTATTTATTATTACGCTATACACACGAAAAGCCGCCAGATAAATCTGACGGCTTTTTTGAACGCTGAGTTATGAGATGTCCATAACCGCGACTAGTGATGGGATATAACGCCTCCGTCGGGCAACATAAAGCGTTCCTATTATGTCAATACAAGATATTAAGAAAAGCAATACAGTTCCATTCAAACACTTTTCTTCATATATAATTTTATCATATTAGTTGAATCTTATTCAACTAATATCCTACAACTCATACGAATACTTCACATCATCCGCCTGCGAATCCGACTTAATTAACAATGTCTCAAACAAATCGGTCAAGCCAACAATTTCGTACGTATGGAACGTAATGGTATTTTCTTTTTTATCTAATTCAGTGTCAAACGCATTTTCGGTAATGCCCAGTTCTCGTTGGTCCAGTCCTCTTCGTTGAAAGCCTGAAAGGCGATGTAGTTATTGATCAACATCTCACCTTGTTTTGACAACCAAGCCAGCACGTTCAGATCGATTCCTTGAAATCCGTCTCTTAGATCTGGTTGAAGAATTTCTTCTGGATCATATGGTTTGAAGACTTCCAAATCGATGTTGTCTTCAATCAAGTACTTCTTCGCGCCCATGTACCCCCGCTGCAGCGACGCAATGGTAGCTTCCTTCATCTTGTCATCCATGGGTTGTTCAAACTGCCCGTAAACTTCCATGAAAGTGGACAGGAATTTTTGTTGATCACGTTCCACCTTATCGTAGAACTCATCACCATTTTGATTCATGTCAGCCGCTAAGGCCTCAACCGTAGATGGAATGTCATCCCGATTAAAATCAACGTTGACCATGTAGACCCCAATGGCCGCGTTCGATAAGAAGTTATCCACGATCACGTCCTGGATTTGTTGGGGAATGGGACGGATCTTGTTGAAATCAAACTGGTTACTATCCTCATTGACACCAGTTGATACTAGCCGTTTAAACACTCTACCGTTGTCTGCCTTAATAATATGTTTCATTTTAAATACCTCATTTATTATTTTGATTATGACTATACAACATCAATTGCTTATACAAAAGCCATATCACCATAAATTTACTGAAAATAAAAGGGATTTTCCAAACGAAATCCCTATTTAGTTATATTTATTTTTTCGGATGTTCCAGATCCACCAAAAAATCTCGGGTCGCATCACCAGTTCGATATGGGTAACGGCCATTTCGATCCGTTACACGATGAAGTGGCAACACCAGCCAAATGGGACTCTTAGAGATTGCCGATTCGACCTTGTCTGGACCTAAACCAGACTGATCAGCAAGGTCAGAAACCGTCACTAGCTCACCAAATGGAATCTGGGCAATTTCGTTCCAGATCAACCGTTCTTCGTCGGACCCATAGCTCATAAAATCAGTTGGTAGATCAAGGTCAGTTGATTTACCCCGCAAATAATTCTTAATCGTTTTCCGATATAACAGACTACGCTCACTGTTCTTCGCGTACTCAAAATGATCGTTCGTATAAAAATCAAGTAGCTGTGAAACTCCCTGACCCGGACTGCTTACGAAATTCAATCCATGATTGTCAATCGTGAAGAATATCTTATCTCCGTTAACATGAACGGAATCCCAATACAATCTTTGCATTTTCTACCTCATCCCACTCTTTCATGTCACCATTTTATCATAAAAACAGGATGCAACCTAACTCCCACAATAAACTCACATCAACAATTATCACCGCACGCGTGGTATCCTAAGGGTAGAATACGTAAAAGGAGAACGATTATGACTAAAAAAATGAACGCCGTTGGTTACACTAAATACCTACCGATTGATGATCCTAAAAGCTTATTTGATTTCACCACTGATATTCCAGAACCCGAACCACACGATTTGTTGGTAAAGGTTGAAGCCGTTTCGGTTAACCCCGTGGACGTTTTCACCCGTCAGTCCCAAAAGGAACCGCTAAAGGATCCTAAAATTATTGGATGGGATGCGGTCGGAACCGTTGAAAAAGTTGGATCAAAGACCAATCGTTTCAGCGTTGGCGACCGGGTCTTCTACTCTGGATCGCACGTTCGTCCGGGCTGTGACAGTGAATATCAAACCGTTGACGAACGGATTGTTGGAATCGCTCCGCACAGCTTGGATAACGCTCACGCCGCTGCCATGCCACTCACTAGCTTGACCGCATGGGAAGCCATGTTTGAACAAATGAATATCGACTTTTACGACCGTAACGAACAAAACCACAAGAAATCCATCTTAATCATTAACGGTGCTGGTGGCGTTGGTTCGATTGCTACTCAATTGGCTCATCGTGCCAACCTTCAGGTCATCTCAACTGCCGGAAAAGATGAGACGAAACAATGGGAACTTGACCATGGTTCCGATATCGTTGTTGACTATCATGATGACATTATCAAACAGATTCATGACAAGGGATTCAAGTACGTAGATTACATTCTGGATCTGCGTAACTTGGATGCCTACTGGGATGAAATCTGTGAATTAATTGCCCCTTCTGGCACGATCGTATCCATCACTGGATCAGGTAAATCCCTCGATATGAGCAAGCTCAAGGAGAAACGGGCTCGTTTTGCTTGGGAATACATGTTTACTAAGTCTGAATTCCATACACCTGACATGATTACTCAACACGAAATCTTAGATAAAATCAGCATCATGCTCGATGAGGGTAACTTGGTAAGTACCTTGACTAAGCAGTTTGGTCCAATTAACGCTGAGAATTTGCGGAAAGCCACTAAGTTGGTTGAAAGTAAGCAAATGATTGGTAAGGTTGTTGTGGCAAATGATGAAAAAGAAAAATAGATAATAAATTAAAAAGGGATTGAACCACTAATGGCTCAATCCCTTTTTGTTTGCTATTTTTTAATCCATTTATACATTCCCTTAACAATCACACATCCAACCGTCACAATCCATGCCAACACTGACACAGCCACAACTGCCATGAAATGAGCTGGTTGCTGATACCTGACCGTCATCTGATTCTGACCAGGCTGTTCCTTAACCTTTGCCGCTCCAATATCGGAAACGCGATATTGGTTAGGACTCAGCTTCGCCCCATTCAACTTCACCGTTGAATTATGGTACAAGATTACTGGAATCGTCCGATAACCGTTCTTAGCCTTACCAGAATCAGCAGTCCATTTTGTTACTAGTGCCCCACTCCGCGTAACGTGTTTCTTAAAGCCATGATTATTCATGACATCTGCGTGATAATGTGATCCTACCGCATCAAAATTAGGATCATCAGAGTCATTTGGTAGGTAATCACCGTTTGACTCAGAGATGTCTCGGAAGGGCTTGCCTAAGTTCTTACTCATAAAGTCAGAGCGAACCTGTTTGACGCTCACGTCTTTCTTAAACGGACTCTTGGATGGTGCCATGTACTTCTTTGGCGTTTCGGGGTCCGGAAGCGTCCTAATCATATTACGTTTAATGGGAGAACTCTTGGGGTTGTTCCAAATGTCAACGCCGTACTGAATGTTAGAATCCGCAAACCAGAGTGCTGCGACGGCCATAACAGTCACTACGACCCCCATGAAAATTTTCATGTAATTATAGTGAATGTCGCCGTGTGACGCACTGATTTTTTCGTACCATTCGTTACTGATCTGACTGATCGAAATCAGAAAGCCCACCATCAGCAAAATTGCCGCATACGGAAAGAAACGGTATGGGAACTGAATGAAGTTCTGCATGTAGGTCCACTGTTCTCCCATGGCGTTCCAAGGCAGAATGGCAGATGATAATAACAAAAACAATCCACCAACAACCGTCACCACAACGTTAGTTAGGTTCTTTCTCTTAGCGATTATCATGTAACCTAACTGAAAGACACAGCTGAGGGTCAGTACAATGCCCACGCCGTTCGGTAAATTATTGTAAAAATTAAAACTAGCCGAATACGTACCCATGTACTCCATCATAAATGGTGGCATGAGTTCATTTTTACCGAAAACACTCAAAAAGCTGACGAAGTAGTTACCAGCTAAGATTAATGTCAAAATAACGTTTAACGCAATCTTCCCCAGATACTTCCATTTAGCACGGGATCGCCAAAGACCGATCAGCGCAAATGGCACCAGCATGATGACAGTAAACAATGCACTTAAAATGTGCATTTCAAGTAAGGCTGCCACAACCAGCGCCAACGTCACGTGAACCTTTTTCGGTGAACCATCCATCAAATCAAGGGCGACCATCACTGCAAATGGCAGGATGGCTGCTCCCCAGGCTAGAAACTGGGCGTCCGTCTGCCAACCAGTGATGAAGTTTTGTGACAAGTAAATAATGGCACCAGCAGTCGCAAACCACTGGTTCACTTTTACCCGTCGAAACAGTCCGTAAGCTCCTAGTCCAGCAATCGCATACAGGACAAAACTCGTTACGACTTGGAAGCTGAACCAACTTTTAGTGAGCAACAAAACGAATCCCAGAATGACCGCCATGTATGGTCCATAAATGGCATTGATGATCCGACCACTCTGATTGAACCCATAGTTGGTCATGAAGTAGTTAAAGTGACCCGTCTGCATCTGCATTTTAATGTCGTAAATCCGACTAAAATGAAAAAGTGAGTCGTTTCCCAGCAACAAACTATGTGAGAAACACTGAATTGAAACTAAGAAAGCGGCCGCTACCAAAATTAAAATCACTGCCAGAATCGTTTTAGGATACTTGTATTTTTTCATGATTTCCTCTTATAAAATATAATTATTAAGTTCTTAATTATCATCGATTATACACTAATCAAATGGCATGAAAAAAGACGGCCATTAAAAACCGTCCTCCTTAATTATTTTTGATTGTCATTTTGTTTCTGCAACTTCTTTTTTTGGTGAATATACACTAACGCCATCACACAGACGATAAAGGTGGTAAAGACCACTAAGAGTGCCAAAAGAATGGTCCAGATCGAGGTTGGTTTTGTAAGAAAGTAAACCACGATGAAGATCACAACTAGTGGCGTTAATCCCCAGTTGGCAAAGTTATGCAGATACTTGATCTTTTTGTTTAATTCTTCCTCTGTCTTTTTTGATTCCATGAAAAGGACTCCTTTATTTACTTCGCGTTGGCGAGAAGATCATGATGATCAACATTCCAACTATTAAAACTCGCTGAATTTTGAGCGACTTCGCACGAATTACCCTGTTGTTTCGTTTGCACTATTTTATCATTTTTGACCAGATTAAGCATGTTGGGACTAATTCTATTCCATATACTGTAATTAAATCTAATTAAAAAAGTCCCTCATAATTATTAGATTAACTTCTAACAACTATAAAGAACTTTAAACATCATGTGATCTATAAAGACAGCTCTAATTTTTTATCATTTTTGAGTCACAACACCATTTACATAATTCTCATTTAATAATTTTAATTGATTATTGAAATAACTATCATTAGAGTCAAGTTTATCATGGTTTGTGTATTTAAAAGCATATTTATATGACTTTAACGTAACTTTATTACCAACGGTTGCTTTAGTAATTACTGGTTGTTCAATGACTGTCCCACTGAAGGGATGAATTGGTGGTTTGACATTAGTACTTACTGGTTTGTCAAACATTGAAACATAAATGGTTTGATTTCTATTCTTACCATTAAATTTAATTTCATATACATAATTTCCATTTGATTGATCAATATTATCAATAGTACCCGTTGCACTAAAATTAACTTTATTAGTTCTAATAATCTCATTTGGATTGATAGCAGCTTTTTTAACATATTTGTAAATAAAAAAGAAGAGGCCTATAAATATTATTCCTAAACAAATTAGCCATGTACCTACCTTTTTATGGTTACTTTTTAATCTCCTATTGACTTTATCGTTATGTGAGCTATTTCTAATTAGAAAATATCCCGTTATTATAACAATGAAAGCTGCTAATAATACAAAAATTATCATTAGTTTGTTAGATAAAAGTTGTGATGCCTTATATATAAAACCCTGTATATTTGAATATTTGATAATAAAACCTCTCCCCATAATAATATAACTGATATAAATTATTATTTCTTAATTAATTAAATTCATAAAACAAAAATTATATCATTTATAATTATATCACTTTCAAATCCCTTGAATTAGCCATTTTATAATGTTTTTATAGTCAAAAAATCATAATAAATTTATTATCGTTTCACATTATTAGTAAAAATTCGTATATTTTAAAACAATAAAATTAAATTGTTCAAAATTTAATACCAAAATTGTCCAAATTGAGTATAATTGTTACATAAATACAATAAAATTGGAGCGAGAGTCATGAAACTTTATTCATATTCATTCATTGCCCACAACTTCCATTTTACCAACTACATTTTTATTGCTTTGATTATAGTAATTGCGTTGGTCATCATTGGAACTGGGATCTTCTATTATCGAAATAGAAGTAACTTACGATTTCGAAGTCTGTTCATCTTAGTCACCATGCTTGGTGCTCTGATTATTGCGATGCAGACGGGCCGAGTCTTTCAGCAAAAGAACGCTGACAGTCAGACCACTCAGACCGTCCAAATCATGAGGAACATTAGTAAGCAAAAGAAGGTGCCGCTTGATCAGATGTATTCCAGCAGCAACAATCTGGTTGATGGGATGACGATTCAGGCGGGAAAAGACGCCTACGTTGTGCATTTCAACACTGACATGACGAATTATACTGTTACCCCAACCAAGCTTGTGTCACAGCCACAACACGTTAATTCTGGTGGCTTCACATGGAGTAGTAGTGACTCACAATACGGAACCATCTTCTTGAAGTTCCTAATTGGATTCATCATGATCGTCTTGCAGATTAACCTCTCTGGTAAAGGGAACTTGGCTCCATCAAATGCCGTTGATCAACTCCAGAACTATATTCTTGGTGGAATTATCGGTGGTGTTATCTACAACCAAGACATTACTCCAATCCAATTCGTCATCATTCTATTAATCTGGTCAGTCATCGTCTTCGCAAGTAAGTTCTTAACCGGAACGAGTAATACACTGAACAAGATGATCAACGGAAGTCCGCAGATACTGATCTTAAATGGTGTCGTAAACGTCAACCGTGCATTGCGGAACGGTTTAACTGCTAATCAACTTGCTTTCAAACTTAGAACCCACGGAGTTAATGATTTCAAGGACGTTAAAAATGCCACCCTTGAAGAAAATGGTCAGTTGACCGTAACCCTTAACGATGAGCCTACTATGAATTACCCAATCATCACTGATGGTCAACTAAACGAAAACGTCGCTAGCCATCGAGGCTTGGATGCTAATCAAGTTGAACAACTATGTGAGAATCAAGGATGCACCATTCAAGATGTCTACTTAGGTCAGTTTGGGCCTAAGGGCAACCTTGATCTGGTGTTGTATCCGAAGAAGAGAAAAGTGTTTAAGAGACAGAAATAACAAACAAAAACGAAAGTAGAAATTTATAAGTTTCTACTTTCGTTTTTTATTATTTCCTATTCATTATTATCTAAATATCTACCAATTATTTCTAAATGATGCTCAATGGAAAATTGCTTAAGTTTTCCTAGATTTGTTTCTCCATGCTTGTTCACATATACATTTCTAAGTTCTCGAAGACCTAAAGAATCATTTTTGCTTTTATCAAAATTTTTACTATCATACCAAGAAACTAACTTTTCAAGAGCTTCCCCATTCTTCAACTTTAAATCTTTACTTTCAGAATCTTTTGGATCAGATGTAAAATGATGAATACGGAGTTCATTATTTTTATTAAAGTATACAATATGAATTGCTACTACTTTAGGAAATGAACCACCAGTACTAAAATTATCACCAACAATAGAATAATCACTAAATCCAAGAAAACCATCATTTTTATATAATAAATGTTCAATGGAAAAGGATTGATCAGCGTCATCCACATAGTCTAAGTTTCTTTCTTTTTTATCATACCCATCACTTAATTCTATAAGATTTTTTACACTATTATTTTTAGCCTTCCTAATTTCTATTCTATTGTTTACATCAATAACAACAAGGCTTTTATCATTTGAAAATTGCTCAATATTGGATAATTCAGATTTATCAGTCAAAATTACCATTGTTTTTTTATTTTTATCTTTTATTCTATTAACATCTTCATCTGATTTTAAGTTATAAGCATTGATAAACATATCACTCAATTTAATTTTGTTTATCTCTTCCTCATTAAAACTATTATAATTAGCAACGCTAGAGTTTTGAACAACCGCAATCTCGCGCTTATCTTCAAAGAATTGTTTCAACAAAGCTTTGAAAGGTTGATTTGCTTTTACTGGTTCAATTATAGGTATTATATTCTTACTGAGCTTATTTTGCGTCAATAGCTCTATTAATGCTGAACATTCATATTTTTTACTCCGTAGTAATGGATAATACATCTCTACATCTCCTTAGTCTTTTTGTATAAAAAACTATTCAATTTATTAAAATCATTTTTTTTATAATTCGAAAAATAAATTATAAATTTTATTTCTTTGGGGACATTATTAAAGCTTCCCAAATTATTACTATTTATATTACATCTTCTTTTTAATTGAGCCAACATTAACTTTTGAGCATGAAATATATTAATGTGTCTAAACATTTTAAAACATTCATCATAATATCTTAATGAATTAATATCAGGTAAATAACCAAATTCATTCATTAAGATATTTTCAAACTCATATTTTCTTAAAATTCGAAACATTGTCTTATGGTTTAAGTGATTAGTCTTTTCTTTAGCCTTTTTTTCTTCATGCAAGGTATTTCTCTTTGTAAGAACTAGAATTCCAAGTTCAGGTATATTAATGTCCCTTTTTATTTCTTTTAGGTGTGTTTCATCGGTAACTACATTACAAAAAGAAAAGGCACGGTAATAAGCATCTAGCTGTTTCTTTAAACGCTGTAAATTATCAAGTTCTGTTTTAATTTCATAAACTGATCCTGTACCATTAACAATTAAAAAATCTAATATATTCCCATCTATAGGCAATTCACGTATTGCTGTAGATGTATTGATACTATGTCTTCCTAATAAAATTTTATTAAGTAATGTATTTTTATAAAAATATTCATTTCGATGATGTACAGACATGTATTTATAAATTAGTTTTAAATTTTGTAAATTTAACATTTCATTAGGTTTACCATTTAGTTTATTCACTATTTTTTTGTAATTATCAACATTACGTTCATAAATTAAATTATTTAATGATTTTATAGTAAATAATTTATTTAATGATTTATCCATATTCATACTTATTATCTCTCTACTAATACAAATTTTAATTATGGCAAAATATCCTTCATAAATGGGATCTTCTTAATCACGTAAACTACTAATCCACAAACTACGTAAGTAAACAGGGGCATAACCAGAATATCAAGCCAACTGTCGAAAGTTGTCTTAGTTACTACCATAAACAGTTTCAAGAAAAATGGATGTAAAATATAAATTCCTAAACTAACTGATGCCATTTTAGCTAGTAAATTCTGAAACTTTTGTTTAACGAATACTTTATGTGATTCGACAAAATCCTTAATCCAGAGATAGATCCCAATCACGTACAAGAACAATAACGGACCGCCATTTTCCTTAAGATTCATAATAGAAGCAGGTAAGTCCTTAAAAATAAACAACGAAATGACTAAAGAAATTACTAAAGCTGCCAAAGCAACCCACTTAGTAATCTTCAACCATTTTTGATCAAAGTACCCTACTCTAATTAGGTAACCCATAATAAAGAAGCCAACATAACTAGTTGAAGCGATTGGAAAAATGTATAGTGATAAATTCATGTGAAACCAGTTAGTGTTTAAATAAATAAAAATGTAATTAACTAAGAAATCTAATACCACAAGATAAAACAAAACACTCTTGTGATTCCTAGCTAAAACCGATAAGACTGGCGTAATAAAATACAATGCAATAATGCAATAAAAGAACCAAAATGCTCCATTAATACTTCCAGAGAAGAAACTAGTAAAGAAATTTTCAACACTAGGATCATGATGCACAAAATTCACATCCGGAAGTGGTGTTTTAACTACTGCGTCTACTAAGTAATAAATAATACTCCACACAATTAGTGGAATCATTACTCTAAAAAAACGTTTCTTGAAAAATACTTGGGTATCATATTTATCTCGATATCCAAGTAATGTTGCTCCAGAATTCATCACGAATAGAAACACTGCTGGAACAGCAATTGTCCTAATAATCGAATCAAATATTCCTAACGCATTATTATTATAGTTCCATGATGAATGGATAAATAAAACAAATATAATAGCAATGATGTTGATTACATCAATATAAGTTAATCTCTTTTTCATATTTTCTCCTAAATTATGTAAAATTTAACACAAACATAATGATATCAGACTTTTAAATAACAAAAAACACAATTTGAGTCAAATAAAGAGTGAAGAAATAATTCTTCACTCTTTTAAAGCTATTTATTTGATTTTTTCTGTCTTATTTTAATACTTACAAATTTCATGTAAATTATCCACCCAATTAAAACAATTCAACTAATAATACTAATCCACAATGTGGCAATTTGTATAATAGTCTTTTTATATACAATATCAATATTGTTTATTCCCTTTTGAACTGGGATATTAATAGCCTTGTTTTTATCAACTTTAATTGGTACTTCTTTATTGTTCACGTAAGCATGAAACCCTGGATAATAAATATTAGGTATAGTAATGTTTGCAAAACTTTTCTTAGCTACTAATTTGTAATGAATTTGATCATATGATGTATACCATCTTAGCTGCTTCATGTCTTTATTATCATTATTTATACCCCTAATAGAATGTTTGACTAAGTATGGTTCAATAGATTTAGTAGTTTTAGGTAGATAATCAAATACTTGGCTATTAGCCATTGTATTCATTCCATCATTATTTTTTGAAATATAATAAGTAACAAGACTTCCTGGATTCATCTTTACATATTCATTAGATGCAAAAGAAATACAAAGACTAAATAGCGTTAAGCCACTCACAAAAATCACTTTTTTATTAGTACTAAACTTTCTACATAATATTAATATACATTGACCTGACATTAACCCGATCAAAACTGTAGCTAATAGAAGTAGCCTATATGGGACTTGTATAAACTTAAGTTGGGTTTGAACAAGTTGCCAAGGAAAAAAGTTAGACACCAACAATAGAAAAACTATTGCTTCAAAAGTTACATACTTATAAAACAATGATAATTTTTTCCAAACAAAAATTGATGAAATAATAACCAAAGCACCAATAATTCCAATTCCTACACCAAACCCAGGACCCTGATTAGGCAAAAAGTTGAATACCATATTCTGGATAGGCATGGCATTATCATACAAAAGAGCAGTTCCAATATTCATTTTCCCTGCAAATTTATAATCTTGAATAAATGGGATCAGAAACGCACATGATAAAAGAATCGCAATAATTCCAGCAAGAATAGTAAATAATAATCTCTTAAACTTATCTTTATAATCATCATGACTAAAAAATAATAAGCCTAAACTAAATAAGACCATTATTGAAGCCAAAAAAGTAGACAATACATGAGTTAGCATTATTAATGCCATTCCAACAGATAGAATCCACCACTTATGATAGTCTTTTACTAATAACTCATATAATCCATAAACAACAATTGGCAAGAAAATGAAGACAATACTTTCAGCTAAATCGCCTTGATAGAACATTACATGAATTTTGTATTGAAAAAATCCATATACTAAGGCAGAAACTATACCAGCAAATTTTGATTTAGAAATTCTAGCAGAACATAGATACATAGAAATAAAAATACAAAAATTAATTATCATCAGAAAAATGTAATAAGAAAAGTAACCATTTTTAATAATGACATGGATAATTGCTTCCGGAGCAACTATAAAGATTGGATAAAATAAATTTTGTGGATATCCAATCTTTCCAAAAGCTTGAGTCATAACATCTGGAAATATGCCAAAAAGATTCCCTGATTTTAAGCTTAAATAACTTTCCTGCAAACGAGAAATATGAAATGTTCCATCAACGTTTGTTATTATTCCTGCTCCATGAAAATATGGAGCAACTACTAAAAAGCTCAAAACCACAAAGAATAAAGTTATAAGCAAATTTAAATGATTATAAATGGTCCTTTTACATTTTGTGATAACAGCACCTCTTAATTAATAAAATACATATATAATCATATCAGAATTATTCAAAACACGAAATACAATTTTATCCAACAAAAAAGGGCATGAAGATAATTATCTTCATGCTTCTTTTTACGTATATCTTATTTAAATTCTTTAAATCGCTTGCTATCGTCCATAAAGTCCTTCTTACCAGCTGGAGTGTTGACAGAACCAAAGTTCATCTCAGCACGTAACTGCCAGTTATCAGGAATGTCAAAGGTAGAAGCAACTTGAGCATTAATCAATGGGTCATAATGTTGAATATTAACACCTAAACCATTTTCCTCAAGTCCAGTCCAAACGGCGAACTGAGCGTTACCTTGTCCTTCTTCTGACCAGTTGTACATTTCGTACTGATACGTCTTGAATTGACCTTGCAATTCCTTAACCTTATCCATGTCAGTAAAGAACAGGATTGATGCATAAGCATCCCTAAAAGTCGAGATTTTAGCCTTAGTTCGAAGGAATCCGTTAGCTGGAACCTTTTCTCTTAAGGCATCTTCAACGATGTCCCACAGCTTGTCATGGTTCTCGTCGAATAACACAACGGCACGAACCGTTTGCCCATTAAAGGCACTTGGTGTGTATTTGATTAATTCCTTAATATAAGTATATAGATCGTCTTGAGAGAATGAAACGTCCTTTCCTAAATCATAGATGGTCCGTCGATTTTTCTCTAGGTCTAAGAATTGTTGCTTTAATTCCATGTTTAAAAACTTCTTTCGTTAAATTTGATTCTTGGTCTTCCCAGTTGTCATAGCTTCATGAAAGTTATCATAACTAACCTTGATCATGTCAATCGTAGCGGGTTTAGTTAGATACCCAATGTGTGGAGTAATAATAACATTTGGATAACGCTTCATTAATTCTAACACGTCTTTGTTTGGAAGATCGTCCAATGAATTGAACTCATTGCCATCAATTTGATTTTCATCAATAATTACATCGGCAGCATATCCACCAATATTACTACCTGACAGAGCAATCGTAATTGCATTCGTATCAACTAGCTCACCACGCGCCGTGTTAACCAGAATAGCGTTGCGTTTCATCTTAGCCAGTTCAGGTCCACCGATCATTTCGTCGTTTTTACCTGGGACGTATGGGACGTGCAGTGAGACAATGTCAGATTTCTCTAACAACTCATCTTCATTAACAAACGTCACGTCCGGATTGTCATTAGGATGACGCTGGTAGCCAAGAACGTTGGCCCCTAAGTTATGGTACAACTTGGCCTCGGCACTTCCCATGTGACCAACCCCAATAATTCCAACAGTGGCATCGTGAATTTCGTTACTGTAATAAGTCGGCAAAACACGAAAGTCAGCATTATTGGTGTTCACGGTTGCCTGAGCAACGTGGCGGAACAGATCCATCCCCATTGTCAGTGCCAGTTCAGCAACTGAATATGGGGAATAACTAGGAACGTTCGCCACCATAATACCGTCGGCCTTGGCAGCATTTAAATCAATGTTGTTGTACCCCACAAAACGAGTAAAGAGATACTTAATCCCCAAGTCCTTGACCTTATCCAACACCTTCTTATCAGCGGTACACGAACCATCAATCAAGATAGCATCGGTCCCCATCGCTTCGTCAACGGTGTCAATACTCAATGGCTTTTCAACCAGATTCAAATCAAAATCATATGAATTTAAGTCCACAAAATATTCTTTTTCAAATGGTCTTACATCATAAGCAGTAATCTTTGCCATTCTATCTCTCCTTAGTTTACTGGATGCAATGGTTTACCAGTTGCAAGCACTTGTTTGAAGTTCTCAAAACTAATCCGAACCATGTCTTTATTGGCTTCCTCGGTAAATGCTCCCATATGAGGTGTCACGATGACATTTGGATAATTCTTCATTAACTTCTTATCTTCAGCACTTGGAACGTCGTCCAAACTGTTGAATTCTTTCCCAATGACTTCGCCCTCATCAAGCAAAACATCGGTTCCATAACCACCAATTTGAAAGTTCTCAACGGCATCAGCGACAGCATTATTATCAACTACCCCACCGCGAGCCGTGTTAACCAAAATGGCATCATTCTTCATCTGGTCCAGTTCTGGTTTACCAATTAATTTTTCGGTTCCAGAAGTTAACGGAACATGGATGGAAACAATGTCAGACTTAGCTAACAGTTCATCCATCTCCACAAATTTAACGGCTTGATTGTCTGGGTTTGGATGACGTTGGTACGCTAAAACGTTAGCACCAACCGCATCATACATCTCAGCTTCGGCCGTTCCAATTCTCCCAGCTCCGATAATTCCAACCGTAGAGTCATGAATCTCACGACTAAAGTAGAGGGGCAAGATCCGAAAGTCAGCATCATGCGTGTTGGCAGTGGCTTGAGCTACATGACGGAAAAGCGTCATTCCAAGTGTGAACGCAAGACCAGCAACTGAATGTGGCGAATAGTCGGGGACATTAGCAACCTTAATCCCCTTAGCAGTGGCTTCTTTAACATCAATATTATTAATACCAACCGCACGGGTAAACAAGTACTCAACGCCATAGTCAGCTAACTGATCAACAATTTTAGTGTCAGCATTGCACATCCCATCGATCAAGACTCCATTGGATCCCTGGGCTTGGATCACATTGGCCATCGTTAATCTCTCTTTAACAAACTTTAGTTCAAAACTTGTTTGATTATAATCTTCAAAATATTGCTTCTGCATTGCATCAGCATGGTAAATAGTTATTTTAAACATTGATCTATCTCCTTATTTTAACAACTCAATTATGAATTAAACCGTGGTTAAAATGCAATTCTTTTCTCTTATTAAATGCTAAAATGTTCATAACCAATCAGAGGAGAATACTATGGCAAACAAATTTAATAATTTTCATAAAACACAAGTGAAACGAATCGTTGTAATGGCGGTTGTGATGATTATCTTGGTCATCGCTGGCATTTACGCCATCTTAACAAAATAAACTAGAAAAGAAAAAGACGACTTCACAGTCGTCTTTTTTAGTATTAGTAGTTTCCAGCTACCTTAATACTTTTAGCTTTAAACATATGAGCATAACAAGTGTTTTGCCAATCACTTGGATTCTCAGAAAGAATATCCCACAGCCCATAATCTGAATATGGAGCGTTATTTATTTTTGGCACAGTAATATTTCCATTATTTTTCTTATTTTTTAGTTTATTTTTAATCATGTTCTGTTGTTGCAATAACTCTATATCCGTTTTATATGAGAGTACAAAACCAGTACTTAAAGTTAATAATACATAGCCACATAAACAAACTATAAAAGAATTAACCACTATTTTTATTAAATCATCATTAGAAGAAAATGGTATCAATTGAACAACAGCAATGATTAATAACATTGTTCCAAAAAAGTAGCATCTCGATTGATCAACGGACTCAGGAGATAGTAACAATGCATAAAATGTAATAAATGCTGAAACAAACAAAATACAACTGCTTAAAATCGCATAACGATTCTTAACTAAATAAATATTAATAAATAAAACAATAATAAAGATAATAAGCAAGGGAAGAATGTGCTGTATAATATATTGATTAATTATAGGCAGATTAGTAGCAATTTTTTGAATAAATGATTTATTTAAGAAGCTTTGATCTCTCGACCTCCCTCTAACCATATTACCAGGAGCAATGAGTAACATTACATAACCAAAAATATAAGCAATCACTGAGATAACTTTTGTAAAATTTAACCCTTTATATTTCTTGGTTGAAATTAACGTTAACCCAATAAGCAGAAAAATTATTCCAATTCCAAGATTTTCATTACACCAACCTGCAATTACACTCAAAGCAATTAACAAAATACTATAAGAAATATTTTTCAATTTACTCGTATTATGTTTATATGAAATCCACAAAATAACAAACAAAAAATTTATTATTCCAGTCCATAAATAATTTCCAGAAATTGCTCTGTATAGAAAGTTAAGGGAAAAGTTAGGAAAAAAAGCAAAAATCATTGCTAAAATTAAGATATACTTTGCATTTTTGTGTTTTAAATTGCCTGAAGACTTAAATGTTAGAACCATCATAAGTAATGGGAGAAGAATAAAAACTAAGGCATTAACTAATCCATAAATAGATGGTGGTAAATTCACAAGAATTCTATAAAATGTTTGACCTACAAATCTTCCATTCCATACAAACCAATCATTTATTCCACTATGTAAAATTTCACTAGGACTCATTCTTACTGCTAAAGCATCATCTGAAAACAATGGAGTAATCATTCCCCAAAATGACACTAAGATAAATAAACAAATTGAAATAATCAATATAAAATACTTTTTACAAAAAGACAATAATTTCTCCATAAACAAATTCACCTCATAATATAGATATTTTTATTGTATCATAGGAAAAAATATCAAAACATACTAAAAAAGAGGCTATGCTCATAGCATATCCTCTCACATCTATTATTATTTAATACTTTTTATTGAGCCGTGTATCCACCATCAACCACTAATTCACTACCAGTAGTGAATTCGGATTCATCAGAAGCCAAGTAAACGGCAGCATATGCAACGTCTTTTGGTTTACCTAAATGGCCCATTGGAGTCTTGCTTCTTTGTGACATAGCCTTAACAAAGTCTGGTTTAACCATTGGAGTTTGGATGTAACCTGGGTGAACTGAGTTAACCCGAATGCCGTAGTCTTTAAGCGCACAATCCAAAGCAGCTGACTTTGACATCATCCGGACGCCACCTTTTGAGGCATTGTAAGCACCCAAATCAGGATCACCAACTAAACCTTCGATTGATGACATGTTTACGATGGAAGCGCCAATGTTCTTGTTTTTCATTTGTTTGATGCCTTCACGCATTCCATAGAAAACACCGTCAAGGTCAATGCTTAAGACTTTCTTCCATTCTTCAGTGGTAGTATCTTCGATCGACTTGCCAATCGCAATTCCAGCATTGTTAATCAATGTGGTAACTTGACCAAAATCCTTCTCAGTTTCTTCAAACACTTCTGGCCAACGCTCTGGATCAGAAACATCCTGTTTGATGAATTTAGCTGTGTTGGGGTATTCTTTGTTAATTGCATCGGCTGCTTCACGGCCACGATCTTCATTACGTCCAGTAATCGCTACTTTAGCGCCTTCTTTAACAAACATCTCGGCAATAGCATAACCAATTCCAAGGGTTCCACCAGTAATGATTGCAACTTTGTTCTTTAATCTGTCTGTCATAATATATCCCTCCAATTACATATTTATTCTTAACCTAACCTTACCATTAAAAGCTTCATTAACACGCAAAAAGGCTCATGACTTTTGTCATGAGCCTTATGTACTAAAAGTTTAGTACCAGTTATTGCTTTCCCAATGTTTTTTAGCGTTCTTCCAAGATCCGTAACGTCCGTAAACGTAGTTATCGGCGGTCCGTTCCTGATTCTCTTTTGAGTAATCGCCGTGCAGGTAAGCTCGACTTAATTGGTACTTACCGTACACCGTTGGGTTAGTTGGATTCTTGGCGTGATAGTCACCACGTGATTCTTGATAAGCAATCCAGTTTTTGGCAGCCCCTTCGGACTTACTTAGCTGAGTTACTGAACTTTCTGACTTAATTACTTTTACGGGTTGTTTTGCCCGTTTTGCTTTCTGAACTTTTTTCTGTCTATTAACGGTGGTGTATCTCGATGAATCAGCATTAACGTCCATGCGCGAACTATTTGCGACTGCTATGCCCGTGGTAAAAATAGCTGCAACACTGACTACTGTTAGAATAATGTGTTTCCAGTTCATGTCTTTTCCTCCTCTCAACGTTCAATACGTTAAAGGGTGAAAATTTCAGCAATATTAGGAAAACATTACATGGAGGTTAAAAAAGATTGCAGAAAACGGGTTTTAGTATTATTTTATGTATATTAAAACCATTATAAATATTGAGGTGTAGGCAATTGACAGGAAAGAATGAATTTGAAAGTTTAAAACCAATTGATGATGCTGTTAAAAGATACATAGACTCAGATGATAAACTTGCTTTCCAAATTAACGGAGAGTGGGGAACAGGTAAAACATGGTATATAAAAAATTTTATGGAAAAAAGCAAAAATCGATATGATTTTTCATATGTCTCTTTGAGTGGAGAAACAGATTTAAAAAACACATACAAAGAAATCTTATTCCAACTCTATAATAAATTTAACCAAATCATAACAAAGTACAAGGATCCGATTAAAGAGCTCACACCATCAAAAATAAAGGGAGTCTCTACTAAAAATCTTCCAGGATTAATGATTGACTTTTGGGATCGTCATATTGAAAAAACAATTATCTCTGATGCAAGAAATAAAACTATTATCGTTGATGATTTAGAAAGAGTAGATGAATCTATAACTTCAAATGAACTTATAGCATTTATTCAAAAATTATTGGAAGATGGATTTAAAATTATAATTATATCTAACGAAGAAAAATTAGACAATAAAGAAAATACACAAAAATTTAAATTCATAAAAGAAAAGATAATTAATAAAACAATTAGTTTTGGGAATTTTAACAAGGGAATTGCTTTACAAATTATAAATAGTGGTTTAAATAAAATTCTTAATAATACTAATCAAGAATTATCCAAGTGGATTTCTAATATATCAAATAAATTAATAGTAAAAAATAATATAAATCTACGATCAATAGAAACTATAATATCAACATTTAATGAAGTAGTATATGAAATTAATGAAGAAAATGAAACACAAGATTTAAAGGACCAAGCTATAAAAACAGCTTATATTTCTATCTTCTTATTTACATTTGGAACAAAAAATAACTATTTTTCTTTCGATTTAGCCCATTTAAAAAATCTTAAATACGAAAACTTTTCTACAAATTTGTATGACTTAATTAGTAAAATTAATATGAACAAACATAGTTATCAAGTAGAACTTGAAGACAATCCAGATAGAAGTAACAAATTAGAAAGAACTTTAAAAGATTTAGATAACTATTTAAAACCATTAGAATTCTTAGAATCTTATGTTGAAAATGCCAATCGCGAATTTAAAAATAATTTCATGCTAACAGAAGAAATTTTAAATGAAGTCATTAAAGGAATATTTAATGTTAATGAATACTTAAAAAACATAAATGCCATGTTTTTTGGTCCCGATATGGAAATTATAAATAATTTTATAATAGGCCCTTATATATCCGATTATGACTTAAAAAAATTAGAAAATAAAATTATAAATATCGTACAAATTGATATTACTTTATCATCATCTATTTTATTAAAAATATTTTGGAGATTTAAATTTATACGAAAAGCAAAATTACCTTCAATAAATCTAAATAAGGTCAATGCATTAAAATCAAAATTGTTCAATAAAATGAAGAAAAATAATCTTTATGAATTAGATAATTTAAGTATGGAAAATGATAGGTTAGCAGATGGTAATTATAAAGATAATAATTATGTGGAAATAAAGATGGAAATAAAATCACTAATAAAAAATTTATCAAAAAAGCAAGATAAGAATTTATTTATTGCTATATTAAATGGAACATCAATTAATTCGAGACATAATATATCCGTTGACTATATAATTGATTTTTTAATGGGAAACACAAAAATTATTGAGGATGAACTAATGACCAAAACTAATAAATGCATTCGGTTAACAAATTATGTAAATGAACAAATAGATAATAGTAACCCCAAAAAGAGCATTACATGCAATAAAAATAAATTATTAATTAAAATGAAAAATAAAAATAATGAACAAACTGATACTGTTCAACAATATTACTTTTCAAACTTAATCATAGCATTAGAAACTTACTTAAAGCACCAATAATTAGCATTATCTATCTTAAATAATTCAATAATATATAGTTTGTTTTTGAATAATTTCATTTATTTAGGAAATAATTATTATTTAAATCTAACAATACATTATATATATTATACCTATAATTAGCACCTGTGATTTTTAAATCTTTATTTCTTAGAATTCTCTTTACAAACTCATATGGAGTAATTATTTCTTCATTCGTTAAATGATACATCCCATATGGTAAATCATTTTGGATCACCAAAAGCATAAACTTGGCTAATGTACTCGTGGAAGTCACCTGTATTGATTGAGTATTATTAAGTTTAATTTCATCATCTTCAGTAGATTCAAGTAATTTACTTACTAACTTACTGCCATCTTTACCAAATAGATTTGCCGTTCGAATTGTATAGTATTTTGTACTAATCTCTTCGATGGCACGTTCTGCCATGCGTTTCTGCTTACCGTATTCACTAATTGGAGTGGGGATGTCCGTCGTCTTATGCGGTTTAGAATTGTCATTTCCATCAAAAACACGATTCGTACTGATGTGGACCAATGTCGCGTCCACATCTCTTGCAGCCAAAGCAACGTACTGGGTTCCAAGAAAATTAACGTTCTGATTGATTGTCTTTCCGGGCTCTTCTTCAGCACCCGCAATGTTCGTGTAACCAACACAATCAAAAACCACCTCTGGTTGATGATCTTTAAAGTACTTCATGACCCCATTTTGATCAGTTACATCAACCTCTTTTGAAGATGGAGCCTCAAATTCAATTTTTTGTTCGTTTAAAAGATCGGATAGTTCACGACCTAGTTGTCCACTCGATCCAAGCACTAAAACTTTTCTCATATAATCACTCCTAAAAAAATAACGACGTGATAGTCATTAGTTAATATTAACTAATAGATTAACACGTCGTTTTTGATTTGTTTTATTTAATTTCATCAAATACCCTATCAAAAGCCTGTTTAGTGTAAAAACCATCGTGTAACTTCGCCGAAATTGCATGAGCATTATCGACCATTTGATTGAATTCACCATCAGTTACTCGTTTCAAAGACATTGCCAAGTCAGCGATTGAATCCACCGCTAATCCAACATGATGTTCTTCAACGAATTTAGCGATTGCTGACTCCTCCCAGACAATCACGGGCATGCCAGCGCTCAAATAGGACGAAGCCTTGTAAGGATTGTTGTATCGTAAATAGTCACCAATCTTACCGTCCATACTATCCACACTGTTGCCATCCCATACTAGTCCATAACCATGGCCTAACTTTTTCGATAACACATCTGGAGAGACGCTTCCCATGTACCTCAAGGAAGAATTTAACGTTTCTGGATCATCAATATTACCAAAGACCTCAAATCGAATGTCCTCAGGAACTTCTAAATATTTTAAGAAAACCGATTTATTCAAATTCCCAGCGAAGGTGATCTCATCCTTGTACTTAATCCCATTCTTTTTACTATGAACATCAGAAAAGTAATCAAAAATTTCAAGGTCAACACACGGAACGTTTAAGCCATTTTCCTTCAGTGTATCTGACATGGTGCTATTGGGTGAAATCACCGCTGTAAAGTTATTTAAAAACTCGGCCTCATCTTTGACCGTTTTGAAAGTACTATTAGGAAAACGTAACGAATCGATGTCGTGAATGACAGCCACCGTCTTAACTCGTCGATCATTGAGATATCTTAAAAGGGTCTCTTCAAATTGTTTTCCAGAGTAAATGGGGTATTGAATGACAATTACATCAGTTGATTTTAAGTGATATTTATCAAGTTTGTTGATTCGATAATTGATCAAAAAATGGCGATCAAACTTGCCATATTTGAATTGTTTTAAGTAAGCCATCTGAAAACCATAATCGTTTTCAAGGACTTCATTAATGTCTTCTTTGGGCTTACCAATTCCATCGTTAGCCTTCGAACGGACCACATCAATAATCAATTTTTTCATCAGTTCCACTAAACTCCTTTAAATTCCACCTAATTATCAAATTTATGGGTCAATTTATTAAAGCCATGTTCCCAGGCATCCCAATTTAACTTCGTTTTATACAATTTACGCGCATTTTTTGACATCTTAACCAATTTCTCATAATCATTCGTCAAATCACTAACTGTGTCAGCAAAATCCATGGCTGTTGCCGATCTATTTAACCGATAGCCACTGTAATCATTAATTACGTAAGTCCCAATTCCACCAGTATCGTACGTGATGGACGGCAGACCATATTCGGCTGCTTCAGCAAATGCAATGCCCGCACACTCTGCTTTAGTGGGCAGTACAAAGACGTCACTTTCATTATAAAGCTTAATCATCTTGTCTAAACCAGCGTCAGTGTGTTTAGAAACGAATCCATGAAACTTAATGTTGTCGGGAAATCTCTGATCATCCAGACCGTTTAGTCCAATAACATTAATTTCAAATTGATGAGGATACTTCTCATTTAATTTATCCATCATGGAACAGATGACGTCCATTCCCTTTCGTTCCCACTCGACCCCAACAAATAATAACTTCACCTTATCATCAGCCTCTAGTTGATGAGGAACAAATTTATCGGGTAAATTAGCGCCAAACGGCAAGACTTTAACCTTATTTTCGTTAATGCCATAGGTTTGCACTGCATCATGCTTAGCCCATTCACTCGCCATCAAAATCAATGCTGACTTATCAAGAGTCGTTTGATCCATTCGGGTATGAATACTGATCTGTTGTTTCGTCAAATGGAACCAATAGTAGTTAATCATCTCGTTAAAAGTTGCATCATTTAAAAAAACAATTGGAATGTCAGTATGAAGAAATTCGATTAAATTATCTTCAGCGGCCACAAAAATAAAATCAACGTCTGAATGACTTTTTAATTTTTGGCTTAATGACTTGCCTTCAACTTTGGCAATCCATTCATCAGAAAATGCCTCCAGATCGGGTAATTTAAACCATTTTGTAAATTTACGAATTACTTTTCCAAAAAACAGCTTAATGCCAGATGGGCGCACTGAAACAACTTCATTTCGTTTGGCAATGACATCGTAAATATTACTGGTAGTCCCAGACCAAACGGAAACATCATTTAGTTTATCCTCACTGACAAACGCAATTTTCATTGACTCATAACCTCTTAATGTTTTAAATTAAAACTTCTTTTTGATAATAGTAATTACATCTTTAGACACTTTAGTCTTCAGAACGAAAATCAATACCGTATACACAATGATTCCAAGAAATACCTCAATGATCAAATCAATCCACTTAACTCTTAAAGTTGCATCGAGTACAAATACGATGGCAAACATCAAAAGACCCGCGACGAAGTACTTAAAGAATCCATGATACAACTTTCTAAAATCAATCTCGTCCTTAACGGCATATAGTTGAATTCCAGTCACCGAAGCCTCAGAAAGAACCGTTGCAACGGCAGTTCCAACTGCTCCCCACAGTAAAATCAAAGGAACATTGGCTACAATGTTAATAATAGCACCAATAATAACGGAATAATTGTAGGCTTTGTTCTGATTGGTAGGAACCAGATACTGAACCCCAATCGCATTACTCCATGCAATCATAACCACCACGATTGACTCAATCATCATCAACGGTACAACAGCCATAAACTTGGTACCAAAGAACAATGGCACAAAGCTGGGGGAAACTGCCGCAATCCCAAACGCAATTGGAATTGACAAGGCAGTAACGAACTCAAAACTTTGATACAAGTAGTCCTTAACCTTCTCGTGTTTCCCTTGCATAAATGCATTTGCCACGTGGGGAAGCATCACGGTTCCGGTTGCGGTAACAACTGCCAGCGACAATTTTACGATCTTATCAGACTGATCAAAATATCCTGCCGCAGTGACGGATGTCATGGCACCCAGCATGGTCTTATTAACAACCAGATAAATCTGAGTGGCAATCTCCGGAACAAAAAGCACCATCGACGGCCAAAAGTGCCTAAACCAGTGAAAGTTTTTCCAATCAACCTTTCCCAAATATCTTCTCAAACTTGGAAACAAAGTTAAATTCCCGATTAAAAGCGACATGGACAGTATAAATATGTATAACCACAAGTCATTGTATGACTTGACGAACGCAAAAATACTGAAAAGCGTAATGATTTTAACAATAAAATTTCTTAAAACGGTCACGCCAAAGTTCTCAACTCCTTGAAAGAACCAAGAAATATCAAAAGCCGCAGCGAGTAGTGAAAAGGATTGAGCAATGTAATAACTATGAAACCGATGTGCAAATGCCAGAAAAATAAAGAAGGCAATGTACGCGACACCGATTGTTACCATTCGCATAAAGAAGATTTCATAAAAAGTGTTAGTCAATTTCTGCTTATTGTTGCGCACGTACGCAATCTGACGATTTCCGTATAGAGCAACCCCAACACTTCCAAAAATAATGAAATATTGAATAATTGAATTCGTATAAGCATTAATTCCGACCCCTTGTGGTCCTAGCACACGAGCTAAATAAGGTGTCGTTATTAAAGGAACTATCAACACAAATAGTTGATAGGACGCATTATACAAATAGTTCTTAATTACTTTACCCAAATTTATTCACCAAATTCGTTTTTAACTAATCTCAAAGCTGACATGATGGCCTGATCCATGTTGTAGTATCGGTACTGACCCAAGCGGCCACCGAAAAATACATTAGGCACATCTTTTGCAGCTAATTCTGCGTATTTTTTGTACAAAGAACGGTTCTTCTTGTCATCGATTGGATAATAAGGCTCATCCCCACGATGCCAAGTCTTTGGATATTCATGAGTTATAACCGTCTTATGTTTGTTACCCTTACCAAACTCAAAGTGTTTGTGTTCAATCACTCTGGTGTAAGGAGTTTCAGCGTCCGTGTAATTGACAACGGCATTCCCCTGATAATTATCAACGTCTTTAACTTCAGTATCAAACTTCAAGCTTCGGTACTCAAGCGCACCCAATTGATAGTCAAAGAACTGATCGATCATTCCAGTAAAGATAATCCGTTTGCCAGATTTTAAGTATTCATCCTTCTTATCAAAGAAATCAGTATTGGTTTTAACGTCAATTAAGTCACTAGCAAGCATCTTTTCAATGATTTGGGTGTAGCCACCGATTGGGATTCCCTGGTATGGATCACTGAAGTAGTTATTGTCATAAATGAAACGAACGGGAATTCTTCTAATGATGAAAGCTGGAAGATCAGTTGCCTTTCTTCCCCACTGTTTTTCGGTGTAACCTTTAACTAATTTTTCGTATAAATCAGGTCCAACCAACGAAATAGCTTGTTCTTCAAGATTAGTTGGTTTATCTGGGATGTTAGCATCCCGTTTCTGTTCCTCAATCTTAGCCTTAGCTTCTGCTGGAGTCCTGACACCCCACAACTTGTTAAAGGTGTTCATGTTGAACGGCATGTTGTAGATCTCGCCATGATAATTGGCAATTGGGCTATTAACGTAGTTGTTAAAGTCGGCAAACTGGTGCACATAGTCCCAGATGTCCTTCATCTTGGTATGGAAAATATGAGCCCCATATTCATGAACCTGGATTCCCTCTACTTCTTTTGTATAGATGTTACCACCAACGTGGTCTCGCTTTTCAATTACCTCAACGTGATTACCACGTTTGGCAGCTTCGTACGCAAACGTTGATCCAAATAATCCTGAACCAACCACTAAATAATCAGTCATGTTATCCTCCAAAATGTAATAGTTTATTGGGACGTGCCCCACTTAAATTGTTTTGTTTACCACCTGTAAGGTATAAATAACTCACTAGGTAAATTGATAAAAAGAAGTATAATTCTACTTCATTAACAATAGTAAAGAATAATAGTACAAGCAATAATGAAGATACAATTGTTGTATTTAAGTCTCTTTTGATAATAGAAAAAATCAGTGGAACTAGATATACAAGCAACAATGCAATTCCGCCATAAGCAAGTACTTGCATCAATCCAGCAGAAAAACCATCATTTCCGCCTTGCTTTAATCGAGATGCAAGCATGAATTTCTTCAGTATATCAAAGTTCCCGATCCCATTTCCGATAATGGGATGAAGCATAAAGGCATGAAAACCAGCCATAATATCATTACTTCTAACGGTAGTGGATCCTTTCATTGATTGCATTTTACTAGAAATCGCAAATCCAGCAAAACAACCAGCAAAAGCAATTAAAACTAATCCAATAGCATACCGATCAATTCTTGACACATTTTTGACAATCTTTTTCCATTCTACCGCAAAAATATAAATAACTAATGATAATAATGAAATTATAATTCCAGTTGTAGAAGTAGTAGTAATAATTGTTACATAAAGAATTAATAACTTCGATTTTCTCTGCTTAAGGTCTGGGCATAAAAACAGACTAAATATAATTGCACTTGATAGAACAAATGAGAACATAGGAGCTTCAATGAACAACCCTGTGTTTCGCACTATATTAATTCCTAAAAACGGGACAGCACCCTGTGGTATAAATTGAAAGATAAGGTAACCAGGAACTTTGATGTCATGTCCCCATTGAGCAACAAATTCGGTATTGGTGGGTATATCAAACTCAGAAAGCAACCAAAAGAATAATGAAATTACTGATAAGAAGGAAACAATATTGATAAAATAAACAATTACATCCTGCTTTTTATGAATCACAATACAACTGTATAAATAAAGAATAATTGGTAAATATAAACAAAAGAATCCAATTCTAGGTAATGAGTAATGATAAATCAAGAAATTGAATATTAAAAAAACACTAATGAACACAATGAAAATAATTAAGGGCATCATAATTTTTTTAAATTGTTCTACAACGGTGTCACGATAATAAAAAGCATATCCCAAAACGATTAACAAGGGTAAAAAGAATGCCCCAACTTTAACAATTTTAAAAGCTGGAAAAGTTGAGACCCAAAACACACTCTTACAACTCAACACTAAGAAAAATATAAACACATAATTTACAATTTTAAACCATTGCTGGTTATTAATTTTGCTCATTAACATCTACTCCTACAGTTTGCGGGTACGATACATTGATCAATTTAATTATTTTTCACTTCATTAACAGCCTTGCCATTAATTTTAGTTCTTTTTTTATCACCATTTAAGAACCAAGTATACTCTACATCAAAATGTCCGATATCAAGTACCTGTTTGTTTAAAATCTTAGTTAAATCATACGAGAGAATGGTGGCGGTTGGTCCTAACGCAGCCAGAACTAAATCTGGATCTTCATTTAAGATGGCATGCTTAGCTTGACCTAAAATTGTTTTATACTGCTCAAAGGCATTGTGACTAGGACATTCTAGTCTCATCACACTGCTGGCACTACTTAACAGATCGTTCCCCCCACCAAAATGGGTCTGATCACCTTCAATTACTAAGATACTTTTATTTGAAATGTACTTTTTAAATTCATCAAAAACGTACTTAGCAATTTTCTTGTCCTTCAAATCCATGTAGGGACGCGTCACACTAGTGTTGAAGTACATTTTAGAAAAATCTAAATCAGAAAGCCATTGTTTACCGTACTTCCCCATTTCACGTTCCCAATACTTATTGGCGTTCATGATATCAGGATTTTTAAAGGCCTGTGGTAATCCAATTCCATGTCGCTTTAAATTAAAATGAAGAACCTCTAAAAGTCGTTGACTCAGTTCTTTTGAATCATGTTCAAAAGACTCTTGCCCAGTCATGTTGATCCATTTGAACTCACCGTCACCAAAACGACTAAGAGAAATGTGATCCTTCGTAATCGCATCAATCGTTTGTTCAATTGATTTAATTTTTAAAGTCTGAAACTGTCGTTTATATTTAATTTGATAAATTGGGATGTAGACTGCATCGTTAAATGCCTTGTACATAAAGGATTTTAGATTCAAATCTGATCCTCACTTTCGTTTTGAATACAACTTAATGTAAGTTTTAGGCATCATGAACGCCAGCATAATCGCAATTACATACTTTTTGCTGAGCTCCTTCAGATATGATGAATTAATCAAGGGACGCAGAATTAAGCGCTGATCTTGCACATCCCACTTCGGATTATTCAAAATATTACGGTGAACATAAAACAAGTCAATTCGTGCTTTGAAGCTTCTAAAATACTTCTCTAACTCAGGTCGATTAGCAATTAACTTACTTACCTTATCAATATACTCATTGCACTTGTCCAACAACTTAGGATCGTATGTATTAGTCGTTGATCCCTCATGCTTATTTAACAGGTACATTGGCTGGTTAACATAGCCAATCTGTTCCCAGTTAATCGCTAACAGATATTGAAGGACAAACAGACTATCCTCAAAAAAGTTCTTGTTACTCATCAGAATGTGATTATCATCAATAATTTTTTTAACAAAAATCTTATTCCACAAGCCAACATCCATTTCTTGATTTTTAGTAAGATAATCACCAAGTAATTGATCGTCACTAGTAGCAGATTCCATAACTGACTGGTCCTCAACCTCAACTCGACCATTAGGAAACTGCTTCTCAATTCCCGCAATCACTAACTGCATATCTTTAATTTTCTCTCCCATAGCTTGGATGTATCCCGGCAAATACTCATCATCATCGTCAGAAAACATGATGTATTTCCCAGAGGCATGCTTGATGCCTTGATTTCTGGCTTCGGCCTGGTACTTATGATCAGTATAAAAAAGTTGGATGCTCTTGTTTTGGAGCATCCGTGACTTGATAATATTCACAGTGTCATCAGAGGACCCATCATCAATAACCAAAAGCTCAAAACTAAAATCAGTTTCTTGATTAAAGATTGAATCAATTGCTTTGCCAATTGATTTTTCTGAATTAAAGCTTGGCATGATAATACTAATGTCATAGTTAGTCATTAATGAATCCTCTTTCTAGTAGTGTGTCTCGTCTTTTCCAACGTTACTGGAAAATTTCCGTTTCACAAATCCCCACGCCTTCTTAACGAGGTGACGGTCGCCGATCTGAATCCAGTTACATTCAGTGTATTTAACGTGATTTTTGTCAATCCAGACATCCATCAAAACTTCAGATAGATAGCCAAAAACTCGTGCTTCTTGAACCGAATAGTTTGAAATGTCGATCCGCTTTTCAACGTTAAACAGAATGTTAAAAAGCCATTTGCAGTAGTCATCGAAGTAGTTTGTCTTCATAATAAACATGTTAAACATATGAGCTGAACGACGATGCATAACCTTATCAAAACTTCCTAGGTAATCTGGATCAACCGCAGAAATTACCTTCCGTGTCTCTTCCAAGGGCTCCTTGTAGTGAGAATGAACATAATGAGAATAGATCGTTTCCACCACATAATAACGCTTACGGGGTAAGATCACTGGTGCTTTTTCAAGCATTTCCTCAATCTGCTTTTGAGTCAAAACCTTATCAAGTGACCGATCAAGGTGTTTACTAAAGAGTCGGCGATAGTGAACAAGTCCAATGGCATCCACATTGTGTAAATTCTTCCAGGCCCAGTAGATGGCAGTTAGTTCATTATAGTTGGGGTTCTTAGCTGAAATGTTTTCGCCCTGATTATCAAGTTGAAAGCCCTTCTGACCGTGGTAGTTCTTATCGGCCCCAACCAGAACCGGTAGGTATAAACTTCGATCCTTTGGCATGGGAGCATCCTTATGGGCTGCTACCAAAATTGCAATTTTCATTCTTAAACCCCTTTAATATGCCGCATTTGGTACGACCATAATCTGAACCGTCTTACATATAATCTTAAGATCAAACCAGAAACCACTATTCATAATATAAACAATATCTAAATAAACCATGTCATCAAAACCAACGTTATTACGCCCCGTTACCTGCCACAAGCCAGTGCAACCCGGTTTAACTAATAAGCGTTGGCGATCATATTCCGTGTATTCGGCCACTTCTTTTGGAAGTGGTGGACGTGGCCCCACTAGTGACATCTCACCAATCAAGACGTTTACCAACTGAGGGAGTTCATCTAAACTATATTTTCGAATAAAACGACCAACTCGGGTAACTCGTGGGTCGTCTTTCATCTTAAACATGGCTCCATCAACCTCATTAAATTTCTTAAGTTCAGCTAATTTTTGGTCAGCATTGGGAATCATTGAGCGGAACTTATACATCTTGAAAATGTCCCCGTTGCATCCAACTCGTTCTTGCGTATAAAAGACCTTCCCATGAGATCCATCACACTTAATTAAAATACTAAGCACTAGGAATAAAGGACTTAATAGAATAAGTCCAAGGGAACTGGCAATAATGTCAAATATTCTTTTACACGTGAAGTAGACGGGGCGATCTTGGACTTTTTTAGGGTCAAGCCAGATCGTCTTTCTCTTTATGTTCTCTTCCATGCATCATGACTCCTTCATCCTTAGTTCTAATTACCCTTTTACGCCAAAATGTTCTCCTCATACACTCAGGAGAACATCGTGTTTCTATTTAAATCTAGTGATAAGCTGCGCTTCCAGTCTTTGCGGCAGGTAAACCAAGATTCTTTCGAATGAAGTTAGTCGTCTGCTGCAGTTGACTTTCCGTTGGAACTTGCATTGCTGAGTTCGCAATCATCTGGTTCTCACCCTGTAAATGATTGTCAACAAAGTCACCGTGTTCACGGTACCCTGCTGCAAGTTTCGTCAAATCACTTGAACTTAAGTCTGTTTGACTGGATTTGGCAATGGAACTAATGAAGTCGTTGTTCATCAATTGTGATACCGAAGCACCCTTACCTGCAATGGCTTGTAGAATCTGACGTTGACGCATGGTTCTACCATAGTCACCGGCAGGATCGTCATATCTCATCCGAGAATACGATAGTGCTTCTTTTCCGTCCATCTTAGTTGGTTGACCTTTCTTAAAGGTGTAGCCTTCGTAACTAAATGACAGTGTTGGCGTAATGGTTACTCCACCAACTTGGTCCACAATTTCCTTTAAACCACCCATATTAATGAGGGCATAAAAATCAATCGGCACGTTTAATAACTTTTCAACCGTCTTAATTGCGGTTCCAGCACTTCCATAGGTGTAAGCTGCATTAATCTTAGATGGTGAATCCTGTGGATATCCAGGAATGTTAACGGCAGTATCACGAGGAATACTAGTTAACGTCATCTTCTTGGTCTCGGGATTAAGGGTAGCAACCATAATGGTATCGGTTCGACCCTTATAATTTCGATCAAGGGCTCCAGTATCGGTTCCAAGTAACAGAATTGAAACTGGTTTTCTGTGATTTAATAGGGCATCAGTATCCCTTGTTTTCTTGATGCCAGCACTCTTATAAGCTTTATTAATTTGATTTGAAGCAGATTTGTACTTGTAAGCACCATATCCTAGAAATGCCAAAACAATGGCAACAACCACAATCACTACTAGAATAATGATGTTACGAGTCTTATGAGATTTCTTCTCCATGTGACGGCTTCTCATATTATTTCTCCTTAGTTAAAATGAAATCAATTTGGAATTAATCATAGTGTAATAATATCATAAGAGCGCTACTAATCAAACTTTAAATGGGAAATGTGGGCTTTTTACTACCATAATTATGGTAAAATTTGGACGAAAAAAAGACGGAGGTGATCAAGTTGGCTACGTATTTTAATAAAATGACAAAGCACGGCTATCAACAAATTCAAGATGAAATCAAAACGCTTGAAAAAAATCGGCCAGGGAAAATCCAAGCACTTCACGACGCTGCTGCGTTAGGTGACCGTTCTGAAAATGCTGAGTACAGCACTTCCAAAAGAGAACTTCACCAGCTCGAAAACCGATTGCGATACTTTCGTAAGCAGGAACAGTATGCGGAAGTGGTTTCAAGCCCAAAAAGTGATCAAGTTGGCATTGGAAGTAAGGTTAAAGTTAAGTTTTTAGAAGACGGCGATTCCGATTCCTTCATTATTGTTGGAAAACAAGAAGCGGAGTTCTCTAAACTTGAAGAAAATAAAATCTTCTATGATTCCCCGCTTGGCAAATCACTTTTACATCATCAGGTTGGCGAGACCATTTCAGTCAAAGCCCCAGAAGTAAATTATAAATTAAAAATCTTGGAAATTAGCACTACTTATGGAAAGTAGTCTGACCAATACTGACCAATTTCACCAAACATGAGCAAAATACTATGCATCCGACCCATAACTGGTATAATTGAAATTGGAACTAGAGATAAGTTCCTGTTATCTTAAATAGTCATAAAATCACCAAGTGGTGAAAATAGGGAAAGAAGGAATTGCATATGGCAGACAATTTTGGAAATGATCCATTCGGAAACGGAATGGATGATTTATTTAATAGTCTATTAGGTGGTGGCATGGGTCAAAATAACCCTAATGCTCGTTACGTTGTTAACGGTCACGAACTGACACCTGAAGAAGTTGAAGCAATGAGAAAATCAGGTCAAATTCCTGGCCGTGGCGGTCAAAACGGTGGCGGCAACGCCAAGCAACAAAAGAAAGCTGAAAGCTACTTGGACAAAGTTGGTCGTAACCTAACTGATGAAGCTAAACAAGGTTTACTTGACCCAGTTATTGGACGTGACAAAGAAATTCAAGAAACAGCTGAAATTTTGAGTCGTCGTATCAAGAATAACCCGATCTTAGTAGGTGACGCTGGTGTTGGTAAAACTGCCATCGTTGAAGGTTTAGCTCAAAAGATCGTTAAGGGCGACGTTCCTGGTGCTATCAAAGACAAGCAGATTATCTCAATCGACTTATCTTCTCTTGAAGCTGGCACTCAATACCGTGGTGCATATGAAGAGAACATTCAAAAATTAATCAAAGAAGTTGAAGAACGTAAAAACGTTATCTTATTCTTTGATGAAATTCATCAAATTGTTGGTGCCGGTGCTTCAGGTGACGAATCTGGAAGCAAAGGTTTAGCCGACATGATCAAACCAGCTTTGAGCCGTGGTGAGATCTCAGTTATCGGTGCTACTACTCAAGACGAATACAGAAACACCATCATGAAAGACTCTGCTCTTGCACGTCGTTTCAATGATGTTACTGTTAACGCTCCAAGCAAAGCAACCACACTTGAAATCTTAAAGGGTATCAAGAAGGCTTACGAAGACCATCACCAAGTTACATTACCTGACGATGTTCTAAAAGCTGCTGTTGACTACTCTGTTCAATACATCCCTCAACGTTCATTACCTGACAAGGCAATTGACTTGATCGATATGACTGCTGCTCACTTAGCTGCAAAACACCCTGTTACTGACAAGGTTACCCTTGAAAGTGAATTAAAGGCTGCTAAGAAAGAAAAAGAGGATGCTGCTAAGGCTGAAAAGTATGAAGATGCTGCCAAAGCTAAGACTAAGATCGAAGACATCCAAAAGAAACTTAAGAGTGACGACACTAACACTGAACGTCCAGTTGCCAAAGTATCTGACATTGCTGCCTCAGTTGAACGATTAACTGGTATTCCAGTTTCACAAATGAGTGCTAACGATCTTGAAAGATTGAAAGGCATGGATACTAGACTTAAGGGTCGTGTTATTGGACAAGACCAAGCTGTTGACTTAGTTGTTAACGCTATTCGTAGAAACCGTGCTGGTTTTGACGAAGGTAATCGTCCAATCGGTTCATTCTTATTCGTTGGACCTACTGGTGTTGGTAAAACCGAATTAGTTAAGCAATTAGCTAAAGACATGTTCAACGATGAAAACTCAATCATCAGACTTGATATGTCAGAATACCAAGATGTAACTGCTGTATCTAAATTAATTGGTACTTCAGCTGGTTACGTTGGTTACGGTGACAATGGTAATACCCTTACTGAACAAGTAAGAAGAAACCCATACTCAATCGTATTGCTTGATGAAATTGAAAAAGCTAACCCACAAGTAATTACCCTATTACTTCAAGTTATGGATGATGGTCGTTTGACTGATGGTCAAGGTAACGTGGTTGACTTTAAGAACACTGTTATCATTGCTACTTCAAATGCCGGATTCGGTAACGATTCAATGAGCAAGAACAACAAGAAGGATATGTCAATTATGGACCGTTTGGCTCCATACTTCAGACCTGAATTCTTGAACCGATTCAATGCAATCGTTGAATTCTCACACTTGACTAAGGAAGACTTAAGCAAGATTGTTGATCTTATGATCGGTAACTTAAACGACACCTTAGCTCAAAAAGACATGGAACTTTACGTAACTCCAGATGCTAAGAAATGGTTGATGGACCAAGGTTACGATGAAGCCATGGGTGCTCGTCCATTACGTCGAGTAATCGAACAACAATTAAGAGATAAGATTGCGATGTACTACTTGGATCACCAAGATGTTAAACATCTTAAGGCTGACCTTAGAAAAGACACCATCGAAATCACTAAGAACACTGACAAAACCAAATTTGCTAGTGGTGACTAATTAAATTAGTTTAATTCTAAAAGAGACCCATCAATGATGATGGGTCTTTTTTGTACTCTGATTTATTTCTTAAGATTTGCTGAAAGCCATATACAGTGCGGCTTTAGAGTGCTAGACTTTTCAATGTTGTGAAGAAGTATACTAATAAATAAATTAATTTCAAGGATCCAATAATATGAATAATAAAACTCCAAAACGTCGGTTTATTACCGGCTTCACCGGCTTACGGGCACTCGCCGTTATCTGTGTCATTTTGTATCATCTATCACCTAGCGTCTTTACGGGTGGATACCTAGGAGTACCGGTGTTTTTGACGCTGTCAGGTTACCTTATCACTGATCATCTTATCAGTGAGTATCACGCCACGGATCACTTCCGTTACGGATTCTTTTGGCAAAAGCGACTCAAACGTCTCTACCCGACGCTCATTACAATGTTATTTGCAACTGCTGCCTACATAACATTATTTCAACGCAATCTACTTGCGAATCTATGGCAGAGTGTCGTATCTAACCTAGCCTACGTGTATAACTGGTGGGAAATTATGAATGGCCAATCGTACTTTCAGAATTTTGCGGGAAGTGCGTCTCCATTTACCCACCTTTGGACCCTTGCAATTGAAGGTCAATTTTACTTAATCTGGCCCTTGATTGCATACTTCTTACTTAAAAAATTTCACGGTAATAAACATCCGATCTTTTTCATGGCGATTGCACTTTCAGCCCTATCAGTGATCCTCATGGCTGTCTTATATCAACCAGGCAAGGATCCAAGTCGAGTTTACTATGGAACTGATACCCGGATGTTCTCAATCCTCTTTGGGGCTGCTCTAGCTGTCTTTTGGCCCAGCAACCAGAAAAAGGATGATGACCAACAAAAATCGTTTTTGCTGGACGTCTTTGGTTTAGTCGGAATGGTTGGCATGGGTTGGATCATCTTTACAACTGGCTCACAATCACCATTCTTATATCGTGGTGGAATGGCCTTGTTCTCAATCTTCACTGTGATGGCAATGCTAGCCATTGTTCACCCTAACAGCCACTGGAACCGCATCCTAACCAACAAGTTATTTGACTGGATTGGATCTCGGAGTTACGAAATCTATGTTTACCAGTTCCCTGTTTTTATCTTCTTTGCCGACAAGTTCAAGGACGTGGCCGATCATCAATGGTTGTATGCCATTATTGAAATTGCGATTATCATTGTCATTTCAGAATTGTCATACCGCTTCATTGAGGTGCCACTCGCCAAATACGATTACCACCGTGTTATCGACTTCTTCAAGACCCTCTTCCACATTGGCAAGATGAGTCTTGATGAGATTGAAAACTGGATCATTTCATGTTTCAAGCATCACCTGATCTTAAAGATGGCCGCAATTGTTGTTCTTGCCATCGGAACGGTTGGAATTTTCCAGTCCACCACGGTTAACCCCAAGGCGGCTAATCACACTCAACTAGCTAACCGGATCCAAAAGAATTCAAAGTCACAGGATCAACACAACGAAAAACTAGCTAAAGAGATTAAATCAGGCAAGAAAACGAAAAACACCAAGGTTAATAAGAAACTCGAAAAGGACGGCTTAACTAAGCCCCAACTTCAAGAGGCCCAAAATCTTTCTGGGAGTGCCATTGGTGATTCCGTCATGTTGTCTGGTCGAGATAATTTACAAAAGATCTTCCCGAAACTTTACATTGATGCCGAAACTTCACGTCATCCTCAAGACGGCGTTGCCATCATGAAGAGTCTGGAACAACAGGGTCTGCTTGGTAAAAACGTCATCATTGGGCTTGGAACCAACGGAGCCATTAATGATCAGACGATGAAGCAATACATGGAGATTGCTGGCAAGAATCGTCACGTCTTCTGGATTAACACATACGTTCCAACTCAACCATGGCAAAATCAGGTCAACTCCTTCTTAAATAAAGCACAAAAGAAGTATAAGAACCTGTACGTCATTGACTGGTATGATTACGCTAAGAATCATCCCCAGTACCTCTATCAAGATCAGACGCATCCTAACGTACAAGGAACACCAAAGTACGCTTCGTTTATCGCTCAAAACGTTTTAAAACACGCCGAAAAATAATTTATAAACCAACCAAAATGGTTGGTTTATTTTTTTTCAGAAAGAATAGACGTAACGCTGATTTTCTTATAAGATATAGCTATAACACTTGGAGGAGTCTTTTATCATCATTGAATTCATTAAAGAACACCGTATGGACATCCTAAAATATCTCGCGATTATCATTGCCGTCCTCTTCTTCTACATCCTTTTCATGGACTACTGGCCTGAGATTAAGATGATGTTTAATCCAGCTACCCGTGGTACTGCCATCCAAGAAATTCGTGATCATGGTGTAGTGGATGCCGTCCTCTTGATCTTCCTTTTATACATTCTGACACTGATTCCTGGCGCACCAGTGGCGGTAGTCGGGGTCATCTCCGGCATCTGTTTTGGAAAATGGTTTGGAATTATCATTAACATCATCGGCCTATCGGCTGGCAACCTTGGAACCGCTAAAATCGTTTCTTCATTTAAAGGAATGAGTAAAAAGTATAAGGACAATAAGTACGCCCAGCATTTTAAGAATCTCAGGCATCCCCTATTGGGTCTAATTATCGGATATTCAATTCCCATTATTCCCACCTACTTGGTGAGCTTTCAGGCTAATCAAGATAAGGAGCGTTTCACTAGCAAGGACGTTAAGATCGCAACCATTTTAGGAAGTGTACCAATCTCGGTTATATACTCTCTTGGTGGTGATACGATCCTTCAAGGAAGCTTCAAAAAAATAATGGTTCTATTGGCCATCATTGTTATTTTTGCCTTAATTGTGTACTTCATGGTCAAACGGCTTGTCACTGACAAACTCTAATTGAGGTATCCGTTTCCAATTGGTTGTAAAAATGGTAATATAGTAGAGTATAGTAACAATTTATTAATGGAGGTTTTCACCATGGCTAAGCATGACAAAAAAGATCAAATCAAAAACTTGCTTGACTTGGAATCTGACAACGGCCCAGTTTTAACAATTACTGTTCCTTTGGATCCTAAGGAAGACAATACTCGTAGAGATAACACCCAAATTAACAGTTTGGTTGACACTGCTAAGAAAGCATTTCAAAAGCAATACAAACCAGAACTTTGGAACGCCTACGATTTTCAAATTAAGAACTACTTAAAGACTTTACAACCTAAGTCAACGATTGCTAAGGGTATCATCATGTATGTAACTAACGATTCAATCGAAGTTGCACAATTGAATTATGCCCCACAAACCGCATTCTCATTCTCAGACAGATTGCAAATCTTACCAATCGTAAGACAATACCAATTTGTTCCTGATTTTGACATGTTGTTCTTACAACGTGACGATTTCAAGGTATTTCACGTTAACGACCTAAACGTCATTGATGATGATACTGACACTCCAGATCCATTCGATTCTGATAAGTCTGAGACTGAAACTCAGGACGATCCTAGAAAGAATGGCGCTAAGTGGGACACCCACGAATACTACGAACTTGTTGACAAATATGTTCAAAAGCATGTTTCAAACAAAGATCACAATCCATTAGTAGTTGTTGCAAACGCTGAAGACGAAGGTCGTTTCAACCGTGCTACTCATAACCCATACGTGGTTGAAGACAAACACGTTGAAATGGATGCTGCCGTTAAGAATGCCGGCGAAAACGTTCAAGAAGTTGCTCAAACCATCCACGATAACTTCGTTTCTGATGGTGAGAAGTCAATGAAGAACGTCTACGACAAAGCTGACGGTGCTAAGAAGACCACTGATGACTACGATCAAATCTTAAAGGCTGCTATCGACGACCGAATCGCTAACCTAATCATCCAACAAGATGCTTACGTTGAAAGCAAAGACAACGGTGAAGACGTTGAAGTCAACTCCGAAGGTTCACGTCCAGCTAACGAGTTAAACTCATTAGCATTGACTGTTCTTGGTCTTGATGGTGACGTTACCGTATTGCCTGCTAGCGATATGCCAACTGACAAGAAAGTTTCAGCTATCTTAAGATGGTAATTTTAAATAATAAAAAAAGAAGTCTCAGTTGAGGCTTCTTTTTTATTGAAATAAATTAATTGAGGAAATTATGAAAAATAAAATATCTAAAAAACAAGTTAAAGAATTACAAAGAATCCAAGAACATTTAATGGATCCCAAAAACCGTAAAAGAATTAATGAAGAAGCTAATAAAAAGGTAACGGATAACCCTAAGGTAATAAAGGCACTCAAGATGCTTTCTAAGATATAAATAATTATATAAAAATACTAGATACGCAACAAAGGCCTTGAACTCACCGTTCAAGGCCTTTATTTTTTACTTCTTTGCAAAGAAATCATTCGCAATATCCTGATAAGCATCAATCGTATCAAGATAACTCGATAGTGTCGTGTACTCATTAATTTGATGCGACGTATTATTCTTGTCAGGTCCCAACAAGATCACAGCCATCTGGTCGTTTTCCTGAACGTAAACACTGGCATCGGTTGCACCGTTGTTCACGATCAGATCAGAATCATGATTATGGTAATCTTTCTTAGTAACCTGATAAGCATCCTGCACAAAGGAATTGTTTTTATCAGTTTCAATTGGATAGAAATTGTGAATCAATTTGAATTCGAGATGATATGGTGTCTCATCGTTGATTTTATCAACGGCCGTTTGGATTAATTCAATCACGTTATCGTTGTTAAAGGAAGGCGTGGGACGAACATTTCCCAGCAAGCTAGCGGATCCAGGGATGATGTTAACCTGTTCCCCACCATTAATCACCGTGATACTATGCTGGACTTTACCAAGTACGGGATCAACGGGTAGATCATCAAATAGTCCTGGCTCAGCTTGGATGTATTTCACCAGACCGGTAATTGCGTTCAACCCAAGGTCTGGAGTGGAACTGTGGGCTGGTTTCCCAGTACTCGTAATCTGGTAGTTCAAACTACCCGAATGAGCGTAGGTTACATCCCCATCAGACGGTTCACCAACAATCATGGCGTCCACGTCGTCAATGTACTTTGGTTCGATCTTATAAGCGCCCGGAGCACCAAACTCTTCCCCTGATGTAGCAATCAAACGAATCGTGCCGTTCGGAACTTGACCCTTATCGGCTAACTCACACAACGCAATCACTTCAGAAGCAAGACCACTCTTCATGTCAGCAGCCCCACGACCATAGATCTTGTCACCCACAATCTCACCTTTAAAGGGATCGTGTTCCCAATTTTCCGGATGAGCAACCGCCACCGTATCTTGATGGCCTTCTAAAGCCAGCACCTGATCTGACTCACCAGTCCCAAGTTCCGCAATTAAGTTTGCGCGGCCGTCGCCAAACGGAAAAATCTTACTGTCAATTCCATGCTTTTTCAGTAGTTTTGACAAGTATTCTGAGATCTCAATTTCATTACCATTCACGGATTTAATCTGAATCAAATCCTGTAAAATTTTGATTTTCTCTGCTTTTTCCATCCTTAAACACCTTTCCTTAAATCATCATTTGTTAGCCTTGATCAGCGTGATTAGCGAACTTAGCCCAAACATCACCAACAACTTGAATAATGAGAACCATGATCACAACTAAGATCGTTGCTACCAAAGTAGTGTCATTAGCGAATCGGTTGTACCCGTAAGAGATGGCCATGTTACCAAGACCACCAGCCCCGATGGCACCGGCCATAGCGGTCAAACCAACTAGACTAATCAGTGTCACGGTTGAAACCCGAATCAACTCTGAACGAGCTTCACTGAGGTAAACGCCGAAGATTAAATCCCAGTTTGTGGCCCCCAGTGATTCCGCTGACTCAATGATTCCGTGATCAACACTCTCAAGAGCGACCTGAACCTGCCGTGCGTAAAACGGAAAGACTCCGACTGACAATGGAACCAAAGCAGCGGTCGTTCCGATCTGAGTTCCAACGATCTTTTGGGTCACAGGCGCAATGAAGGCCAGCAAGATGATAAATGGAACGGCACGGAACAGTGATACGACTTTATCAATGATCCAGAACAGTGGATGACATGGCATAATTCCGTTATCCGCAAATATTACTAAACAAACTCCGAAAATAATCCCCGCAATTCCACCAAAAATTGCTGACCAAAACGTCATGTAAATTGTCTGATTAACGGCTGTGATCCAGCCTTCTTCACCATTTAATCCCTGTGACACTACATTAGGAAAATGAGTTGCAAACCAAGCTCCCATTATTCTGCCTCCTTCAATTCAGTGACCTTGATGTTTTGACCCTCAAGGTACTTTACCGCTGCTTCCTGATCCTCTTTACCACCGAGTAAATCAACGATCAACGTTCCAACTACTTGTTCACCTAGTTTTTCGATATTACTATAGATGATACTAGCGGAAATGTGGAACTTCTCATACAAACTAACGATGATGGGATCAGTAATGTCAGCCGACAGGTAGGTCAGCTGAATCAAGTTCCGTTTATTCACGTCAATGTTCATCGACTTTAGGATTTCCAGGGCGTTGAAACTGTTACCAACAATTTTTCTCGTGGTTGGATTCTTCGAATCAACGAAGATTTCAAGTAAATCACCAACGTCAACGACTTTCCCATCACTCATGATGGCAACCTGTTGACAGATCCGCTTGATAGCTTCCATTTCATGGGTAATCAGGATGATCGTCAAACCATATTTCTCATTTAATTCTTTCAGCAAGTCCAAGATTTGATCGGTATTCTTAGGATCAAGTGCGGATGTCGCTTCATCCGAAATCAAAATCTTCGGATCATTGGCAAGTGCCCGAGCAATCGCAACTCGTTGCTGTTGCCCACCGGATAATTGGGAAGGATAGGCCTTTAAATAGTCCCCTAATCCAACGATATCGAGCATTTTCTTGGCCTTGGCCTCTCGTTCTTTTTCCTTTAAACCACTGTGCTTCAGTCCGAACTCCACGTTTCGTTGGACGTTTTGTTCTTCCAGGAGGTTAAAGTGCTGAAAAATCATTCCAATCTGACGTCGTTCATCACGTAGATCTTTGGTACTAATGGATGAAACGTGATCCCCTTCTTTTTTATAGAAGGTCTTTCCAAACACATCAACCTCACCATCGGTGGGCTTTTGTAACAAGTTAATGGTCCGAACTAACGTAGACTTTCCGGCACCGGAATATCCGGCAATCCCGAAGATCTCACCCTTGGGAATCCCAAGCGTTACATCTGAAACAGCGTGAATTACATTCTTTTTTTGTTTGAACGTAACTGAGACGTCCTTGAATTGAACAATATTATTACTCATTGGTTCCTCCTAAAATTTACGATTCCAAGCAGGAATTTCTGTGTTTCCATAGTACTTCTTAACTAACTGCTCAGTTTTCTTAGTCTGAAAGGCCTTAACTACGTCTTGGTAATTCTTGTTATTCTTTTGATCCTTGTTAGCGGCAATCAAGTTAACCCAAATCTTTGAGTCCTTATTAAGTGGTTCAACGTAAATACTTTGTTTCTCACTTAGGTGAGCCGGAGCAGCGTAGGTGTTGTTAACGATTGAACCGTCCACACTGTTTAGGACTCGTGGAGTCTGGGAAGCATCCACTTCTTTGAACTTCAAATTCTTCGGATTCTTTTCAATATCATTGAGTCCTAAGAAACCCTTCTTGTCCTTCAAAGTAATGAGGCCGGCATTCTTAAGGAGGTAAAGTGAACGACTTTCATTGGAAATGTCATTTGGTAGAGCAATCGTTCCACCATTGGGAATGTCTTTTACATTCTTGTACTTATTTGAATAGAGTCGGATTGGCGCAATGTACGTGTTACCAACCGATACGATGTTGGTATGATTCTGCTTGTTCCAGTTATCCAGGAAGGCGTAGTGCTGAAACGAGTTCAGATCAATTTCGTGTTGGGTCAACGCCTTGTTGGGTTGGGTGTAATCGGTGAAGTGAGTAAACTGAATGGTCACACCGTATTTCTTCTTGGCGGTTTCAGCAACGGATTCCCAAATCTTGTCGTCCGCCTTCGACCCGCTCATTAATCCAACCTTCACGGTCTTTTTACTTTGCTCAGAATGATGTGCAAAGCTAAACCATCCTAATCCAACAATGACAACAACGATGACAATTCCAATAATCCATTTCGTACTTCTTTTCATGATGTCCACTTCCTAATTTTATTTGGTTGCCTAATCCATTAAATTAAATAAAAAAAGCACCCGTCCCCTTTAATTAAAAAGGACGAATGCTTTCGTGTTACCACCTTGGTTTACGGTTGCTCTCACAAGCAACCGCCTCAAAGACTACTCTGGTCGACGTCTTAACCAGAAGAGCCTTGCGTTGATATCGGTAGCAACCCCGTCGCCGGTTCGAAAATCTCACCAGTAAATGTTGAAAAGTCCATATTCCCCGAATTCATCTCGCCTCTTCACACCAACCAGAGACTCTCTTAGAAAATTCAACGGGTACTCAGCTTTTCCATCTCGTATATTTAATTTGTTGTAAGTATATTAATCCGCAGAAAAATATCTGTCAATACAAATCTTAATTATTTTTTAAAACTAGCTAGTGAACCCATTGGGTCCCAAGGTTCCAACATCTTTGGAGCCTGCTTTTGTTCTTCAAGCTGTTTGTCTGACATGTACTTCTTGTTGATGACCGTCTGGTAGACGAATTCGTTGAACCAGTCGTCACTCATGACGAAGTAACCCTTGTCGCCGACTTTTTCACCCCAACTATTTTCAACTTTCCATTTCGTTGGTTGGTCGTCAACAAGGTCAACTCCAGTAATGACCATGGCGTGAGTCATCATGCTTTCCTTGTAGTCCAAACGAGCACCCTTGCTCATCTTCAAGTCAGTGCTAAACAAAGCATCCTTGTGGTACAAGTGGGTATCCATGATTCCTTTCTTACGATCGGAATCCTGAACAACATCACAACCGAACCAAACAGCTTCTCCATTCTTCAACTGTTTGATGGCCAGATCCTTTAATTCATCAATGGGAAGGTTCAAATGCTTTACCTGACGACCACCAACGACGTTTCCAAGCATTTCAATGGTGTAAGTTTCGTTGAATGGTTTGTCATCAGTTGGTGAGTTAATCAATGAAACGTAGTCCTCTAAATTGATGTTGACGTACTTATCAAAGAACTCTTTAGGAGTCAGATTCTTGTCCATGTGGTACTTGTTGTCGGTATCACGGTACTCGAAATCAAAGCGCTTGGTTGGACGACCAAGTGAATATGCCAAGATGCGGTACACATCATTTAACATGTCACTCTTAGTTGATTCCAATTTTTCTTCCGCGGAACCATCCTTTACCATTTTACGCAAAACTTCCGCGTCGCGTCTTAGTTTCAGGTTCAAAGTCTGGTTCAATTCGTCGGAACGATTACTATTATAAGTCTCAACCATGGTAGAGCTTGGAACGACTCCGTACTTCTCAATGATGGCGCACAACATGTCCCATTGACCACCGTCTTGTTGAGGAGTCTCCATTAAGAAATCAATCTTACGTGATCCAAGTGGTTGATCAGCTGTCTTGATGACGTTTTCTAAAAAGTAGTTTGACTTCTCAAACTTGTCCCAGAAGTTAACGTAGTTTTGTGACAACTCAAACTTAGGAGAAACCTTGTAGTTTTCAGCGATCTTGAAACGCATCGTGTTCAACGCGGAAAACATCCAACATCTACCACTTTGCTTCTGATCAGCAACGTGTTGTTCGGGAACTTCCACGGAGAATACTCGCTTCATCTTTTCGTCGGCCTTGTAGTCGGCAGCACTGTTATTAATTCCGTTGTGTGAAACGGCACGTTCTAAGACAAGACTGTCGTCTTTGTCTTCATAACTCTTTTCATACCATTCCAGGTCTTGCGGACTAATTGCTTTTTTATCCAAAATGATCACTCCTTAATATTTTTCTTGTTCGTATTGTATCACTTGTAACGCCATTACATTCACATTTCTCTATCTGAATTCAAGGAATGAAATTACGAAAGACATTAATTAAAAAAGGCATTAATTATGAACGAGCTTTTATTGCCCGTATCACAGAAACACAAACGCTTACATTAATTCAACCATTTTAAGGCTTTATTAAACTTCTTAATAAAAATATAAAAATTCATATTTACTTTTGTGAAACACGCGAGTATATTCGACAAAAAGCAAACATGGAGGTGTTTCATTTGAACCACAAGAAGATATTTTCAGTAGCATTCATCGGTGCGGCACTTGCACTGGTGCTTACTGGTTGTTCTTCTGGAAGTACTAAGTCTGGAAGTAAGGATCTCGCGATTAATTCCAAAGATATTATTTCCACCATGGATTCAAGTACCGTTACTGATACTATTGGAGCCCAAAATTTAGCCAACACCATGGAAGGATTATACAGATATAGCGGTCGAAAGATTGAACCCGGAATTGCTACCAAGGTTGTGACTCCGACTAAGGGCGGAACTCAGTATAATTTCAACCTGAGAAACGCTAAATGGTCAAATGGAGACCCCGTAACCGCTTATGACTTCGTCTACTCATGGAGAAGAATCGTTGATCCTAAGACGGCTTCTCAATACTCCTACATTTTCCAGGGAGTTAAGAATGCTGACAAAATCACCAACGGCAAGGCGTCACCAAAGACCTTAGGTGTTAAAGCAATTGGTCCGCATAAGTTACAGGTTAACCTATCGCAACCAATTCCATACTTTAACTCCCTCTTAACCGGTGCGTCATATCTTCCACTGAACCAAAAAGTGGTTGAAAAAGCTGGAAGTAAGTATGGATTAAACAGCAAAGAAATGGTATTTGACGGACCATTCAAACTAGACAAATGGCAGGTTGGAAACACCGCTTGGACCGAAAGTAAGAATAATTCGTACTGGAACAAAGATAATGTCAAATTAAATAACATCAAATATTACGTTGTTAAAGATCCAAATACCGGACTCAACTTATATGCCAGTCATGTGATTGACAGATACCAAGACTTATCGGGTGATTCTGCTAATCAATTGAAAAATAATAAAGACTTCTCAACTAATCCAACTTCAAGCACTTACTACATCGAAATGAATGAAAAGAAGGATCCGTTCTTTAAAAACACCAAGATTAGACAGGCTATTGGTCATTCCATCAATCGCCAGCTTCTCTCTAATCAAGTTTTAGGTAAGACGGCGACCCCGGATGCTAGTGTCGTTCCTTCCAAGATGACTTGGAACAAGCAGACCGGGACTGACTTTGAAAACGAACCTCAGAGTAAACAAGACGCTAGTTACAACGACTACAATCCTAAACTAGCAAAACAGCTCTGGACGGAAGGTCTAAAGGAAACTGGTCAAAAGAATCTTAATTTAACTCTTTTAAGTGATGACACAGATTCTGCACTTAAACAATCAGAATTCTTACAGGCCGAACTACAGAAATTACCAGGATTGAAAGTGACCCTTGCTAACGTTCCATTCAAGAACCGTCTACAACGTTCAACGAGTGGTGATTTCGACATGGTTGTCTCCGCTTGGAACGCCGATTTCCCAGATCCAGTTACCTTCTTGAACCTCTTTGAAACTGGTGGCGCCATGAATGACGGTCACTGGTCTAACAAAGAATTTGATAACCAAATCAAGGAAGCTTCTGACAAAAATGCCGGGAACTATCAGGCTCGTTGGCAGAACCTCTTAAACGCCCAAACGATCTTGACCAAACAAGAGGGAGTCGTTCCGCTTTATCAATTAAACACTGCAGCACTTACAAGAAATGACGTTAAGAATTACAACATGTCACCAAATGGGAACTACGATCTCGCAGCTGCCTACAAGAAATAAAGAGAGGTAAATCAAAATGACAAAATACATCATTCGTCGAATTTTCTACCTAATCCTCACTTTATTCATTGTTGCTTCAGTGACATTTTTCCTGATGAAATTTTTACCCGGTACCCCTTACTCGAACCAGGCAAAACTCCAGCCAAGTCAAATTGCAATAATGAACCAAAAGTATGGATTAAATAAACCACTTTGGGATCAGTACCTAATCTACATGGGAAACTTACTCCACGGAAACTTGGGAACCTCATTTCAATTTAACAACCAACCAGTTACCCAGTTGATCGCTCATGACATTGGACCTTCAATGCAGATTGGTACCCAAGCCATGATCGTTGGTTCCGTTCTGGGAATTCTTCTTGGAGCCGTTGCTGCCATCAAGAAAAACACTTGGGTTGACTCAGGTGCCACCTTCATCTCAATTCTAGGAATCTCAATCCCAAGTTTCGTTCTAGCCGTTCTTCTTCAGTACTACTTCGGTTACAAATTGCAATGGTTCCCCGTAGCACTCTGGCAGAACTTCAGCTCCAGTATCCTACCGACGTTAGCACTTGCGGCCTTTCCACTCGCTAACGTGGCACGATTCATGCGAACTGAAATGGTTGATGTCTTAGACAGTGACTACATTGAACTAGCTAAAGCTAAGGGTGATTCAGAACGCAAGACGATTACACATCATGCCTTGCGAAACTCGCTCATTCCAGTAATTACCATCGTTGGACCAATGGCCGTCTCAATCATGACCGGTTCCCTGGTAGTAGAAAACATCTTCTCAATCCCAGGAATCGGAAATCAGTTCGTTCAATCCATTTTGACCAACGATTACCCAACCATCATGGGACTTACAATCTTCTATTCATTCTTATTAGTTGTAATTATCTTAGTTGTCGATATTCTCTACGGAATCATCGATCCACGAATCAGACTAGGAAACGGAGGTAAAGAATAATGGCTGAAAACCTACCACCACTTGAGGATCAGTTCCAATTCGCTAGTGACGATCTTTCAAACTTGGACACTGAATCCGAATCAATTAACACCCCATCTTTAACGTACTTTCAAGACGTTAAACGAAGATTAATCAGAAACAAAGTTGCCATGACTTCTTTAATTCTTTTAGTAATTATTGCCCTAGTCGCAATCTTCGCGCCAATCTTGTCACCACACGATCCAAACGCACAAAACGTTCTGTACGCTAACCTGCCACCCAAATGGGGTTCACTGAACATCCCTGGTTTAAACGGAATTCATGAAGCCGGCGGTCACATGGTCAACGCTTATCAAGCAGAACACGTTCCAAAGGGTACCTACTACATCATGGGAACCGACTACCTTGGTCGGGACCTCTTCTCAAGAATTCTGTATGGAACCCGTTTGTCACTGTTCATCGCCGTGGTTGCTACGGCCGTTGACTTATTAGTCGGTGTTCCTTACGGATTAATCTCTGGTTGGGTCGGCGGTGCCGTTGACACCTTCATGCAGAGAATCGTTGAAATTCTTTCATCAATTCCTAACCTGATCGTGGTTGTCTTACTACTATTGATCCTAAAACCAGGTATTACTTCAATCATCATCGCCATTGCCTTTACCGGATGGATTACCATGTCACGACTAGTCCGAGCCCAGACCTTTAAACTAAAGGAATCGGAGTACGTCCTAGCCGCTCGGACCCTTGGTGAATCACCATTCAAGATTGCGATGAAGCACCTGATTCCTAACTTAAGTTCAACCATTATCATTCAAACGATGTTCACCATTCCATCGGCCATCTTCTTTGAAGCTTTCCTAAGCTTCATCGGAATTGGAATTCCAGCACCAAACGCATCACTTGGTACCCTTCTAAATGATGGTCAGAAGGCGTTCCATTTCTTGCCATATCAAATGTGGGTTCCAGCAATCGTCCTGTCAGTAATTATGATTACGACTAACCTACTTGGTGATGGGCTAAGGGATGCGTTCGATCCAAAATCTAAGTAAAGGAGACAAATAAGATGGCTCAAAAAGTATTAGACGTTAAAAACCTGTCAATTGATTTTGATACCCTAAACGGAACCGTCAAGGCCATTCGAGATGTTAGCTTTCACCTTGATAAGGGAGAAACCTTAGCACTCGTTGGTGAATCTGGTTCAGGTAAGTCAATCACCGTGAGAACTATTATGCGTCTCCTAGCTGATAACGAAACCATCACCAACGGTACCATTGATTTTGAAGGCAAAGATATTTTAAAAGAATCTAAGAAAGAAATGGACAAGATCCGTGGTGGCAAGATCGCCATGATCTCCCAGGACCCCATGACTTCACTCGATCCCACTATGAACATTGGGAACCAGGTGGCTGAACCACTCCGAGTTCATGAGGGAATGTCAAAACATAAAGCTTTAGAACAAGCCGCCGAAGTCCTCGAAGAAGTTGGAATCCCCAACGCCCGAGAACGAATGCGTGACTATCCACACCAATTTTCTGGTGGGCAACGGCAACGGATCGTGATTGCGATGGCCATCATTGACAATCCTGATGTTTTAATTGCTGACGAACCAACGACAGCCCTAGACGTTACAGTGCAGGCTCAAATCATTAAGTTGTTAAAAGATTTAAAGGATAAAATTGGAACTTCGATCATCTTTATTACCCATGATTTAGGAGTAGTTGCCAACATTGCTGACCGAGTTGCCGTAATGTACGCTGGCAAGATTGTGGAGTATGGAACTGTTGATGACATTTTCTACAATCCACAACACCCTTACACTTGGGGACTTCTGGATTCCATGCCGACCCTCTCCATGAACAGTGATCGACTTAACACCATTCCAGGGACTCCACCGAACCTGATCAATCCTCCTAAGGGCGATGCTTTCTACGCTCGAAACAAGTACGCCTTAAAGATTGATCACGAAAAGCAGCCGCCCTTCTTCAAGGTGAGTGACACACATTACGCTGCCACCTGGCTGTTAGACAAGCGAGCTCCAAAGGTAACTCCACCGGAATCCATTCAAAAGCGTCAGGCTGAATTTAAGAAACGAGGTGAAGCCGACCATGACTAAAAAAGATCCCATTGTTTCAGTTAAACATTTAAAACAATACTTCAACGTTGGGAAACCCGACGAAGTGAAAGCCGTTGATGACATCTCATTTGATATCTACCCGGGCGAAACCCTAGGACTTGTTGGTGAATCTGGGTCCGGTAAAAGTACGACGGGCCGTGATATCATTCGTTTATACGATCCCACTGAGGGTGAAATCGACTTTGAAGGCAAAAATATTTCGAAGTTAAAGCGTAAACAGATGAAGGATTTTCGGAGTCAGATGCAGATGATTTTTCAGGATCCCTATGCTTCACTGAATCCCAGAATGAAGGTTGAAGACATCATCGCTGAAGGACTCGACATTAATCACCTGGTTAAAAACTCTGATGAACGAGACAAACGGGTTCATGAACTCCTTCACTTGGTTAACTTGAATGAAGAACATGCCAGTCGTTATCCCTACGAGTTCTCAGGTGGTCAACGACAACGAATCGGAATCGCCAGAGCCCTTGCCGTTAAACCGAAATTCATCATTGCCGATGAACCCATTTCCGCCCTAGATGTTTCCGTCCAAGCTCAGGTGGTAAACCTGATGCAGGACATCCAAGAAAAGGAAGGGCTGACTTACCTGTTCATTGCCCATGATCTTTCAATGGTTAAGTACATCAGTGATCGCATTGCCGTAATGTACAATGGCAAGATCGTTGAAATGGCAGACACGGACGAGTTGTACAACCATCCACTTCACAAGTACACTCAGAGCTTACTGTCAGCGGTCCCTGTCCCTGACCCACATTCAGAAAAGCAGCACAAGATCATCAAGTTTGATCACAGTAAACCCTTCAAAGATGATCAGTATCTTCAAGAGGTTACCCCTGGTCACTGGTTGTATTGCAGTGATGAGGAAGCCAAGCAGTATAAATAACCGTTAAAAATCGTCCGATTGGAAGTAAATCCAGTCGGACGATTTTTTGTTGTCCCCAATTTGCCATTAAATTGCAGTCATAAATTTCTAATGATATTATTTAAATGAATAAATAAATTTATCACAAGCCGGAGGTTTATCTCAATGAATAACAATGACGAAAAATATTGTGTCAAATGCGGAAAGAAAATTCCAAAAGAGACTAAGTTTTGCCCGTATTGCGGTGCTAAACAACCTAGTCCAGCTTCAAATCAAACAGATTCTGAGCACGGAATGCCTAGACCTATCCAGCCTGGTAACGTTCAAAACGATAAAAATAAAACAGCCAGCAACCTGATCCTGATCTTTGGATGGCTTTCTGCTGGGGTATCTTTACTATTTGTCCCATTTCTCTTCGGGATTATCGGAGTCGTTCTCGGAGTGATCGAATTAAAATACCATGAAACTGCTGGAATCCTCTTAATAATTGCTTCAGTAATCTTGATGATTTTTGGAATCATATTAGGACTAATAATGGGACCCCAAGAATTTGGGAGATAGGAGAATAACTAATGGATAATATTAAGTTTTGTGTCAAATGTGGGAAGAAAATTGGAAAGGACGTGAAGTTCTGTCCGTATTGTGGAGCGGAGCAACCAAGTTCTAATAATGAAGTAAAATCGAATCATCAAAATCAGCCAAATAATTACAACCAAAATAAAGGTCATTCAACTACAAGTGTTATCATTACGAGTCTTGTATTGATAGTGCTCTTATTAGCTGGAATTTCATTTGGTGGATATAAATATTATGAGTCACGTGGATCAACTTCTCCAAATGAGATAATGAAATGGGCTTATACTAATAGCAAAACGGATACTCTATCGATGATTGCAATGGTTGGAAATGATTACGAAGATTATGCAAGAGAATCATATTCTAAAAAGGATGCTGAAAACATTGCCGCTGATAAAATTATGTATCAAAAAAACATGGTTCTCATGAAAAACAAATATACAAATCGATATTTATTTAATTATAATGGGCATAAAGTATATATGTTAAGAATGTACGATAAGCTTGCTAATAAATATATTGAAACTGTTTTTACCCCTAAGCAGCCTTTTTCAAATAAAAAAACATTTTCAAAACTATTAATTTACCCAAGAGAAATGGATGAAGTTGATAAGGCAGCCGAAAGCGGTACGGTTTATACTCCAAAATATTATATGGAGCATTTCAAAAAATAATTATACAAAAACACCCTTCATAAGAAGGGTGTTTTTAACATGTTTTAATTTAACTTTTTCAAATAGCTAACGTCTGGTTCACCGAACCGATTTCCTTCGTCCACAGAACTAAACAACATGAAAATGAAAATAGCAATACCTCCAACCCATGGGATGAATGAAAGCCACCAAAAGCCAGCGGAATAATTAATGTCATGAAATCTACGACATGTTGCAGTAATTTCTGCAATAGGAATAACAATAAGAAATAACAGTACAAAGATTCCAGCATATTGTGAAATATTTTCCGCACTAGATCCGACAAGTATTATAAATATTGTCAAAATAATCATTATCAATACAATATCCAAATATGACCACCAATATGAAGCTCGGCTCATTCTTCCAGAAATATGGAACATATTCCCAAAGAAGTCCTTAAATGAAGTAATCATATTTGGTGATGAATATTCTGAGCGAATATCACCATTTTCATTATCAGGACGATAAGTCTGTTGCTCATTATTACTCTGATTCTCATAATTAGCTTGGTCATTATCAGTAGCTCCAGCCATCTCAGGCTGAGCTTGACCGCAATAAGGACAGAACTTTACGTCCGCTTTCAGCAACTTGCCACAGTTGGGGCAGTGCTTTGTTTCATCCATGATAAAACCTCCATAATATGTATTAAATAGATGTTAATATAACATCTATTATTATTTTACACTATTTACCATGTCAAAATAGGCAAAAATGAACATTTTTGAACTATCTCCGTCAATTTGAGTTTGAATTACCAAGTTGAAGGCTCCGTCACAATGATTTTTCTTCACAATCGATCTGATTTTCTCAAATGCGTGGTGTTGAAATTCATCCAAGCTTTGATCATCGTCAGGAACGTAATGCCCACTTAAAGCCATGGACTCATTCGCCTTAAATTCGTATCCATCCGGAATCGTACCAGCTGAAACAGGAATAACGATCTCAGGTTGATCATCAACTTGCTTTTCACTTGGTTCAACGTCAACCGTAGTTGTCGCCTCTTCCTTATTCATTTCTTCGAGTTCGTCAATACTAGGTTGTTTGTATCCACACTTGGTACAGAACTTCACGTCAATTGGAATTTCAGCTCCACAATTGGGACAAAATCTTGTTTTTAATGCCATTTTCTTTCCCCTTCTCGTATGTATTAAAAGAACTCCGACAAAATGTCAGAGTTCCCGTTAATTATTTAATTAAAAACCATTCCACCATCAATCAACAACGACTGACCAGTCATGTAGTCTGAGTCAGGTCCTGCCAAGTATGATACACAGCCTGCCACGTCTTCAGGTTTTGAAAGACGCTTTAAGGCAATGTCCTTAGCGAATTGTTCCATTCCCCATTCAAATGGTTTACCTGCTTCATCAGCCACGTTTTGAGCAATATCGTTCATCATTGGCGTCACAACGATTCCAGGGCAGTAGGCGTTAACGGTAATGCCATCGTCTGCCAATTCCTTGGCAGTTGTCTCGGTAATTCCTCTAATGGCGAATTTCGTTGAACCATAAACCGTCAAGTTTTCATTTCCAGTCATCCCAGCTTGTGAAGATGCGTTAATGATCTTACCACTGTGTCCTAGTTCCTTGAACTTCTTGGCAGCAGCTTGGATACCCCAGATGGTTCCACCAACGTTAATCTTTTCAGCTTGTTCCAAGACTTCTGGAGTAACGGTTTGAATTGGTGTGGTTGGTGCAATACCGGCATTGTTGACGATGACGTTGAAGTCACCAAAATGTTTAGCAGCTTTTTCTACTGCGGCAAAGACCTCATCCCGATTAGCAACGTCCGCCTTAATCGCAATGGCATCTCCGTTGTCACTTTGAATCTCCTTAGCAATTTCTTCCACTTTATCCAAGTGACGACCAACGAGTGCCACGGAAAAGCCGTCCTTACTCAAACGTTTAGCAATGGCAGCGCCGATTCCTTGTCCAGCACCCGTAACTAGAGCTACTTTTTTGTCCATCATTCATTCTCCTTACTTATTACTGATAATATAAGTTAATTTTATCACAGCAGAAGCTAACTTGACCACAAAAAAATGAGAAGCCCGCCATTGGACTTACCATCAATTTATTCTTCATTTTGTAGTCTGGAATGATGAATCCCGTAAACAAAGTAAATCACAATTCCAATGGCTAACCAACCCACTACCGCAATCTTAGTTACGTTTGGCAACATGATGATAAAGTAAATACTCATCAGACCTGCCAGAATTGGTAGGTATGGGTAGAGTGGCATCTTGTAACCAGTGTTCTTGATATCTTTACGGTGCCGAAGTGGAATAATTCCAAACGAGATAAAGGTAAAGGCCACTAGCGTTCCCGCATTAATTAATGAAACCAACTGCGTTAATGGAACGATTCCAGCAAAAATAGCCTGGATAATAACGGCCAACCAAACGGCAGAGGTAGGAATCCCGGTCTTATAGTTAATCTTCCCCATTTTCTTAGAAATAAGGCCGTCACGTCCTAAAGAGTAAACTAGCCGTGAACTTCCGATCACCATGGTTACCATGGCGGTAAAGATCCCAAATAAGGCTCCAATCGTAATTGCCTTGTTCATGAAGTTTAAGTGAACCATGGAAAATGCCAAGGCAGCCGGATCATCAACGTTTAAGAGCGAATAGTGCACCATTCCGGTTAGTACCAGTGAAAAGCCGACGTACAAAACGGCCGCGATCAAAACGGTTCCAAGAATTCCCTTGGCCATGTTTTTGTTCGGATTGATCGTTTCTGCCGAATTTGAGGCTAAAGCGTCAAATCCCATGAAGGCAAAGAAGACGGTGGCAGCTGCGGTCGAAATCCCACCTAAACCAAATGGTGTGGTGTGAAATTGTTTCGGATAAAACGGAACGTAGTTGCTCGATTTTATGTAAAAAACACCTACGACGATGAACAGTAAAATAATGCCAATCTTGACCAGAACAGCAAAGTTCTCAATCTTTTTAGAAAAGTTCGTTCCCATGAGCGCTAAAAGACCGACTAGAAGCGTGATTACCACACCTGTGATATTAACGATTCCGCCTTGCATGGGTCCGTTCTGGAGCACCTTAGGAATGTTGAACCCAATTGCCGCCAGGATATTGTTATTAAAGTATGAAGCGAATCCCGTTGCTTCAGCAGAAACCGCCAGGAAATACTCAAGAATAAGACCCCATCCGAGGATCCATCCAATAATCTCCCCGTAAACAACGCTTCCAAAGGAGTATGCAGATCCAGCAACGGGCATGGCTGACGAAAACTCAGCATAGGCCATCCCCACGACCCCCGCTAAGATGGCAGCGAACAAGAACGCTAATGCCACGGCAGGCCCGGCGTGTGACGCTGCTTCGTGTCCTGGCAGAATAAAGATTCCAGTTCCAACCACGGCACCAACACCAAGTCCAATTAAATCTTTCGCGGTTAAGGTCCGCTTTAAACCGGCATCAGCTCTAACAAAATTTTCAACCGATTCTTTCTTGAACATGTTATGCATATGCATCACTCCTTTTCATTTGTATTGCATTGCATTGTACCGTGAAACCATGATCATGACAATTACTTTTTTAAGATTTCCTTAAACAAAAAAGAACTGGAATGAAATCATCCCAGTCTCTAACACTTTAAAATTTATTTTTGAACGGCCCACTGTGGTTGCTCACCATTTAGAACTTTAACGATCTCACTCGCCGCATCATGCGCCATCCGGTTCATGCATTCCACCGTGTTCGATGCAATGTGGGGAGTCAAGAGGACGTTATCCAATTGATAAAGCGGACTGTCCATTGGAAGTGGTTCTTTATCAAACACATCCAGGGCAGCGGCCTTAATCTCACCACTCTTTAACGCATCGATGAGATCATCCGTATTAATGAGTGCACCCCGGGCCAAATTAATGAGAACCGAAGAGCTATGCATCATCTCAAATTCACGTTTTCCCACACTTCCCTTAGTTGAAGGAAGTACTGGCATGTGCAAGGTAACGATGTCCGAATCAGTAAAGATGGCATCTCGATTGACAGCTTTTCCGTACTCAGAATCTTCAGCATGAGGTGAATTGTAAATGACGTTCATCCCTAAGCCACTCACCTTTTTAGCGACCATCTTACCAATGCGACCATAACCAAGAATTCCAAGGGTCTTCCCCTCTAAGTCAAAGCCCTTGTGGTCCTTCTTGTAGTTCCAATTGCCTTCGCGCATTTCGTGGGAATCATTCGTGACGTTCTTGGAAATGTCGAAGATTTCCGCAAGCGTAGTCTCCGCCACCGTTGAAGCATTAGCGAGTGGTGTGATTGTTACATATATCCCATGTTGTACCATGAAGGGAACGTCGATGTTATCGTAACCTACACCGTTTCTAGCGATAATCTTCAGGTTAGGCATCTTTTCAATCGTATCGTTAGGAAATGGTGCGGTCCCAATCAGAATTCCATAAGCGTCAGCGGCCTTGTCAAGCAGGGTCGAAATCTTCTTGTCTGGCAGTTCGACGACTTCAAAACCATTATCCTTTAATAATTGTTTCCCATCTGGAGCTAAACTTGCTTGTACTGCAACTTTTTTAGCCATAATTATCTCTCCTGTCTATGATTCACTAACATTTGCTTTTCTGTAAAAATCCTTTAACTGATCTTGAGTGGGGTAACCATCGTTATCACCCGGCGTTTGGACCTGCATGGCGCCAACGGCATTCCCCCGCATCACGGCACTTTTTAAGTCCTTATCTTCCAGTAACGCGGTAATGACCCCTAGAGCAAAGCCATCTCCTGCACCAACGGTATCCACAACGTGATCAACCTTGAAACCATCAACGGTGTACGAATCACCATTCTTTGTTTTAACGTACGCCCCAGCGGGTCCTAATTTAATTAAAACCGCTTGGGTCCGTTCTCCGTTTTGGAGGTAAAAATCGGCAATTTGTTCAGGATCATCACTGCCCATCAGGACCTTTCCTTCATTTACACCAGGCATCACAATGTCAGCCGATTTTGCCAACTCGTTAATCGTTTTAATCATTCGATCATGATCACCCCACAGTCCGGGACGCAAATTTGGATCAAACGTTATCTTAATTTTATTATTAATCAAGCGGTCCATTAATGCACGATATGAGGCTTGGGCTTCATCTGAGAGTGCTGGGAAGATTCCAGTCAGGTGAGCTATCTTAACATCATCAAGATTAATTTCATCAATGACATCTTTATCTAAATGAGAGGCAGCGGACCCAGTCCGGTAGTTAAACGTCTTCGGATCTCCGTGCGTTACCATCTGTTTTAACTGATGACCCGTCCAGTGCTCGGGGTCGTCTTTCACATAATCAATTCCAACCCCATGACCAATGATGACATTTTTAGCGTATTGTCCTAGGGGATCGGTTCCAACTTGAGAAACGTACTGGGCGGAATGTCCTAATCGTTTGGCACCAATGGCCACGTTTAACTCGGCACCTCCTAGGATTTTTAAGTAATGGGTTGAGTCAGCGAGGCTGGCATCAGGATCGGTTGAGGCGAACGTCACCACTGGTTCGCCAATTGTTAGAAATTCACTCATAAGTTTTCACCTTTCTTTAATCATCTATCCAAAGAATAAGTAGACTAACATTTCATTAATAATGGAAACGATCCACATGATTGGAACTCCCAGTTTCAATAATTGCTGAGGACGAACTTTCATGTAATCAAGGCCCCAGACGTTCCACGATTGGGTAATGTCAGTGGAGACCGCCATTAGAGTTGGAACGTACATGAGAGGTAAGAGGAACATGTCGTTAAACATGCCAGTGGCAGATAAGACGGCTGCCGTTGCGGCTCCGGCTCCCCATACCTGTAAGGGTCCTCTAAACAAGGCCAATGGCGCTAAGATTCCAATTCCAAGTGCTAACAGTAAATGACTGTTAGGCAAGATGGCACTAAAGATGCCCTTGAAACGACCAGCGTTTAATTGGGCAGCCCCAGCGAACATTACTAGCGCCATTAAGAACATAATTAATCCAGAAATATCATTAATGGACTGTTTAATGGTAGTGTTTAGGAACTTTTTAAACTTCTTATAGCCATTCATCTTCCCAGTTACTAGCATGGCCAAGATACTTGAGAGAATCAAGGCTGGGATGGCATCCCAACCAAGTGCCATGTTCAAGATAACTGGAACAACTGGGATGGCATAGGCAATGTATGGAATCTTATTCACATCGCCTGGATCGGTTGCCCCAATTTCCCTTAAGTTGGCTTCAGCATTCTTAGGATTGAAAGTGTGGCGTTTCATGACCAAGAACAAGATGACCGCGATCAGCTGAACCGCCATGGCAGCCCAACCAAACTCAAGGTAGTGCAAGTTGTACTGCGCCTTGGGAAAGAAGGCTTTGATCTGATTAAATAGGACAACGTTGACATACATCGCCGATCCAATGGAGAGGGCAAAGGTCGTCAAGGCAACGTCTCGTGGAATCCCCAATGAAAGCAGGATTGGCAGTAAAATGACACCGATGGCAATTACAGAACCCACTCCGTAAGAACTCACGAATAAGAGCGCGGTCACTAGCACAATCAGGATGGCAGCCAGTAAGGGATGCGATTTACCCACCTTATTGGTCTTTTGTGAAATGGAGGGAGCAATCCCACTTTCAACAAGAACCCGACCGAACCACGAACCAAAGACAATGTAAATGATGGTGGATCCATATTTCAAAGCTGGCGTCGAGAAGACGGCGGTTATGGCGGTATGATATGGAATCAGGCCAATGACAGTCCAGAGAATCGCCATGACAAAGAACCCGATTGTAAGGTCGCCACCTTTAATAATGTAAAAAATAAAACCAGCAAATGTAATTAACAACAAAATCGCAATTATCGTATTTATCAATTACATCACCTCATCCTTAAGTAACTGGACCTGACGTTTCACATGTTCGTCATCTTGCATTGGAAATTCCAAAGCTAGGTCGGTCTTTGGTGGCAATTCTTTGAGAATGTTTTTCCAATCAAACATCCCATCGTTGAGGTCATCAGCCGTCTGAAGGTCATCCTCATCAAACTGATTAACGTTCTTTAAATGAATGTAATCGGTATAACTACCCAAACAGTCGGCAGCGTAATCAGCACTTTGATGGGTAAACGCCCAGTTTCCTAGGTCATAAACATATTTAATCGGCAAATCATTCTTTTTCGCTTGATTCAAAAAATGCTTAATGTTGGCAATCTTGCCACTTACTTCTGTTTGGTCGTTTTCCACGTTCAATTGGATTTGATCGAGTGGTAATCCGTCAAACGCATGAGCTAGGTCGCCATCGAACTTTCTAAAATTACCAACGTTAAACTTAATCTTGGTAATTCCCATCCGTTGTCCTTCATCAAAATATTGTTTTAACTTGGGATTGATGGACCCATCCTTTAAGAAGAGCTCATCCGGGACGCTGTAGTTCACCAGTAAACCAGTCTTCCTACTAGCTTGATGAATGTCATCAAGTTCTTTCGGAAAATCCTTAATGTACTCACGGCGAACTTCAATTCCGTCGGCTCCCGTGTCTTTAACACGAGCAAACAGCTCACTTTGACGTGTTCCAGCATCAATGTCATTTACAAAGATCCATGTATTTAAAAACAATTTCATCAGTATTGCACTCCTTTGGTTTCTTTGTTAACGCTTTCATATTTATAACTATGGTAATCGTTTACATAAAGCTAGTCAATACTATTTTGTGATATTTTTAAATAAATATGTAATCGTTTTCCAAAACACTATAAAAAAGGCTAGCTAAAATAGCTAGTCCGTAAGCTTCCCTTAAAATTGTGCCGGGATTTCAATCTTTTTGGCGATCGGTTGTGTGGCACTGTCGACTCCCTCGATTAGAATTTGAGCCGCACTAACCCCAATCTGATAAGGATCCTGATTAATAACTTTGATTCCTGGATCAATATTGTCAGTTAATGATGTATCAGAGAATCCCGTCATATGTACTCCATCCGATTTTCGAATCACGCCATCTCGGATTAATTTTGGTAGAAATTTAAGCAACCATCGTTCCTTTAACGCAAAGATTAAACCACCATGGGTTGCGGCTACCGAACGTTTAAGCTTTGTATATGCTTCGTTAAACGAATCTTCACTATCACCGGGCTCGATAATTTGAACGTTTTCATGAAAAACAGCTTTGATCCCGCTTAACCGTTCCTCACGCGTTGAAACGTTCTTGACGTTGTTCGTGATCACAAAAACATGGTTTAATCCCTGGTCTTTAAAGTATTGTGCCGCTTTTTTACTAATCGTGTAGTTATTGGTAACCACACTCGGCCATGGGCTATTTTCCACCTGGCGATCAAGCATAACCACCGGAATGTTTTGCGGAATCACCTTTTTAAAAGCCTTCAAGTCGTTACTTAAGGGCTGAATAATCACTCCGCCAAACATCTGCTGATTAAGTGAAGAAAGCGTTCCAAGTTCGCGCTGTTCGTCACTATCTGAATCCATTAAAACCGCGATGAAATTATTTTTCTTTAGAACTGAATTAACTCCCTTAAAGATTTCGGTCGAAAAATAGTCGTCAACATCTGCCGCAACCACGGCCACTAAGCGACTCTGCTTCGTAATCAGTTGTCTGGCGGACTCGTTTGGCACGTAGTTCAATTTCTTAATTGCTTCGGTAACCCGCTTGGCAGTGGCACTTGACATGTGATTCGTCTTCCCGTTTAAATAACGTGAAATAGTTGCGGTTGACACTCCTGCCTCTGAAGCAACGTCTCTCATTGTAGCTACTGAAACCATCTGGACACCTCCAATCAATCATTTTTCTTTATTTTACCATTCTTTGAACTCCTGTTTCCACAGACGAAAAAGAACCCATCAAATCAATTGATGGATTCCCACATTGTTATTTGAATTTTAAGTTCCAAGCCGCCTGTTGGTTAATTCCCGATTCCTTCTTAATTAACTTGGCAGTCTTCTCAGTCTGGTAGGCCTTAACTAGTTCCTTAATCTGTTTATCGTTCTTATTCTTTTTCGTTGACGCAATGAAGTTAACCCACTTATGTGAATCTTTGGTGAATGGTGGAGTATAGATGGCCTTCTTGGGACTCAAGTTAGAACTTTCAGCAAAGTTCCCGTTAACCACGGAGGCTCCGGTTGAATTCAGCAGGCGTGGAGTCTGAGAAGCATCCACTTCCTTGATCTTCAGATTCTTGGGGTTACTGGTGATGTCCTTGACCGTGGTGAAGGTCTTTTTCGGATTTAACTTGATCAAACCAGCACTCTGAAGGACGTGAAGTGCCCGTGACTCGTTATTGGTATCATTTGGAACGGCAATTGAAGTTCCGTTTGAAATATCATTAACAGACTTAAACTGATTAGAATAAATTCTCATGGGTTCAATGACGGTGTCACCGACCGGCACAATGTCAGTGTGATGCACCTCATTCCAGTTATCCAAAAATGGATAGTTTTGGTAGGCGTTCACGTCAATGTCACCATTGGTTAACGCGTTGTTGGGTTGAGAATAATCGGTAAACGTCTGGAACTTCACGTTTAGTCCGTACTTATCTTTCGCGGTCTTGGCCACTTCGTTCCAGATCGCCTGCTCCTGCTCAGAGCCAGCCATGATCCCAACGTTGATGGTGTTGGCTTCGGCTTCGGACTGGTGGAAAAAGCTGAAGTACCCGGCCACTCCAATCAACAAGACAATTCCAATCCAAACTACGTATTTAACCCATCTTCTCATTTTCATTCCTCCCATTTTACCAAACAAAAAAGCATTCATCCTATCAAAGGACGAATGCTTTCGCGGTACCACCTTAGTTCATAATCGTCTCACGACCATTATCTTACAAGTTATCAATCAATAACTTGACCTTGATATCGGTGGTAAATCCGTCACCAGCTAATTATTCACTGATGAAAAACTCCAAGTCCATCTTCGGCAGCGTCAACTCATCTCATCGCACCTACCTGAGACTCTCTGAGAGCTTCTGCCGTCTACTCAACTTTTCCGTTTGTTTAGTTTATTGTTTTTTGGTTGTCGTTACTCTACATTTTTTCTTAGAAGTTGTCAATAAGTTTACGAAAGTTTGGTAATAAAAAAGAACCGAAGTTTGACCTTCGATTCTATGACTTATTAATCTGTTTTATTATTTATCGACTTGATTGTTGGTCGTAACTTGGCCATCAATCATTTCGCCGTCATCCTTTAACTGCAAGAAGTTATTCTTGAAATCAAGCTTTAGACCTGGTCCGAAGAATGTCATGTCATTCTTGCTGGTTAAAACGTCAGCGTCTTGGTTGTTTTCGAGCTTTACATCGTAGTCACTGGGTGCCTTTGAAACACCAACGACTTGAAATGCGTCTCCAACAGTGCAAGCACCACCAGCACCTTCAGAGAAGTTATTTGACCCGTCATTTGCGGCCAACAGATATGCGTTAGCACCTGCTAATCTCTTTTTCATGTAGGCCATTGCGTCATCAGTAATTGTTAATTTCATATTCATAACCTCCTAGTTAAATGGTTCAGAAATGAATCTCTTCAAATCTTCACTATCAATACTAACAGAAATTATCAATAGTGCAAGTATAATGTACACAATTTAATTTTAAAAAGCCAATAAGCTTTTTCACTTTATATTCGTGATTTAATGGGGTATTATGTAATCACAAGATAAGTTTAATCCGCTCAACAGGATTAGGAAAAGCAGAGGTGTATTGTTATGGTTATGTACAAAGATCTTGAAGGCAAGACAGCCGTTATTACTGGAGGAGACTCCGGAATCGGTGCCGCAATTGCTGAACGTTTGGGTCAAGAACACATGAATGTGGTAATTAACTACCACAAAAACGAAGAAGCAGCTAACCAAGTTGTTGAAGCCGTTGAAAAAAATGGTGGTCACGCTATCACAAAACAGGGTGACATTGGTGACGATGCTGGTGCTGAATCATTAGTAAAGGCAGCCGTTGACGCTTTTGGTGACTTAGACGTCTGGTTTAACAACGCTGGAATGGAGAAAAAGACTCCAACTAACGAAATTCCATTGGAACAATGGGAAGCAGTTGTCAACGTTGATTTAACCGGAACTTTCTTAGGAACTAAGGCCGCTTTGAACTACTTCTTAAAGAAAAACAAAAAAGGTAGTATCGTTCAAACTTCATCAGTTCATCAACAAATTCCATGGCCTACATTTGCTAGCTATGCAGCAAGCAAAGGTGGCGTTAAGTTGTTCACCGAAACTACCGCAATGGAGTTCGCTAAACAAAACATTCGTGTTAACTCAATTTGTCCAGGTGCGATTAACACCCCAATCAACGCTAAGAAATTCGCTGATCCAAAGACTTATGAGTCAACGGTTAACATGGTTCCAATGCACCGAATTGGTAAACCTTCAGAAGTTGCTGCTGCTGCGGTTTGGTTAGCTTCCGATCAAGCTAGCTACGTAACCGGTGTTTCCCTTTACGTTGATGGTGGTATGACATTATACCCATCATTTCAAAATGGTAATGGTTAAAATTAAATCAAAAAGGAATGTGATTAAATCACATTCCTTTTTTTATTGGCTTAAAACACTTTGAAAATTCTTCTAATTAACTCATTAATTCCATGCCATCCAAACAGGACACATGAAGCAAGTAAGCCAGTTCCCTCTAAAAAGAGAACCAGCCGCTCCTTTTGATCAAAGATAAAATAAGCAGCGATCACTAGAATTACGAGTAAGTATGCAAATGTCAACCTGATTTTGGCTTTGATTAAAATCCATCTCCTAAGTTTTACTGGCTTAACTTATCAATCATATCAACAATTTTGACTACTTAAAATACTGTTGGGCAAAATCCGTGACCTTTTGCGTATACGTATCCGGATCCTGACTTCGGCTTTCAATGTGACCGGCACCCTTAATAATCCAAATCTGCTTCGGCCCGGCATCATTTCGGTAGTTTTCATAGGCATTTTTAACTGGCACAAACTTGTCGGCATCCCCGTGAATGATAAAAAGTGGAATCTGGTTGTGTTTCAAGGTCTTTTTAGTGTTTCCGTCGTTCATGTTGTACTTTGCCAACGTTTTGACGTAAAGATTGACGGTCGGAACGAGCGGAAAACTGGGAATGTTGAATAATCGCTTTAGTTGACCACCAAGTTCGCCTTCGACACTAGCGTAGCCACTGTCTTCAATCGCAAACTTAACGTTACTAGGCATCTTTGGCAGTGAGTACATAACTGCCGAAGCCCCCATACTGGTTCCAAACAATCCTAGTTCACCACCAGGATGGTCAGAATTCATCACTCGGGCCCATTTTTCAAGGTTAGTGGCGTCTTTAACCCCATAACCGATGTACTTCCCACCACTTCCACCAAACGACTGATTGTCAGGCGCTAGGACGTTGTAACCGTCTGCATGAAAAATCTTAATGAAAGCTTCCATCTCTTCACTGTTACTACCGTAGCCATGAACCACGATCATTGTCTTATTAGATGGCTTTTCTGATGGAACGTACCTGGCTACCAAATTGGTACCGTCGTCCGCCTTTTCGTGTAAAATTTGGGTGTTGTTATCACTAAACCATTCAGTATCAGGTGTTCCCACGTTTTCATTGTATAAACTAGCTAAGCCAGTTTTTCCAAAGGCAAAGTTGAACAGAAGATAACCTAGGGCCAAATCTAGGATAATTGTAAAAATGACAAAGAAAAAAGCTGTAACTCCGGTCCACTTTAGTATTCTTTTCATTGGCTCTTTCCCCTCTCTAATTAGGACTTTTAAAATAAATTGTCACGTCTACTTACTATCTTAATGTATGTAAAATACAATGACACAAAAAATATGATGTTTAGTGAAAAATTAATGTAAATAAAAATACACTTATGAAAACCCATAAGTGTATCCTTTCTCGTATAAATATAAAACTATTAATCAGGCTTTTTCAATGTAATGATAATTCAGTATATCTTCATCAGTTATATTTTCATTATTGTCATCACGATCACGGGCTCTAGACCAAGGTGTATTTGCCTTGTGTGTCAAATTTTTATCGTTAGATTCCCACGCATCCTCACCATAGTAAGGAGCATATTTAATTTCTTCAGAATTTATAAAACGAATTAAATCTATTTGATTTGAACTGTTAGAAATCTTTTGTTCAAATGCAACACTTTTCAATAATTTTGGTTGATCATGTTTATACTTTGTGTACACATCATGTTCTACTGGACCATGGTTCCATGCTTCAAATTTTGCTTCAAAAAGTGGTTCTTTAAATTGTTCCAAATAATCTGCATATATATAATACAAAATCTTTTGAAGGGGAAAACTGTTTAAACTAAATTTACGTAACAAATAGCTTCCAACATCTAGTGCCGTTAATTTAGAAGAATCATTCAAACTTTTAAAGAATGATTCAATATCAGTAAAAACCGTTGAGTCTTTAAAATATGGATCTAATTTTACAACTGATTCAAATGAATTTTCATCAGTTTGTAAAGTATGCATACTAAAATCATAATTATCACATTTTTCTGCATTTTCAAGAATGAGTTTTCTAATTTTAGATAGCTGTTTTACATTTTTTGTTACATACTGATAAGCAAACTTTTTTCCACTAATTCTTGAATAAACAATTAAATGAATATACATAGTATATCTCCCCCCTTTTTAACTTAATACTCAATTACTGTAATTTTTCTCTCTCATGTCGTCCATGTTCTGCTCTATTTTTTTGTGCATTAGATTTATCCCAAATCTGCAATTCCCACGTTAGATGTCGATTATCGAACTGCAAATAACAATGAATTCCACAATAATTACCGTCATTTCTCAAATAATATCTGCTTATAATACCATTACTTTTTAGCGTTTCAAGAGCATAAAACACATTAGAACTAATATCTTCAATCCCTGGCAATACAATTCTGGCACCAAATAAATCATTTAAACATTTATAAACGTAAAAGTTCTGATTACAATCTTTTGATTTGCGATAATACGAAGCAAGTTTATTAAGCATTGAATCTTTTGCTTTCACTCTTCATTCTATTAGAATTCCTTCATTCAATTGAAATTTATCAAGATATGGATCAATTTTATAAATTTCAAAATTAATTAATCCTTTTCTATACTCTGGCAAAAATTTAATTTTAAATTCATCATCCTCAAAAGCAGTAATAACAGGACGTTTCTTTAGATTTAAATTTTCATGTACATTCTGAGTTGGATAATAACTATTGGAAAAATCAGTATAAAAATCATGTAAATGAATAATAAGTTTATTTTAATAAATAAATTATTTTTCCGTATTTTTATCTTTCTCAGAATCAGGAGTAACGTCTTTCCATTCCCCATTAGACTCATCATTATCGATTAAATCAGTCTTGAGCGTACTAATATTAGTGAAGACTTGCCACATAATGATTGCCATGATGATATGTGAAACCCATCCCACAATTGGAATCACCGCTACTACCGACAGGATAATCCCAACGATGAATTTGGGCTTGATGCTTAACATATCAGAACGAACCTTGCCATCATCTAAAGAACTCACCATCTGGGAGCTGATAATAAAACAGGTAATGTAAAGTCCCAATAGGACTAGTAATGGAACCCAAAGCATACTTACGATAATGATTCCACCAAGGATTGGGAATAACAAGACCGTTTCAACGATCGCAATTATAAGCGTTAAAACATACAAGAAGTCTAACTTTTGAACAACATCTGATTTCTTCATAAATTCCTCCATCTAATTCATCTTTATACTTCCATTTTACATGAAAATCGAATCCATTTGGTAAAAATAATCGTGATACAATTAATGTAATTGCTTAATGGAGATGAAAAGTTTGGCAAAACGCACACATCACATCGATTTTTCAGATTTAAGATACGTCCTCTTTGCGACCATCATTGGAATTCTAACGGGAGCCGTCATTGCGTCCTTTCGTTACCTAATCCAAGTGGCACTTAAATGGTCTTTAATCATTTACAATGGTCTTGATCACAACCTTAACCTACTGTGGTTCGTGATTCCTTTCTTCTTACTGATCTCAATCGTCACGGGACTCATCATGAAAGGTGATCCTGACGTCAAGGGTTCCGGAATCCCCCAAGTAGAAGCTCAATTAGCTGGAAACATTGAAACCAACTGGGTTTCGATTCTATGGCGGAAGTTTGTTACAGGAGTTCTAACCGTCGGAACCGGGATCTTCTTAGGTCGAGAAGGTCCATCCGTTCAATTAGGTGGTGCTATCGGTCAAGGAGTCGCTCAGGGATTCAAGGAGGTCGGCTCTGAACGTCGGCTCATGATTGCGACCGGAGCTGCCGCCGGACTTTCGGCGACTTTTAGTGCCCCACTAGCCGGGACGTTCTTCGTCATGGAAGGCGTCTACCGGAACTTTTCACCAGCCGTCTGGCTCTCGTCACTGACTGGGTCAATCTGTGCGAACTTTGTTTCGTTGAAAGTCTTTGGGCTAAAACCTATCCTTCCCATTTTTTACAGTCACACTTTTCAGCTCCAGAACTACTGGCAGCTGATCATTCTAGGAATTATTCTGGGTGTACTAGGTTACGTCTATAATTTAGGCCTGCTGGATCTTCCCAAATGGTTCGCCAAAATTAAAATCATTCCCTGGTACTTCATGTGTGCCATCCCGATCTTAATGGTCATTCCCATTGGAATGTTCTTCCCGACCACGATTGGAAGTGGTAGTCGGGTCATCATGACAGTGGCCACTCATAACGTTCCATTGACCGCCATCTTTGTCTTCCTAATCGTTCGGTTTGTCTTTGGTTTAATTACGTACGGCGCTGGGATTCCAGGTGGCTTCTTCATGCCGGTTCTTGCCGTCGGATCACTAATTGGAGCCGCATATGGTGGCTTCATGTCACAATCAGGACTGCTGGGAGCTGGATACGTCAATAATCTTCTGATTTTTGGGATGGCCGGTTATTTTGCGGCCGTTAGTAAGGCTCCGTTCACTTCAATCATGCTGATTACCGAACTCGTGGGTAATACCAAGAACTTCATGGCGTTAGCGCTCGTGGTCTTGGTTTCCTACGTCGTGGTCGATATGATGGGTGGTCAACCAATCTATCAAGCCTTGGCCGAACGGCTGACTGCCATCAAGACGTACTTCAATGCTGACAGCAAGACGGACAGGATTCAGGTACCCGTCTACGAATTTAGTTCAATTGAAAATAAACTGGTCAAAAACGTAAAATGGCCAGAAAACTCCATTCTCATCACGATCAGTCGTGGTAATCTGCACATTATTCCCAATGGCAACACCAAGATTAAAGCCGGCGACACTTTGATTGTCCTAGCACATCGGGATGCCGTGGGACCAGTTAAGAAACAGCTGGTAAAGATGGCGATGGAGATTGATGAATAATAATTTCTTTTAACAACTAATCATCCGATTGGTTGTTTTTTTGTTTCTTTCACATTAAATGAATATTCATTGAAAACGATTACATAACCTGCTAATCTTAAATTAATGAAGCAACTACAAGAACATTTACGAAAGTTGGTGCACACATGGAAAAGAACGTTTTAGGAATCGACCTCGGAACGGGATCGGTTAAAGTCACAGCGGTCAACAAACTGGGTGACATCGTGGGACAAGAATCAACGTCGTATCCCAATCCACAGCCGCAACCGGGTTGGAGTGAACAAAACCCCAACGATTGGGTTAATGGCACGATCGCTGCCATCAGAAAATTAGTCAATGATGATAACGTGGATCCGGTCTCCATCAGTGGAGCTAGTTTTTCGGGTCAGATGCATGGTCTCGTCTTATTAGATAAAAATAATCATGTCATCCGTCCCGCCATTTTGTGGAATGATACCCGAACCACCAAACAACGAAAAGAAATTGAAGATAAACTGGGCAAACGGTTCGTTGAAATAACGGGTAATCAACCACTGGAGGGCTTTACAATCACCAAACTGCTCTGGGTCAAGGAAAACGAACCCGAGAACTGGGCCAAAGTAAAAACCTTTCTACTACCAAAGGACTACCTGCGCTTTAAGATGACCGGAAACATCGCGGTTGACTTCTCCGACGCCACTGGAACCACCCTTCTAGACATCCACGACAACAAGTGGAGTTTAGAAATCTGTCAGGTCCTGGGAATTCCCGAAAAGATTCTCCCACCACTGATCCAATCCATTGATTACGCTGGAAATGTCATCCCAGACTTTGCCGACGAAGCCGACATGTCGACCATTACCAAAGTTTACGGCGGTGCCGCTGACAACTCCGCTGGAGCCGTTGGTGCGGGCATCATGTCGCCGAATAACGCCCTGGTCAGTGTGGGAACGTCTGGGGTGGTTCTCCATCATGAAGTTGATCTCTCTACCGATTACGGTGGACGCCTTCAAATGGAAGATCACTCAATTCCAAACACCTACTATTCTATGGGTGTCACGCTGGCTGCCGGCGATTCCCTCACTTGGTATAAAAATACCTTTGTCCCAGATGAAGACTTCACCGAAATGACCGATGAGGCTGGCAATTCACCGATCGGGGCAAACGGTCTCCTGTTTACACCCTACATTGCCGGAGAACGAATGCCCCACGCTGACTCTCAGATTCGAGGAAGCTTCGTTGGCATTGATCGGACCCAGGTACGACGCGACTTTACCCGTGCGGTCATGGAGGGCATTACCTTCAGTCTAAAAGACATCTTAACCATTTATGACGAAATAGGTGCCACGATTGACCACGTCACTTCCATTGGTGGCGGAGCTAAAAGTGCGGTCTGGACGCAAATCCAAGCTGACATCTTCGATAAGCCAGTCACAACACTAAAGAACGAGCAGGGTCCTGGCATCGGAGCGGCCATGATCGCAGCCGTTGGACTCGGTTGGTTCACCGGTTTCCCTGCCTGTGCTGATCAGTTCATCAAGTTCGGCAAGACTTACGAACCAATCCAGGCTAACGCTGATAAATACGCCAAACTTTTCAAAATTTATCAACAAATTTATCCTCAAACCAAAAAGATTAGTCATGAGCTGCGGAATTTCCGTTAATTCAAGTTCAGTCCCTAACTCATTCGATTGGAAAATAAAAGGACGAAGCCCTAGGCTTCGTCCTTTTTACTAATGAAACGAGTTTTAATGACACCAATGATGGCAGGTAACAACGTAATCAAGATAATCGTCAGGATTACCGCCGAGAAGTGATCTTTCACGAATGGAATGTTGCCAAAGAAATATCCACCACCGCAACAAAGTACAACCCAAGCCACACAGGCACTCACATTATATTTAACGAACTTTTGGTAGCTGTAGTCACTGCTGGCGGCTACAAACGGGACAAACGTCCGCACAATTGGCATGAATCGTCCCAGCAAGATTGCCCACGATCCATATTTATCAAAAAAATGATGGGCTTTTTCGAAGTCCTTTGGCTTAATAAAACGGCTGAGATACTTGTTGTCAGTAATTGCCATTCCAACTTTCCGACCCAAAAAGAAATCAAGCGAGTCGCCCAGTGCCGAAGCTAGGAAAAACAGAATCACGAAGATCCAGATGTTTAGATCATTGGTACTGGCGGCCGCTAATGCCGCCGCAGCAAACAACAGTGAATCGCCCGGCAAGAAGGGCATAATCACGGCTCCGGTCTCAATGAAAATGACTGCAAACAATATTAAATAAGTCCAATTACCAAACACGTTAACAAGGGTAACCAGGTGGTGGTCAATGTGAAGCACAAAATCAATTAAAAAACTCATCTTTAATCCCCACTTAATTAGTTATTTTATAATCTTACCAAAACGCTCAAAGCAAGGATAGTTATATGCGGCTTTACGTACGTCATTTAAACTAAAATTAATGAATAGAAAAAGGGACGATTGATTTGATTCAATCGTCCCTTTCAATTTAGTTTTATAGTTTTGGTTGAATCAGCAAAATCACACCGATAACGGCCACAATCAAAATTCCAATGGCAAAGTAACGTTCGTACTTTCCAAAGATTGGCTGGTCGGGTGCGTACTGCTTTCTAGCGTACATAAACAACGGAATCCCAATTGCATAGATCACAAAGGCAATTGTCATGTACTCAAGCCCAGCAGCATACCCCATAAATAGAGTTCCAAGGATTGCGAGTGCGGAAACGAAGTAGGCACTCTTTCTCGAGACGGAAATCTTGTTGCCAGTTGGATTAAACGTCTTCTCATTTCGACTGATCTTGAACAGGTACATCATCGAAATCAAGTATGGTGGAACCGTCATCGTTCCAACGATTGTCAACGTAAAGTTGAAGGCTCTACCCGCAAAGTGGGTAAAGATGATGATCAACTGAATGACTAAGACCGTCATGAACAATGAGTGAATCGGAACGTTGTTCTTTCCCATCTTTCTAAAGAACTTCGGGAAGGTTCCGTCCATGGAAGCCGCCCGTGGCATTTCGGATAAGACCAAGACCCACGTTAACCAACTTGATAAGACGGCCACGATTACCCCAAAGGTGATGATTAATCGTCCTAGTGGTCCCAAAACGATCTGCATCAAAGCCCCGGTTGAAGGACTCTGCAGGTTCGCAATCTGACCATAACTCCGTAAGCCAAGTGGCAGGATTGATACCAAGGCGTACAGTACCAAACAAATCAAGAAACCATACTTGGTGGCTTGACGAACGTCCTTTTGACTCTTGGCGTTACTTGAAAGAACCACGGCACCCTCAACTCCAGAGAAGACCCACATAGTGGTCATCATGGCGTTTCGAACCTGGGAAAAGAGACCGCCCATGGCTTTATCGTTGACCTTCGGCAATGTTTGAGCAGCAAACATATTCGTGGTAAAAGCATGCCAATTAAAGACCACGATCATGGTAATGATAAAGATGGCCACAATCGTCAACATACAGATTGTCCCAAAGACGTCCACGTGACTAGTAACCCGAATCCCCTTCAGGATCAGGTAGGTCATCAGCCACAACACAATCGTTCCACCTAAAATAGAGATCCAGTTATTTCCACCGGTAAATGTTCCGGGCCAAAACGCGTTTAACGTCGACATCAGTAGCACCGAGTACGCAGCCACGGCAAACGATTGACAGATCCAATAACCCCAGCTTACAAAGAACGCGGTAAAGTTTCCAAAGCCAGCGTGGGCATAATGGTATAGCCCAGTGGTAAATTGGGGCCGAACTTCTGACAGTGTCATAAACGAACGTACGATGAACCAGATAATCAGTCCTGACAGGGCCCAAGCGATGATTTGGGCAATTGCTCCGGCATGGAGCGCCATGTTCTGTGGCAAATCATAGATACCACCACCAACCATCGCGGATAATACGAACGCCGTCAGACCGACCGTCCCGATCTTTTCTTTTTTATTACTCAAATCCTCACTTCTTTCAATATGGAGTTAAAAGAAAAAGGCGATCAAATTCGCCCTCGTTTCTAATTACTCAAGTCTTATAATGTTCTTACTATTTAATTTTTTAGCTTCTTTAATCTGACTCTTCATGCTGCGACTCTGGAAATTAACCTCAACGGAGTTGCCGTCATTTCGTAACTCCTCCGCCTTCTTAAGCGCCTCATCAAGGATCTGATTCTTGGCTTTACTATCCTTATTTTTAACGTCGGTCGCAATGAAATAATCAATGGCATTACTGTCGTCGTTAGAATTTACAATCGTTGCCAATCGTTCTTCACCAAAGGCAAACCCAACGCCACCGGTATTTTCGGGTCCCCCGAATTCTTCCACCATGTGGTTGTAACGACCACCGGCACAGATGGTGGTGTAATCATCACCAAAACTAGGATCCTTTGCCATGATTTCAAAGACCGTGTCCGTGTAGTAATCTAGACCGCGAACTAACCGATCGTCAACGGTGTACGGGATGTCTAGGGCATCCAAAGCGGACAAGACGTCAGTGAAATACTGCTTCGATTCGTCGGTCAGACTGTCTTCCAGTTTCGGGGCATCAGCCACCAACTTCTGGTCACCCTTGTCCTTACTATCAAGGATTCGCAGGGGGTTTTGTTGTAAACGCCGTTTCGAATCGTCACTAAGTTGATCCTTATACTGTGAGAAATAATCAACTAAAACATCATGGTAACGCTTGCGGCTCGCTTCGTCACCCAGAGTGTTAATCTCAACTTTTAAATCGTTAATATCCACACCTTTGAAAATGTCGAGGGCTAACGCAATCGTCTCAGCGTCAATTTGTGGACTTGTGGCCCCAATCGATTCACAACCAATCTGATGAAACTCCCGGTTGTGGGTAGCTCCCGGACGTTCATAACGAAACATGGCACCCATGTAGTAAACCTTGACGGGCTTGGGATGTTCAGGTCCAAAGAGCTTGTTTTCAACAAACGAACGTACCACTCCAGCGGTTCCTTCAGGTCGAAGTGAGATATCACGCCCACTTTTATCCTGAAAACTATACATCTGTTTTGTCACGATATCCGAACTATCACCAGAAGTCCTTGTAAAGACCGGGGTCTTCTCAACTAGTGGGGTTCGCATCTCATGAAAGTCGTATCTGGAAAAGACGTCGCGTGCGGTGTCTTCAATTCGTTGCCAAATACTGGTCTCGTCAGGCAAAATGTCTGACATCCCTCTAACTTTCTTAAATTTGTCGTCCATAATTTTCCCATCTTTCTATTAAATTACTTCATTTAAAACCATGCTAAAGATATATACGTAGATTTTACCATTATTGAATTAGCATGTCTTGTCCCCTCAAATAAATCAACCAGCTGACAACCACATATGATTAACGTTAACCAAATAAAAATTGTTCGAGTTATCATTGATAGTCCAACGTTTTTTATGGTATTCTATTAATAATTTATAAAAAACTGAACAATAGGAGGAGTACGATGAAGGATTGGAATTATAAATTCGGGAAACAAGGATTAACATTTGATGATGTTCTTCTAATTCCTGCAGCAAGTGACGTATTACCAAACCAAGTTGACTTAAGAACGACTTTAGGCAAGAACTTAAAGCTTAACCTACCCGTTCTAAGCGCAAGTATGGATACTGTCACAGAGGCACCTTTGGCAATCGCAATGGCTCAAAATGGTGGACTAGGAGTAGTTCACAAGAACATGAGCGCAAAAGATCAAGCGGCCGAAGTTAAAACGGTTAAAACTGCTGAGGTTACCGGCGACAACGCTGCAGTGGATGACGATGGTCATTTATTAGTAGCGGGGGCCGTTGGGGTAACCAATGATACCTTCGATCGAACTCAATTATTATTTGATGCTGGCGCAGATGCCGTCATCATCGATACCGCCCACGGTCACTCCAAGGGTGTCCTGGATAAAATTGCTGAAATCAGAAGCAAGTTTCCAGACAAAACCTTGATTGCTGGAAATATCGCTACCGGTGCGGGGGCTAAAGCCCTCTTTGACGCTGGGGTTGACATTGCTAAGGTCGGGATTGGTCCTGGCTCAATCTGTACCACTCGCATTGTGGCTGGCGTTGGGGTTCCTCAAATCACCGCCGCTTTCGACGCTGCTCAAGTCGCTGCTGATTACGGTAAACAAATCATCGTTGATGGTGGAATGCAGTACACCGGTGACATCGTCAAAGCGCTCGCCGCTGGTGGTAGTGCCGTCATGCTTGGCAGTATGCTAGCGGGGACTACCGAAGCCCCTGGTGACGTTTACACGGGTGCCGACGGTAAAAAGTACAAAGCCTATCGTGGTATGGGATCTCTTGCAGCCATGGAAAATGGCTCATCTGACCGTTACTTCCAAGGTAAGGTTAAAGAAGAAAAGAAACTCGTTCCAGAAGGAATTGAGGGGCAAACTCTTTATAAAGGGGACGTCTCAACCGTCCTCTTCCAGATTGCCGGAGGATTACGTTCTGGAATGGGCTACACCGGTTCCCACACTATTTCCGACTTAATTAATAACGCTCAATTTGTTAGAATTACTAATGCAGGACTACGCGAATCACATCCACACGATGTGCAAATCACCAAATCCGCACCAAACTATTCAATCGATAAGTAGGAGGAATTTGATGGCAACTGGTACAAAAAAACGTGATTATGATGAGATTTTAGTTCTCGACTTTGGTAGTCAATACAACCAACTAATCACCCGTCGCATTCGTGACATGGGGGTTTATTCAGAACTAAAACCACACACCATCACTGCCAAAGAAGTAAAGGCGATCGCACCAAAGGGAATCATCTTTTCTGGTGGACCCAATAGTGTGAACGGCAAAGATGCCCTAGACGTCGATCCTGAGATCTTGAACATGGAAATTCCGATTCTGGGAATCTGTTACGGAATGCAACTACTCGCCCACGATTTAAAGGGTGGCGAAACAACGACCGCCAACGACAGTCAGTACGGTCCCGCTGAAATCAAAGTTACCAGTAATGATTCTGGAACTTTCAAGGGCCTTGATGCTGATCAAACCGTTTTAATGAGTCATGGGGACTTCGTTACCAAGGTTCCAGACGGTTTTAGGGTGACCGCTACTAGTGAGCAGTGTGCCATTTCAGCCATGGAAGATCCCGACAAGGGAATCTACGCCGTCCAATTCCATCCCGAAGTTAACCTAACCAAGCAGGGCAATCAGATGTTGCACAACTTTGTCTTTGACATTGCTCATGCTAAGGACAACTGGTCCATGGATGACTTCATTGATGATGCCATTGAGAACATTAAGGAAGAAGTCGGCGACAAGCGAGTCCTGCTGGGTCTCTCCGGTGGAGTTGATTCCAGTGTGGTTGCCGTTCTATTACACCGTGCCATTGGCGATCAGTTGATCTCCGTTTTCGTGGATCACGGTCTGTTACGTAAAAATGAAGCTCAACAGGTCTTACACACTTTGGGAGATGAATTTGGCTTAAACATTGATTTTGTCGATGCAAGTGACGAATTTTTATCCCAGCTAAAGGGTGTGACTGACCCTGAAAAGAAACGTAAGATCATCGGTAAAGACTTTGTCGACACCTTCTCAAAGGAAGCTCGCAAGTTCAAGGACGTTGATTTCTTAGCTCAGGGAACGTTATACACGGATGTCATTGAGTCAGGAACTGATACCGCCCAGACGATTAAATCTCACCATAACGTTGGTGGTCTTCCTAAAGACCTTAAATTCAAATTAATCGAACCCTTAAACAAGTTGTTCAAAGATGAAGTTCGCGAAATTGGTGAAAAGCTTGGCATGCCAGACGAAATGGTTTGGCGTCAACCCTTCCCAGGTCCAGGTCTTGCAATCAGAATTATCGGTGATGTGACTCCTGAACGATTAAAGAAAGTGCGGGACTCCGATGCAATCCTGCGTGATGAGTTTAAAAAAGCCGGTCTTGACAAGAAAGTCTGGCAGTACTTCACTGCCCTACCTGGGATTCGGACAGTTGGTGTCATGGGCGACGAACGAACCTATGATGAAGCTATTAATATTCGTGCCGTTAACTCGGTTGACGGAATGACTGCGGAATTTGCGGAAATTCCGTGGGATGTCTTGAGTAAGGTCTCATCACGAATCGTCGATGAAGTAACCGGAATCAATCGGGTTCTTTACGACATTACGGGTAAGCCACCGGCAACAATTGAGTATCAATAAAAATCAAAAGAATCATTTCCAAAATAAATGGAAATGATTCTTTTTTATTGGCTCTAGTTACCCCCCCATTTTGTTGTATAATGGCTTCTGGGTTTTATAACAAAATACATAGCGAGGATGGTTATGATGAACATTAAAAAAATTGCCCTTTCACTTTTAGTTGGTACTACTCTATTTAGTGGTGGATTCTTTATAAGCCATCCGAACTCAGTTCATGCTGATCCAAACGTTTCGGAGAGTACCGCTCAGGGACGTGTTGTTGTTCAATACGTCAACGCCCTAACCGGACAACCAATCCGTTCTAGTAAAGTCATTTACGGTGCTCCCAACAGCATGCTTGATTTATCCAATGATGTTCCTAACATCCCAGGATATGTCGCTGGAAGTAACCGAGCTGATAATGGTGGCAACACCTACCCAGCTGGTGGCCAGTCAATGACGGTCACAATTGCTTATCAACCACTCAATCAAGCAGGCCAGACAGGTATTTGGCAAGGCGGAAATGCCACAACACCGGCAAACAATGCCAAATCCGATCCCCAGACTGGTAACGCAAATGACAGAGCCAAAACCAATGGAGATGATAATAGCGGAAAGCAGAGTAACGCTAACCAAGGCAAAGCTGATTCTACTGACAAGCAAGTCAATCAGAACCAACCTAATCAACAAAATAAAAAGCAAGATAACTCAAAGAATCAAGCCAATCAAGAATCCCAAAAGCAGCAAAACAATCAGAAGCAAAGTAAGCAGGACAAACAAGCTAAAAAAGACGATCGAACAAAAAAATCAGCTAAAAGGGATCATACCCCATGGATGATCGGTGGCATAATTGTCATTTTAATTGTCGGCATTGGTGCGTTTGTCTGGTATCGCGTAAGAAAAGCACATCATTTTAGACACTAAATTAACTTAATGAACCATAAGTGAAAAGACTGTCAAATAATGTTGTTTGGCAGTCTTTTTTGGTCGGAATTTAATAATTATTAATTAGTAGGGAATTTTAATTATGGAAACAAATACTTCAAAGAATCGTTTTATTACTGGGTTTACAGGACTGAGAGCCCTAGCAGTTATCTGCGTAATTCTCTACCATCTTAATCAAAATATTTTCAGTGGTGGATATTTAGGGGTTCCAGTATTCTTAACACTATCAGGATACTTAGTTACCGACCATTTAATTAATGAATATCAATCAACTGGTCACTTTCGGTACGGTCACTTTTGGTACAAAAGATTAAAACGGTTATACCCAACGCTGATCGTAATGTTATTTGCAACGGCAACTTACATCACTTTATTCCAACGAAACTTGTTAGCAAACCTATGGCAGAGCGTGGTTACTAACCTAGCGTACGTCTATAACTGGTACGAAATCGCTAACGGACAGTCATACTTTCAGAATTTTGCTGGATCAGAATCACCGTTCACCCACTTGTGGACGTTAGCAATTGAAGGTCAATTTTACCTAATTTGGCCCTTAATTATCGTCATCCTTTTGTACCTTTTCAATAAAAACAAACATGGTCGTTTAAACAAAAAGAGCGTATTTTTCGTTGCCATTGGATTATCAATCTTGTCGGCCATCCTCATGGCCGTACTATTCAAGCCTGGAACTGATCCAAGCCGTGTCTATTATGGAACTGATACTCGGATGTTCTCAATTCTATTAGGAGCTGGCCTAGCAGTCGAACGGTTAAAAACTCTGATCAGGGACAAAAGATTTTCTTCGACATTGTTGGACTGGTCGGTGTGATTGGTATGGTCTGGCTCATTTTTACCGTTGGCGCTCAGTCCAAATTCCTCTATCGCGGTGGAATGGTTCTATTTTCACTCTTTACGGTCCTGATCATGTGGGCCATCCTATCCAATATCGGAAAATGGAACTGGCTCATGACTAATCCGATCTTTGACTGGATCGGATCACGGAGCTATGAAATCTATGTTTATCAACTACCCGTCTTTATCTTTTTTGAAGATAAATTTAAAAACGTAGCTGATCATCAGTTGCTATACGCCGTTGTCGAAATTTTACTGATCGTTGGAATCTCAGAATTATCGTATCGCTTTGTGGAAGTTCCCTTCGGTAAATACGACTACAAACAACTTTTTAGTGAACTATATCGTTTCATGAGTCACACTAGGATTCGTGAGATTATTCTAGGCGTTTTGGCCATCATTGGTGGCGTGGGAATCCTCCAGTCAACGACCGTTAATCCTAAGCAAGCTAACCATACGGAGCTTGCTAATCGAATTCAGAAAAATGCTAAAACCGAAAAAGAAAACAATAAGAATCTTGCTAAAGATATTAAGAGTGGCAAAAAAGTTAAAAGTTCAAACAAGGATCAAAGTCAATTAGAAAAGAATGGCTTAACGGCTGCCCAGGTGAAGGAGGCACAGAACATCTCTGGGACTGCAGTTGGTGACTCCGTTATGTTAGCTGGACATGATGATTTACAGAAGATTTTTCCCCGTTTTTACATTGACGCTCAAGTTTCACGTCAACCCGCTGCAGCGGTTCCTGACATTAAGAGTTTAGCTAATCAGGGATTACTAGGGAAAAACGTCGTCATCGGACTTGGAACGAACGGGAATATTTCTCCAGAAACCATGAAACAAATCATGGATATTGCCGGACCAAAACGAAATGTCTTCTGGATTAATGTTCACATTCCAACCGAAACATGGCAAAACTCAGTAAACGCCATGCTAAAGGACTCGCAAAAGAAATATAAGAATCTATACATTATTGACTGGAACGATTACATCAATCAACATCCAAGCTGGTTGTATTCGGACCAAGCTCATCCAAATAATCAAGGAGCTCCAAAGTATGCCACCTTTGTGGCCCAGAACGTTTTAAAACACGCCATTAAATAAAATATTATTAGTAAAAAAAGAGGGACCTTGTCATGACAAGGTCTCTCTTTTAAGTTCTCATACTTTAAACCATTACGTACTAGTACTCGGATTGTTTCTCCTCTGCATACCAACGTTATTAACTAAACCGTCAATGCGTTTGAAATTTTTAATGACAAATCTCACAATTTTCTGGGAGTGTTTTTATGAATGAGATCTGCTTTTAAAGAAGCAACTTGAGAATGATGATCTTCGTCAAATTGTTTTATTTCCCTCCATCCCCTTGCAGAGAGGAAACCATCACGAGTTTTACTTACTCACTAGTCATGCGTACAAGCATTAACGCCGAAAAGCCCACCCTTAAAATTAATTAACTCGATATTAAAGAAACCGCCAGGATCTTTTTATATGTTTGTCTACTTATTTATGTTTTATCCCTCACACTTGTAACCACATTTAGGAACTAGTTTGTTTTAAAGTATTGATCTTTTAATTATTTGTTTTGGAAGCTACATAATGAATACTCACGGTTTTCTCATAAGTATAACCGTCTATTTTCTCTGGTTCGTTGCTGAATTCATGGAATTTTTAACGTTTCATGAAGCTATCCTCTGCCCATCGCTTACACCTTCTCTTGGTTGATTTATCTATAATTATAGAGAATGAAATCGCTAGTACGGTCCCATTTTACAATTTATTTTCACAAATCAGACCCTTTTTGCGCAGTAAATTACTACTCCGCCTATAGTTAACCGTTTGCCCAAATTATTTAAAATCCCATATAAATTTCACAAGTCAACCTCCTCGTTTCTCTCGTTAACATTGCACCTTCAGCGATACACGGCGGTCAAGTTGTAAACCAATAAGAAATTTCAGGAATTCTACAAGTAAGAATGCCTCTTAACCGCTCTAGACCGCCATTTGTCCCACTTTTAATCTGTAACAATGAAAATGAGCCGTTTTCACTATCCAATACCTAAATACGTAAGTGGTTAACCGTTTACTCAATTTGTTTCAAATTCTTATGATTAATCTAAGTATTATGTAATAACATTTTGCTTTTTATAATTTTATTGGATATGATATTTTTATGTAATCATTTATGAAATAAATTGAGGAAGTGAAAAATGAACAAGAAACGTGTCACCATTACTGACGTTGCCAGGCATGCCAATGTGTCGACAGCAACCGTTTCACGGTTCTTAAATAACCATTTGAATTCGATGTCCAAGAATACGGCGAATCGGATCAAAAGATCCATTAGTCATCTCGGGTATGTGCCGAACTCAATGGCTCGTCGACTCAGTTGCCAAAATGACAGTGGGAGTATCATTGCGGTAGGTGTCTCTGATATTGAAGATCCCTTCTCGATTCGGATGTTTGAGGGGATTCAAGACCAATTATCAAAGTATAAGTACATTCCGTTACTAATCAATTCCGCCAGTAAATACAAAAACGAGCGGGACCTCTTTCTCTCTCTGGATACGAGTCTGATTAGGGGCGCCATCATTCATCCTGTCAACGAACACATTAAGGACATTGCCGAACTACTAAAGCCACGCTTTCCGGTCATCCTAGCCGACAAATCGATTAATGACGGCTTCTTCTACAACATCGTTGCCAACAACTTTGAGATTGCCCAAAAAGCTGGCTCCTTTTTTAAAAATAACCTAGGCATTCAGAAGTTAATTCTGGTTACCAACGCTGAAAGTGAAATGAAGGTAGTTCGGGAACGAATTGCAGGAATTAAATACGTGTACCCCGAACCTGATATTACCATTGTCAAACCGGGTCACTCCAAGACGTCCTTAAATCAGGCCTACCATGAGATCGTGAGAGAGTTGAAACGCCAGCCCAACAGTTTAATCTTCTGCCTTACGGAACAATGGTTACTGCACCTTCTGCCACGATTACTGCGAAACAACGTGATTGATAAAGAAAAAATTCCAAATATCACGGGCTTTGTGAGTTCTAAGATCGTTAATTTAATTAACCCACGTACCAAATGTATCCGAACGGATGCGTACAAAATGGGAAAATACTCCGCTCAACTGATGTACGATATCATCAACAAGCGAGTGGATCTAAATAAAAAGCGCTACATGGTTCATGCTACGTTTGAATAACATTTAAGACCGATTAAGTTAATCACTTAATCGGTCTTTATTTTCCAAACAAAAATGCCACTTATTACTAAGTGGCATTTTGGGGAGTGTGAAGCTATGTGTCTCCAGAAGTAAGAAAAGCGTTGTGAAAGCAATATGTTTTGGAGTGTCTAAAGAATAACACGGAAAATACGCCTTTCTTCACCCCTTCTGTGGCATACTTGTGAAAATAACGCATCATTTTCAATGTTTAACTTATATTTCATCACTAGTTAACCGTTTACGAAACTTCTTGTGATTATTCATATTTTTTAACCACAAAAAAGGACCAAGGAGCATTTAACCTCTCCTTAGTCCCGTTTAGCCCTGCTAGTTAAAATAACTGGCTGGTTTATTTACATCAATTTTGGTTCCATGAAACTTCTGTTTAATGTACTTCTGCGCTGGCTTACTGTGATATAACTTCACTAACTTCTTGTAGTTAGGATCATTCTTGTTCTTAGCGTTCGTAGCAATTACATTAATGTTACCCTTGGTGTCCTCATTCAGTTGTTCATGATAAATGGCATCCTTTTTCACGTTCAGGTTACTTTGAAGTGCCATAGTGTTGCCAATAACGACGGCCGCAACGGTTTTATCATTCAACAGACGTGGACCCGTGTGGTCATCAACCTCACGGAACTTCAAATCCTTGCGATTGTCCGTCACGTTTCTGGGTTGATAAAGCCCATTCTTGGGTTCTCCACCCAACTTAATCAAACCAGCACTCTGGAGGAGTTTTAAACTACGAGCCGTGTTGGCCGGATTACTAGAAATCGCAATCGTCGACTTATCGGGAATCGCATTGACGGACTTATACCGGTTAGAATAGAGTCCCATTGGTTCAAGATAAGTGGTCCCTAGAACCGCCAGTTTGCCCTTCTTGTTATTTTGATTAAAGTATTTCAAATAACTTTCCATCTGAAAGGCATTCACGTCAACCTGACCCTCAACGGTAGCCTTGTTCAAGCTTACACCATCAGAAAAGTCTTTGACCTGTAAATTAATTCCGACTTTCTTGGTTTCAGGTAGTTTGGCAATGTATTCCCATACCTGAGTATCAGGACCATATGAACCTAGGGTGACGGTTTTGGGCGACTGAGCGGGTTTGTACCCAAACTGATATGCACCAAGTCCGACGACGACTAAAACAATCGCAATCCCAACGATCCATTTCCATATTCTTCTCATCCCTGACCTCCTCTATACTTCATTAATTATCATCACTCAAACACATTATTAGCGTTAAATCAATTAATTACTTTGATTTTTTTCATTTCCAAGTCCTACTTAAAGTACTGTTCCGAAAACGCCCTGGTCTTTTTCACGTACACATGGCCTTCTTTGTTGAAGGAATCCGCATGCGTCGCATGGTTCACAATCCACAACCGCTTCGGACCATGATCATTTTGGTAGTTAATGTACGCGTCTTTTACGGGAACAAACTTGTCCGCATTTCCATGGATGATGAAAAGCGGAATTTTGTTGTGAGCCAGCGTCTGTTTCGTATTGGCAGCGTAAAAATCATACTTGGCGAAGACGTTACCGTAAATCCTGGCAATCGGCAGGATTGGGAAAGTCGGCAGATGGAATAATGTGCCGAGTTCGTATTTTAACTCGTCGTAGATACTGTTGTAGCCACAGTCGGCAATCGCAAAGTCAACGTTATGGGGAGCCTTTGGCAGCGTGAACAACACGGCCGCGGCGCCCATACTAATCCCAAACATTCCCAGCCTACCAGTTGGCATTTTCTGGTTGATCATGTTCATCCAGGTCACGATGTCAGAACGATCTTTCCAGCCATAGCCAGCGTACTCTCCCTGACTGCGACCAAACGATTCATCATCCGGTGCCAGCACGTTGTAACCATCATCGTGGAACATCCGAATGTAGTTATTCATCTTGTGTCCCGTACTCCCGTAGCCATGAACCACGATCATCGTTTTATTGGTGGTTGTTTTAGCGGGCAAGTAGTACGCCGTTAGCTTCAACCCACTCTTGTTAGTCTGGTGCCAAACCTGCGGATTTTGTTTTTTGATCCAGGTTGTATTCACCTTCTCGCCGACTTGGGTACTGTATCCACCTCGCTTGAACGCGAAGTTAAATAGAAAGTAGGTTCCCAAAAAAATCAAGATAATAACAATAATTACAAGTGCGATGACAACCTTGTGCCACCGCTTTAATTTTCCTTTTTTCATCATTTCGCCCCTTTTAACATACTGCTCATTATAAGGATTCCACTTCACCAAATGACTAATGATTTTTGAAGGGAACGTAACCACGGTCATCACAGGCCCTAATGGAAGTTACAGATTAATTCAACTGTCATTCAATCAATCACAAATCGTTTTAGTTTGCTTCTAATGCATTTTCTACTAAAATGTGTATGTATAACTAACTAATAATAAGTAAGGAGTCATTCAATTGAAAACAAGTCCAATTACTAAGATTTTAGGAATTAAATATCCCATTATTCAAGCTTCATTAAACTGGTTGACCGACGCCAAGTTCGTAGCTGCCGTCTCAAACGCTGGTGGAATGGGAACACTTGGCCCCAATGCTGGTAAAACGAGTCCTGATCAGGACGCCACCGAAATGCTGAAGAAGCAGATTGCGGAGGCTAAGAAGCTCACTGACAAACCGTTCGCGGTTAACATGATCGTAAACAGTGAAGACGACTTTGCCTATCCTGACAAGACCTTTAAGGCCGCTTTCGATGCTGGGGTTCGAATCTTCATTTTATCTGGAGCCATTAATCCAAAGTTATTTAAGGAAATCAAGGATTCTGGGAGTACCTTGATCTTTCGGGAACTCAATCCGTCGGTTGAGGGTGCCAAGAAGGCCGAAACCCTCGGTGTCGACATCTTAATTGCCACTGGTTACGACGAGGGAGGCATTATCCCAACTACTGGACTTGGGACTTTCACTACCATTCCACGAATTGTGGACGCCGTTTCCATCCCCGTTGTTGGCGCTGGTGGTATCATGGACGTTCGGGGTGTACGAGCTGCCTTTGCCCTCGGTGCTCAAGGTGTCTACGTCGGAACGCGGTTTATCGTAACCGACGAAAACCGGACTTCATACGCCGCTAAACAAAAGATCATCGACTCCACGGTTGATGACGTTGTCCTTGTTTCACCTAACCAACGTTCAATCAAGAACCCAATGGCTGACAAGTGGGCCAAGGAATTTAACAACGGTGTTAAGGATACCTATCAGCAAACTCGTGAGGCTGGTGGGGTTCGACCCGCCATGCTTGACGGCAAACTGGATGATGGGGTGATCTCCATCGACGTTGGAATCAACGACATCCATGACATTAAGAGTGTCAAAGAAGTGGTGGATGAAATGATGCAAGATTTTGAAAATTAAATAATAAAAAAGACTTCAAATTGGCTTGTTAAAAGTCATTTGAAGTCTTTTTTGTATTACTTAAAAATTCTCATAACCTAACTTACTGATGAAGGATCATATCGATACTTTGATGAATTTCAGTAAGGGTATCTGGTGGACATTGACCAACCCTTTCAACGTCTCTACGTGGCGATAGTGGATCAATCGATCTGATTTGTCCCACTAATACCTGACCATTGATACCATGATTGCCAATGTTCGCATTGATTGGTACTGACAGCCTTCTTTTATTGGTCGATGTGATGGGAACTACCCAAACTACTCCGGCCAATCTTTCCAAGTCACCAATTGAAACTACTACAGCTGGACGCCGTCCTTGTTGTTCATGGCCATTAGTGGGAGAAAAATTCACCCAAACTACGTCACCATCCTGAAAATTTGAATCATTAGAATTGGTCACTCAAACTCCTTCTTTCACAAGTATTAGCGCCCTATGGTGTCGATATCACGTACCACCTCAGGCACTAGTTTTACGGAATAATTTCATTTCCTACGTCGTGGCCCCAATCAACTTCACCGTCTTTAGGTTGATCCATAAGGTAGCCATACTTTTTCATTAATCTGGACTCATGCCCCTCTTTTTTAATAAAAATTTCGTTCTTTTGCTTATTAACTTCCATTTTAACTTTTTGATTATCAGGATTATCAATGCCAATTTCTTTCAACATTTTTTTCGGAATTCGAATTCCCTGAGAATTACCCCATTTTACGATCTTGGTCTCATTCATATTTACAAGCCTCCATTTATTGGATTCCTACAACAATTAAAGTATATACTTATGTGTATACAAAGGCAACGTAAACAGTCGCAAAACTTCTCAGTATGATAAGATATTAATTGTGCAATTACTTACATAATTTTTAATACATAAAGGAACGTCTAACTTTGAAAATCATCAAAAAAATTCTTCACGTCTTCAACACTCGGATTGGCTTCTTCATCCTACTTGTCGCGCTGTTCTGGTTTAAAACGGTTTACGCGTACTATCACGTCTTTTACCTGATTCCCGCTAGTCGGATGCAACACATTATTTTACTAATAAATCCGCTCGCCGCGATTATTATCACACTCAGTCTGGCGCTGTACATAAAACCCGCGAAACTGTTTTATCCGTTTATCATCTTTATTGATTTCTTAAACACCGTCTTACTATACATAAACATCGTGTATTTCCGTGGATTCCTTGGCTTCATGACCGCCGACACAATGACAACTGGCCATTCTAACTTAAATGGTGGGTTAATTACGAGTGCCACCGCCCTGATTAATAAGTGGGATGCGTTCTACTGGTTGGACCTAGTAATTGTGATTCTATTACTACTGTTTCGGGTTATCAAAATCGACCGGCATCCCTTAAAACTAAGGTGGAGCTTCCTTACAACTGGCATCGGATTTCTCTTTTTAATTCTCAATCTTGTGCTAACTCACATTGATAATCCCAATTTGTTCGCTCAATCAAGTACGCAAAGCAAGCAGAATGACATCGTCAAATATATTGGGATCGACAACTACACTGTCTATGACTGGACCAAATCGATTCAGACCAACATTGCCCGATCCACCGCTAAGAAATCTGATCTAAATGACATCCTCAAGTTTACTAATAGTCACTATGCCGCTCCCAATCCAGCAATGTACGGTTCAGCTCGTGGTAAAAACGTGATTATCATCCATCTGGAAAGCTTCCAACAGTTCTTGATCGACAAGAAGATCAATGGCAAAGAAGTTACGCCATTTCTAAACAAGATTTACCACAGTCAATCGACCAATTCATTTGATAACTTTTATCATCAGGTCGGACAAGGAAGAACGGCTGACGCCGAAAACATGCTGGAAACTAGTACATATGGTCTGCCGGAAGGCTCGCTCTTCTCACAGTACGGAAATTCCAACACGTTTCAAGCTGCCCCTGCCATCCTGAAGCAGCAGCAAAACTACACCTCCGCTGTTTTCCACGGTAACGACGCCAACTTCTATAACCGCAATAACACGTACAAGCGTCTTGGTTTCCAGTACTTCTTTAGTTCTAAGGACTACAACTTAAAGGGTGATCGAACCGAAGGCATGGGATTAAAGGACAAACTCCTCTTTCAAGATTCCAACAAATACCTGGAAAATCTGCAACAACCGTTCTACGCCAAGTATCTGACGGTCACCAATCACTTACCGTACGTTCTGGACGAAAAGGATCAGAAACAGATGCGGTTTAAGACCGCCAACACCGATAATCCAGAGGTCAATAACTACTTTGTGACCGCCCACTACCTCGACCAGTCCGTCAAAGAATTCTATGATTATCTCCACCAAACGGGACTCGATAAGAACTCGATGATCGTGATTTACGGTGACCACTACGGCCTAATGGATCAGGACGAACGGAGCTTGGCACCACTGTTAGGGGTGAAGCCAAACGACTGGAATTCTTATTATCACAGCCAGATTCAAAGGGTTCCTTTCATGATCAACATGCCAGGAACGACCGGTGGGAAGATCCATCACACGTATGGTGGTGAAATCGACGTTTTGCCAACGATCTTGCACCTCTTGGGTATTAACTCCAAACCGTACGTTCAGTTTGGAACCGATCTCTTCTCGAAACAACACGATCAGGTCGTGGCTTTTAGAAACCGTGACTGGGTTTCACCGCAGTACACGTCAGCTAACGGAACGGTCTACGATAATAGAACCAAGCGTCCGCTTCATCCCACTAAACCACAACAGGAACAGATCAACAAAAACCAAAGGCAGGTTAACACCGAACTAGAACTGTCGGATAAACTGAACAAGGAAAATCTCCTGCGCTTCTATCATCCGAAGGGCTTTAAGCCAGTTAATCCTAAAGATTACAATTACAACAACGAATTTAACAAGGAAAAACAGCTCGAGAAGCAGTTAGGACAGAAATCCACGAGTTTAGCTTCATTGGATAAAAGATAAATAAAAATAGCATCTAACTCACACGAGCTAGGTGCTATTTTAGTTTTATTGACCAACGACTTCAGAAATGGCCTACTTGTAAAATCATTTTTATTATAGTTAACTCCAAACTGATCAAATGCAAATACTTTTTCTTATCTTCTCAACTTATTAGTAATTCTATTTTACTGTGAGATTGACATCTCCTAAATTATTACTAAAAATTGCAGTCCATTTACCACTTAATAGTTTCTTGGGCAAAAGAAAAGTTCCAGTAGAAATTACATTTCCCTTTTTAATTATTTGGTTATTTGTTTTTAGTTTTTTAGATAACCAGCTTAGTGCGTTTAATGGGTTATTTAATACCTCACTGCCTCGTCCAGAACTAACTTTATTTCCATTATGAAATAGTTCTACAGTTATATTTGATAAATCTGAAGGAAAGAACTTTTTAGCATTCAGTTGTTTACCCACAATAACGTAAGCCCCAACTGCATCATCAGCAATGACAAGATTTTTGGGTAAATCAGGGAACCAATTTTTAAATCTAGAATCTGGTATTTCAATAGCTCCGCTAATAGATGTTTTTTCAAGTAATGTTACAGGAGTATCTTCTGCAAAAATATCTTCTTTTGCAGTAAACGCAAGTTCTACTTCAATTAATGGTTCATTTAATGTACTAAGATCTATCAAAGTAGGAGACTTTAATATGTGCTGTATCCCAATATTACCAAAAAGCGGTTCATTCGAACTGAACATCTTCTGGGTTTCAGGACTGGTTAAACTTATTTTATAACCTCCAACTTTTTCATTACGAAGCAGATATGATTCTTTTTGAACTTTATAAGCTTGTGTATCGTCAATCACAGAATCACGAAATTCACTTATTTGGAGCGCATTGTTATCTTTATATGCATCATATAGTGCATCTGTTATATTTGTTTGAGTCATACTGCCCTCCTTAATTAATTGGCAAAATACTTTGGATAGATGTTAGTTAGAGATTATATCATTAATTAATAATTTTAAAACCATAAATTTAAAATAGTTCAAATTATTTATAAATATTAAACTATAATTTTTAGGAAGAAAATGCGAAATACAAGAGTTGATGAATAGTTTATAAGAATGGTTACTGGACTGGTGATTACCCTATTATTAAAAAATAAATACAACATAATTTACACCAAATAAGAACATATTATTAGTAATTTTGTGAAATTATGTTATGATTCTTTAAACAAATTTGAAAGGATGGTTCCAATTAGAAAGTGGTAATTAGTATAAAAATTCAATTTTAGATTCAAAGTAATGATTTTCAGGTATATCAATCAATAACACTAGATGAATTTTACTTTTCATCAAGAATTATGAAAGAAGAGAAATGCTATGCATATTATTTTACTAAGACACCCTGCAAAATTAGTTCATCTCGAATACGCAAACCTGGACAATGTTGTATTAATTTCACCAAAATCATTTAAAAAAGATAATGATGAGTTCTTTTATGAAAATCATAATCGTCCTAACGAAGTTTATGTTGACCAATGGAATCTAAAAAAACTTGTAACAGTTATGAGAGAGATATCACTTAAACATTCAATAGATAGTGTATCAACGCTTGCTGAAGAAGATATAGAAATGGTCGCCCTCCTTAGAGAATTTTTTTTGAATACTAAGTCTGCACTAATGACTGATTTCCTTTTCAGAGATAAGTACGTCATGAGAAGTTTTTTAAATGGTCTACTTGCACAACCTGATTTTAGTTTAATCGAATCGTAGGAAGATATTGATACTTTTGTAGACAGATCAGAGGCTGATTCTTTTATTATTAAGCATAAAGCAAAAGCTGGCGGCCTCGATGTGCATAAAATTAATCGCTCAGAAGTTAGTAATCTTCCAAATGATATTTATTCAGGCAACTACATTATTGAAGAATTTGTTAATGCTCCAGTAATGGTCACTTGTGATGGTTATACAATTGGAGATAAGATTTCGAGATTCTCAGTTCATGAATATGACAAGCAGCTTCTCCAATCCTTTTCTGAACCATACTTAATATTAAGAACTAGTCATTTTTATGAATCTAATCCACAAATTATTAATGATTTAAAAGCAGAATCTCAGAAAGCTTTAAAAACTTTATTACGTAATAAAAGTGGTGTTAACCCCTTTCATTTTGAATGGTTTGTATCTTCTGACGGAAAACCTATTTTTAATGAAGTTGGAAGAAGATTCGGTGGTGGAAATTTAACAACAATTATTGAGTCTGAATATGGAGTAAATTTATTAAAGGAATACTGGGAGTTAGAAACAAGTAATACTAACACTTTGACTAATATCAAACCAAAGGAAGATACTCCTAATAATCTAACAGCAACTTTTATGCCTTATAAAAAGAAGGGAAAAATTATTAGTCTCCCACAACAACAAGACTTTGATTGGACTTATGAAACAAGAATCCTATCAAAAATAGGTGATACTAGCAATGGTAAAACTACTATTGTTACCGATATTCCATTTATCTCAACAGTTCAAGCACAAACAGAAGATGAATTGCAACATAAAATTAAACGATTAATTAATTTATCTAAAAAAGTTGTTTATAAAAAAGTGGATAATAAGAAAAAATAGGTAATTGGCTTATGCAAGTATTTAAAAGCAACCCTTTATTTAGGATACTCACGATTTCACAATTTTTTGAATTAGTAGCCAGTTCCTTTTTTAAGATCGCCATCATTGTATTTGCAAGTGAGTTAACCAATAATTCACTAGCAACCACTATTGCCGTGTTAATGACTACAATTCCGGCCTTGTTACAGATCATTTTAGGATACTATGCTGATACACTGAAAAATCACTTTAGATTTTTATGTTATTCAAGAATTTTTCAAGCCGGTCTGTTTATTGGTATCTTTGCAGTATTATTTACCTTTGGTATTACTTGGATCACGTTTTTATTTACCATCATGGTGCTTTTCTTTTCTGATTTAATTGGTGGACTAAGTTCGTTAGTGACGTTACCAATGATTCAAGAAATTGTTGATCCTGATAAATTAGTAGAAGCACGTTCCTTACAGACGACCATGTCATCTTTAATTAATGCAATTGGGCAAGTGGTTGGTGTCAGTGCGCTTACTTTGATACATAATCAATTTGATGTTTTGTCACTGCTAATAGCTGGATTATTTGGTTTAAGTAGCGCAATTCTTCTGTTTAATAAAAAGCAGTTTAGCTCTATGACAACGGTTAAGTCTACTGATGTTACAGAAGAAAAGAATCCGTTGACTACGATTAAATCTAACTTACAAATTGCTTTAAAAATCCCATCAATGTTAACCATTATCCTATTATTTACAGTGATTAATATGTTTTCGGGAACAATTGTTGGACTACTAAATGTAACTTTGTTAAAGCACCATAGTATGATTATTCAAAATCTGGGTTTTACGATTTCCCTGGCAAATGGTGCTCTATCCATTGGAGTTGTTATTGGAGCAGCTTGTGCTGGGATGAAGTTGTTTAATTTGTTGAGTTTAAAGAAATTAGGTTCAATCTTGCTTCTATGTATTTCCATTTTCTCTGGACTTCTAATTATCCAGACTCCCTTTATCTACCAGATTGGATTGTTATTGATTGTTGGTTTAATGGAGGGTGTTTTGATTCCGAAAGTTGGAGCTTTTGTAATGCGAAGTGTAGGTTCTAATACGATCGGTCAAGTGACTGGAGCCATGAATACGTGTGTTACGGCCAGTATTCCGATCGGACAGCTCTTCTTCCTATCCATTTCTAATTACATTTCGAACACGCTTAGTTGGGTTTTGATGATCATAATTACTTTGATCTTTGCGTTGATTTTTGGCATAAAGTGGACAAATAGAAATGAAGTAGAAGAATAAAAAACGTTCCATAATTTTTAAATATAATTTAAAAATTATGGAACGTTTTTTATGGCTAAGTATTCAATATATTTAAGTTTACTTAATTAATGAATAACAACTTTATAAATATTTTAATCAATGAATTAACATGAAAATAGAAATAATCATTTTATAAAAATGAAATCACAAAAAATTACATTAGCAAAGATTTAAATATCTACAATGCAATAAGTCTTTCATAATAAAAAGTACTCCATAATTATGGAGTACTTCAAATTAACTACTGATATTTAATTAGTATTTATTGTCAGAAAGAATTTCAGCAATTGATTTTCCCATTCGTTTAATTCCTTCTTTAATTTGATCATCATTCATATTGGAAAAATTAAGACGGAATGTCCCTGGTTTTATGTCGCCAGCAAAAAAAGATGAACCAGGCACAAAGGCTACATTATTTCTAATACAAGCTTTAAACAACTCATTTGTATCACCTACGCCAGGAACTTCAACCCAGATGAACATTCCACCTTCAGGATTACTATGATTAACATTTTGAGGAAAATACTTGTCAATCTGTTTCACCATTAAGTTAGCCCGATGTTCATATACATGAGTGATGTCTTTAATATGCTTCTTAATATCTACATCAATCAAGAATTGAGAAACAATATATTGAGTTAAGTTATCCGTATGTAAATCGGCATTTTGTTTCAACATGACAAATTTGTTCATGAAACTTTTATCAGCTACAATCCATCCCATTCTTAAACCAGGTGCCAAAATTTTAGAAAATGAACTTAAATAGATGACGCCTCCGTCACGATCAAAATGCTTAAGAGGTGGTACATAATTGCCAGCATATCGAATAGCTCCATAAGGATCATCTTCTACTACTGGAATTTCTGCATCTTTAGCAATTTTAACTAATTTTTTGCGCCGATATTCTGTCATAGTTCTTCCAGTAGGATTTTGGAAATTAGGAATTGTATAAATGAATTTAGCTTCTGGATATTTTTTCACTAACTTTTCTAAGTCATCCGTCTTCATCCCATCATCATCCATTGAAACTCCAACGATATTAGCTCCATAAGAATTAAAAACGTCAATTGCAGCAAGATAAGTAGGGTCTTCAGTTATAACAACATCACCAGGATTTAACAACATTCTAGCAATTAAATCAATGGCTTGCTGGGAACCAGTTACAATCCCAACATTATCTAACTTAACTTCAACTTTTCTTTCTTTCATCAAATCGATAATTTGTTTTCTTAACTTCGAATAACCAATAGCCTCAGAATATTGTAAGACTACTTTGCCATACTTATCAAACACTTTGTCAGCAGCAGTTTTCATCTCTTCAACTGGAAATAATTCAGGAGCAGGAAGTCCACCACCAAAAGAAATTACTTTTGGGTTGGCAGCTGCCTTTAAGATTTCAGCAGTGGCATTATCGTTATTTTTAGGGACACTCTTTGTGTATCTAAATTTCATTTTATCTCTCCCTTACTTCTGATTATATTTTCGGATCTTCTAAGATAAACAAACTTCAGTATTAGTTACTTACCAGAATTAAAATCTTATTTTTTGTAATATAACTAGACCTATATTATATATTAATATGTTCAATTTCCACATATAATGGATTAAAGCCTGAAATTTCTAGAAATAACTTTCTGTACACACTTGTTACACTAATTACTACGTATTTATATATCATTAAATACAACAAAAAGCCCGTTAAGAAATTGATACAGTAAAAATTCGACTAGGACATTTTAAAGAGATGGTTACATCAAGTAAATTACCTCAACTAAACTAACATTGATTATCAATATATCCAATTGAGGTATAATAAATCTTTTATAATTAGATACAACTTTTGTCAATACTTACACAAAATGTCAGCTATCACATTAATACAAAAACATTATGTAATTCACAGCATTTATAAATTACTTTAGTAATTGTTAAAATTCCCTTCTTTTTTAATTGTTATGATTTAAACATGGATTAACTAGTAAGTCAACCAAAAAAGCACTTTTAATTCACTTCACTTTTTTCATGATCCAATCATTGGTTTGGTAGCCCACACCGTTGATTAAAATGCCATTTTGAATTACCTGATTTAGATGAAAACCAGCTCGTTTGGCAACCTGATTACTACGATCGTTGTCAACCACAGCTTTGATATGAATTTGATTCAAATGATAGTTATAAAATCCAATTTGACATATGGAAAGGACGGCTCGATGCACAATCCCATTTCCAGTGTACTGATTGCCAAGCCAGTATCCCATTTCACCCTGCTTTTGGTTAACATCAAACGAATTAAAACTAATCATCCCAGCAATATGATCCCGATAAATGATCAATAAGTTAACCGAATCTCCAGCACGATAATGTGCCAAGGCTTGTGTCAAAAACTGCTGCTCGGACTTTACTGATCTCATCGAATTAGCCCACGGCAACCACCTTGCGATCGTGGTACGGGAATTATTAACCAACTGATACAGGTGTCGGGCATCTCCCACTTGATCCGGAAGCCGTAATGAAATTTCTTGATCAACTTGATATGGAAACATCAATCTACCTCTACTTACCAGCCTTAGAAATGGAGCCGTTTAAGTCGTCGTACTCATAGCGACTCAGTTTCCCATTTTGCATGGCCACTCGCAACCGATCCACTTCCTTACCATGGTCGGTGTTAGTGAGATAATTGCTTTCGCCACGAATCGTGTTGTCATATTTAGCAGCCGTAAGTCCACGTTTTAAAACGGACTGGGTAAAGTCATAGACCCGACCGTACACAATGTTTTGGTAATTAAACTTTTGATTTCTAATCTGAAATTTAAGGGCGCCGTTGGGGACCCCACTCACAAAAGTCATGGTCTCAATCATGTTACGTGGGTAGGACCGGTGGGAAAAAGTTTGATTCTCATCTTGAAAAATAAGCAACTCGGTTTTCGTAATGATTAAAACGGATGTCTTGGTTTCACTTTTATCAACCAATAATCCCCTTACCCTTTCTTTAGGGAGGTTAGTCGTAAGATACTGATTGAATTGAGATCCAAGTGCCTTTTGCAGTCCATGAAATTTACTTAATTTGGCGTGCATTTCCCTCTACCTTTCTTTCTAGATCAAATGTGATTTTATCATCAAATCCATTATATCGCTTTTAAGAAATGAGCTAATGAATCTATACTGATCATGTTTGTTTTATTATCCTTAGTTACAATAGGGTTAATAAATAAAATTAATCCCCAAGGAGGACATCATGGAGATTGAACGACAACTTTTTAAGAACTTAAAACCAAATTTTACGAAACTACGAAATTTCGGCTTTAAATCGGTCAACGACCACTTGGAATACACAACCATCATCCCTCAAACCAATTTTTCGGTTTCCATCACCGTTGATCGGAACGGCCAAGTCGCTGGCAAAGTAATGGATAATGATTACCATGCGGAATACACCAACTTCCGGGCGGTTGATCCTCAGGGCGGCTTCGCTACTAACATTAAGAAAGCCTACGTTGCGATTCTAAAAAACATTGCGACCCACTGCTTTAACTACGATCCGGTGACAACCGGACAGGAATGGATCGTGCCAGCCAACCCCAAGTTCTTTGACCTTGAACGTGACTTTGCCAAACACACGACCATCATTTGGAAACAAACCACCCACATCCAAGTGGGCGATATAGTATACATCTACGTTACGTCTCCCGTTTCCGCCATTAAATACAAATGTGTGGCGGTAGCGGTCAACCTTCCGCATTACTATCATGACCAAAACATTACCATGCATTACGTCATGCGCTTACATCTGCTTACGAGGTACAAACCGACTGAATTCAACCTAGAGCAATTAAAACGCGCCGGAGTAAAAGCCGTCAGAGGTCCCCGTCACGTTCCAAAACCCTTGAGTAAGATGCTTAACCCTGAAAAAGAATAAAAGCCAGTCAATAAAAATTGACTGGCTTTTTCATTCGTAATTAATATTGAATGTCTTGGTTTTCCACGATCGATTGATATCCCATTTTCTCTAACCATTCTGGCAGACTCAAGTCCTCCATGATGTTCATGTCGACATCTGGGGTCAAAATGGAGCCGCCCGGCACCGCGTCAACTGGCATGGAAAAGTACGGTCCCACGGTAATGGCATTCCCAATTTCACCCGGCTTCATCATGACGTGAGCAAAACCGATCCATGAACTAGCAAACGAAGTGCTAGCGTCCTGTCCACACTGGGCAATGGAACGGGCGATGGCTTCCCGTCGATGATAAAGAAACTCGTTTAAGTCATCCTCATTTGGGGTATTCCATGTCCCCGCGTCTTCGATAAACATGGAAGAGTTATGAACGGGATCCTTCGCAATTGAGATCGCAATGGCCGACCAAACTCCATAGGCTTCACCCGGATTTAACGGACGATCCTCAAGTGGTCGTTCGGCCGTGACTCCCTTGTTCGCACAGACAATGAAACTGCCGGGTGCGGGATAATGGCGCCGATTATCAGCCGTCCCGAAAAACTCCACCAGTGAATCTTGCAGCGGCTTTCCGTCATAGATGGGAAGCTTGGAACCATCCCACTGGGTTTCATAAAAGAGTGGTTGTGCCTTATCAACGGCAGGATTTCTCAGTAAATCATATCCCAAAATGTGCCCCTGAACTCCGGTAAAGCTAGAAGCCGTCATCATGTTGATTTGACCGATGTAAGCATTCTTACATTCGGCTCGATCATAGGAAACAATGCCGTCCAGCATACTATCGTCCGTTTTTTCACGGGTTCCAGCATCAACCTTTAGTCCCGTGACGTAACCACCGCCAAGGTTACCAGGCTCCATGTATCCCCGCGAATATTTTTGATAGGGATTAATCGCAATTCGATCAATTCCCTCTTGATTTAAAATTTTGTCAATTTTAGCCATGTTTTACTCCCTAGATTTGGAAAAAAATTACGTTACTTGTTACCTACATTCATAATCGCCTAACTCAAAATCACTTTCAAGCATCAACACCTATCGAGGCCCAAATGACAGTGCTGAAAAGGCTTTGACCACCTCTTTTATTTTTAATAAAATATTTTATTAAAATTTATTTATAAAAAGAGTGACACAATGTCAGCATTAGGGTTAAAATAATGTTAAGATTTACACAATAATAGGTGTATGAAAGGAGATCCTGATAATGAAAAAAGTCTTAATACTAGGCGGTGGATTCGCTGGATTAAGGGCTTGTAAGCTTTTGGCTAAGAGTAAGGCCGATTTAGACATTACCTTAGTTAACAAAAATGCTTATCATTATGACTCTACCGGCCTTTATAAGGTCGCATCAGGAGATGAAGCACCAGAACGACTTATGTTTAGAATTACAGACATGATCAGTCCTAAGGTTCATTTCATAGAAGACGACGTTGTTAAAGTTAATGGTAAAGATAACACAGTTTCAACCAAAAAAAATGGTGATTTAAGTTACGACTACTTGTTCAATGCGTTAGGTTTTGAACCAGAAACGTTTGGCACGCCAGGTGCTGACGAGTTTGGTCTTCAAATCAGTGACATTGACAACTCAGCTGCCGATTACCAAAAGATTCAAACCACTTTAGACGAATACGATGAATTTAAAGATCCAAAACTCTTAAATATCGTCGTTGTTGGTGGTGGTTTTACCGGAATTGAACTCTTGGGTGACCTGGTTCACATGGTTCCCAAGTGGGCGAAAAAATACGGTTTTAAGAAGGAAGACTTCAAGATTACCTGTATCGCCCCTGGTTTTCTACCAATGTTCAACAAGAAGTTAGGCGACTATGCTCAACACTTCCTTGAAAAGAAGGGCGTTAAGTTCGTGATGGGTGACACGGTGTCAAAGATCACTGCCGATGGTGCTTACTATGGCAAGGATGATAAATTCATTCCATCACACTTAGTCTTCTGGACCGCTGGGGTCAAGGGATCCGACGTTATTCCCGCTTCACAGTATCCAGACGAACACAGAAACCGAGTTGCCGTTAATACCGACATGAGTCTTAACGACTTCCCTAACCAATACCTAATTGGTGATGTCTCAGCTGTTAAGGACGACAAAACGGGACGAATGTTCCCAACTACTGGTCAGATCTCGATCTACGAGGCTGACGTGGCAGTTAACGATTTTCTCAACAAATTAAACGGCAAGTCTGCCGTTAAATTCGACTACAAGTCAATGGGAACGGTTTGTTCCCTTGGACCTTATAGTGGAATTGCCGAAATCTACATGTTCGGTATGACATTTAAATTAAAGGGATGCATCGTTCCAATCTTTAAAAACATGATCTTCAAGAAGAATGGATTGGAACTTGGAAACATCCGGACCATGTTAGAAAGTTAAACTGATTTAAGGAGGAATTACTCACGATGCTTAATTTAGGTTTAAGTGTTTTGCCGCTAGCGCGGATTCAGTTCGCTGAAACCACGATTTTCCATTTCTTCTTCGTGCCCATGTCAATTGGACTGGCACTGATTGTAGCAATTATGGAAACCTTCTACGCGGTTACCAAAAAGCCAATCTACAAAACCATGACTAGATTTTGGAGTAAGATTTTCTTACTCAGTTTCGCAGTTGGTGTTGTAACTGGTTTAATTCAAGAATTCCAGTTCGGGATGAACTGGTCTGATTATTCAAGATTCATGGGTGACATTTTCGGTGCACCATTGGCCATCGAAGCTTTGTTAGCCTTCTTCTTGGAATCAACGTTTATCGGGGTTTGGATGTTTACCTGGGACAAATTAAAGCCCGGTTGGCACGCTCTGATGATCTGGTTGGTCTTCTTCGGATCTGCCATTTCAGCCCTCTGGATTTTAGCTGCCAACAGTTTCATGCAGCATCCAGTTGGTTACCGAATTGACCCCAAGACTGGTCACGCTTTAATGACTAGCTTTGCAGCCATTCTCACAAATAAACAACTCTGGTACGAATTCCCCCATGTTATTTTTGGAGCTTTAGTTACCGGTGGATTTATCGTTGCTGGTGCTTCTGCTTGGATGATCTTCAGAAAGAAATGGCCAGAATTCTTCAGAAAATCAATGCGAATTGGTTTGACAGTTGGATTAATTGCGGTCTGCGGTAGTTTCCTAACTGGAGACCAACAGATGCTTTACTTAAGCCATCAACAACCAATGAAGTTTGCCGCAGCTGAAGGTGAATTCCAAAACGTCAAGAGTCCTGCCGCATGGACGGCTGTTGAAATCGCTCATACCAATGAACACAAGGCTGACTTCAAGATTGAGATTCCATATGTAATGGACATCTTAACCTATCATAAGCTAAGTGGATCAGTAACTGGAATGAACGAAACCAACGCTAAACTCCACAAGAAGTGGAATAAGAAATTCGGAAAAGATATGAACTACTATCCACCAGTAAATACCCTCTTCTATTCATTTAGAATCATGGCATTTGGTGCCGTTGTCTTAGCCTTCCTTGCCATCTGTGGTCTTTGGTTCTCAAGGAAAAAGAAGAACACAATTGGCAAGCAGTGGTGGCTTACCCTACTACTGACGGTAGCGACATTTGGACCTTTCATCATCAACACATGTGGTTGGTTAGTTACTGAAAGAGGTCGTGATCCATGGGTTGTCTACGGATTACTTCCAATTGCCAAGGCGGTCTCACCAAGTACGACGGCTGCGTCCGTCCTCTTTACCATCATTATTTACTTCTTCTTATTTGCCACCTTGGGTGTCTTCATGTTTATGTACGCACGAAAAGCACTTTACAAGGGTCCTGAAGGTGTCGGCGACCACGAGAGTTACGACACTGAAGATCCATTTTCAAAGGAGGCCTTTGAGAAATGAGTTTATTACAACTTTTATGGTATTTTTTGATTGGATTATTGTTCGCACTGTTCCTAATTCTTGATGGAGCCGACTTTGGGGCCGGGATGTCAACTCGTTTTTTAGCCACTAACTACGATGAAGCGGCACTTGTCCTTCGAACGATCGGTCCGCACTGGAGTGGAAACGAAGTCTTCTTGGTTGCCGCTGGTGGTTCAATGTTCGCTGCCATGCCAATGTGGTATGCCTCATTGTTCTCAGGATTTTATCTCCTATTGTTCTTCATCTTGGTCGCTCTGATTTTTCGTGGAGTTTCATTTGAATTCTCCGAAAACGCAGAGACTAGAAAAGGACGAAACCGTTGGATGTGGGCGAACTTCTTCGGAAGTGTGTTCATTCCCTTCTTGTTCGGAATGCTCTTCACCGACATGATTCAACGGTTACCAATGGACGGTCAAGGTAACATTTACGTTTCCCTCCTAAACGTGATTAACCCACTATCAGTTCTTGGTGGAATCACGTTAACCGCTCTCTGTCTATACCAGGGTCTTCACTACATTGCCTTGCATACGGCTGGTTTGATCAGATATCACGCCTCAGCCATGGCTTCCAACCTATACTGGTTGGCATATCCAGTGGAAATCCTAGTTGTGATCGCATTATATTTCCAAACCAACTTCTTTGAGACACATTTGATCTCAACTGTAGTAATATTAGCATTAATCGTTGCTACAACAATTTGGGGTCAGATTACCAGTGCAACTGGTCACGAAGTACAGGCATACCTTGCTAGTACCAGCACCATTGCTCTACTAGTAATCCTGATCTTCGTTGGTTTATTCCCTAATCTACTAAATGCAGAAAATCCAGCTCACACGATTTCCATCGTGAATGCTTCTTCTTCACCATATACCCTAGTGGTTATGACCATTGTGGCATGTATCCTCCTACCAATCATTGCGATTTACTTCACCTGGAGTTACATTTCACAATTTCACCGTATCTCACTTAAGGATATGGAAGACACTAATTCTGGATACTAAAAAAATAAGGATTGATAAAACATGTTTGATAAACAACTTCTATCAATTCCTGGGGTCAAAAAATTAATTGCCAAGTTAAGTGTTCTAGCGGTCGTTCAATCAATCGCTATCATTCTTGAAGCTGTGTTTCTTTCACAGGCGATGGTACTTACTTGGGAACAAAAAAAGATAGCAGCGTTAACCATACCCGTGCTATCTTTTTTTGTTGCTTTCGCATTAAGATATCTGATCACAAGAATTGAAAATCAAATCACCGATAAATTTGCTAGTCAGGCAAGCAGTCAGCTAAAGGAACAACTCCTGCAAAAAGAATTTGAACTAGGACCAGCCATGGTCTCCAACATTGGCTCTGGTCACATGGTAACGCTTGCCCTTGAAGGCATTGACAAGGTAGAAAACTACCTCAATTTAATTTTGCAAAAAACCATCAACCTGGCCGTTATTCCGTGGATTATCCTAATTTACAGTTTCTTCGTGAACTGGTTATCTGCGGTCGTCATGCTGCTGGTCTTCCCGGTTATCATCCTGTTCATGGTCATCTTGGGCCTAGCAGCCCAAGCCAAATCAGACCGCCAATACTCCGGCTTTAAAGAAATGTCGAATAATTTTATCGACAGCATGCGGGGGTTAAAGACGCTGAAACTCTTCGGACTCAGTAAGAGGTACGGTGATAACATTTACCGGGTCAGTGAAAACTACCGTAAGAGCACGATGAGTGTGCTGAAAGTGGCATTACTGTCTACGTTTGCCCTCGATTTCTTCACGACGATGTCAATTGCCATTGTCGCCGTCTTACTAGGAGTTAAATTGATTAACGGAACGGTGACCTTGTTGCCCGCTCTGATCATCTTGATCCTATGTCCGGACTACTTCTTGCCCGTTCGGGACTACGGAAATGACTATCACGCGACCCTAGACGGTAAAAATGCCATGACCGACATTCACCACATTCTTGATTTGCCCAGTCCGACTAGTCAAATCAAGCTTCACGGCTTTAAGAACTGGACCGCTGACAGTACCCTTAAGGTCAGTGACTTAAACTTTAGTTACGACCAAAAAGAGGACAACATCTCCGACGCCAACTTTAATTTAAAGGGCTTCGTCAACGTTGGAATTGTCGGTCGCTCAGGATCAGGAAAGTCGACCTTGCTTAACTTACTTGGTGGTTGGCTCTCGCCGACTAACGAGAACGGTCATCTCCCGTTTGAAGTCAACGGTCAAAAAATTGACAGTTTGGCCCAACCCGAGTGGCAAAAACACATTAGTTACATTCCCCAGGATCCTTACATCTTTGCCGGAACAATTGCCCAAAACATTGCTTTCTACAAGCCCGACGCTGACATGGATGCCATTAACGCAGCCATTGAAAAAGCCGGCCTAGAGCGCTTTGTAAATAGTCTTCCCGACAAAGCAGCTACTAAGATCGGGGAGGGTGGTCGTGGTATCAGTGGTGGTCAGGCCCAACGAATTGCCCTAGCCCGCACACTACTTGATACTCAACGAACGATTCTCCTACTCGATGAACCGACCGCCCATTTGGACATTGAAACCGAGTATCAATTGAAACAAACCATGGTTCCCATTTTTAAGGACCATCTCGTTATCTTTGCCACTCATCGATTGCACTGGATGAACGAAATGGACTACATTTTGGTCATGGAAGATGGAAAAATCGTTGAACAAGGAACTCAGTCTGAACTGACCAAACAAAACGGGGCCTATAAACGATTAATTAGTGAGATTCGAGGTGATGACAATGCGTAAACTTCTTAAACACGATACGTGGATTAAACCGTATCTAACTAAGTACAAGGTCTTGTTGTTCTGGGTCTTCTTTCTGGGTGTTCTCACGTTTGGATGTGGAATCGGACTAATGTTCGTTGCCGGCTATCTAATTAGCCGTTCAGCAACCCATCCGTACAACATCCTGATCGTCTACGTGCCAGTCATCTTGACGCGAGCCTTTGGAATTGGACGACCGGTCTTCAAGTACCTCGAACGAATTAACAGTCATAACTGGGTATTAAAGGTGACGTCGGCTTTAAGAAAACGCCTCTATACTACCCTTGAATCATCGGCCATCTTTTTAAGTGAAAAGTTTCAAACGGGTGACCTGTTAGGTGTCCTGGCTGACGACATTGATCATCTAGAAAACCTGTATCTTCGGACCATTTTCCCCACCATCGTAGCCTACATCACTGGAATCGTGATCATCGTGGCCCTCGGAATCATCAGTTGGCCATACGCCATCTTTATGTTCGTAGCGTTCGCCATCGTCTTGTTCTTCGTTCCCCTCGCTTCGGTCGCAATGCGGGGTGCTTCCAAGGAGTACCAAAAGTCCCTTTTGCATCAGTCCTACGAGAACTTGACCGATTCTACCCTAGGAATTGCCGACTGGATGATTTCTGGAAGAGAAAAGGGCTTCATCAGCCACGTCCGCAAAAACGATCTCAAAATCGCTAAATCAAACGACAAAACTCACCTCTTTGAGTGGAACCGTGAATTCTTAATTAAGGTTGTCTTTGCGCTTATTATTATTGGGACCCTCTTGTGGTCGAACCTGTACTTCAAGGGCTCTCAAGAACTTGTCAACTACGCGGCTGCCTTCGTCATGGGAATCTTTCCTTTGATGGACGCCTTCGTGCCCGTCTCACAGGCCCTCGAAGAATGGCCCATGTATAGTGATTCGGTCGTTCATTTAAATCAACTTTCTGATGAAGAAAAACATCCGTACGTTACTGACGAAAAGTTGCCAACACCGGCTGAATTTCAGTCCATCAAGCTCGATCACGTAACTTTTCATTATCAGGACGATAAGAATGACATCATCAAGGACGTCTCCTTTAAGATTGATAAGCACCATAAACTGGCGATCATCGGACCCAGTGGAGTTGGTAAAACTACCCTACTACAACTACTAACCGGTGCGCTTATTCCAACCAGTGGACACGTACTCATCAACAACGTCGATGCCTACAAATTAGGCTCTAACAGTTACAAGTGGTTCAGTGTCCTGGATCAGAGTCCGTTTCTGTTCGATACCAGCGTCCTAAACAACGTCCGGATTGGAAACGAAACCGCGACGGATGAAGACGTCAAAAAAGCCATTAAGGCCGTGGGACTCTCAGACTACATCGAATCACTGCCTGAGGGATACGACACCAACGTAAAGGAAAACGGAATCCGATTCTCGGGTGGTCAACGGCAACGAATTGCGTTAGCCCGCATCTTGCTGCAGAATAATCCAATTGTTCTGCTAGACGAACCAACCGTGGGATTGGATCCCATCACCGAAAACAACCTGATTAAGACGATTAGTCGTGTTCTAAAGGACAAGACCGTCATCTGGGTTACCCATCATCTTCAGGGATTAGACGAAATGAACGAAGTCATCTTCTTGGAAAATGGCGTGATCAAGATGGAGGGAAATCCAAAAGAATTGTATAAAAATAACGCCCGTTACCGTAGGTTATACGCAATGGACGTTGGAGAGTAAAATTCGATTATTTGGATGACTGAAACAATTCAGAAATGATAGTTTTAAGAATGGCAGTACTTTCGGACTGCGGCAGCTTCGCAATGAGATGAAAAGCATCATCAAGATACTGGTCGTAAATCTGACGAGCCGCCTTCATTCCACCACTGTCACTTACAATTTCAACAATTTGTTTAAGATCAGCTTTATCAAGCTGGTCTTTTTTTAGGATCTTTTTTAGTTGGGGAGCATCTGCGGTCTTTAAAGCCTCAATTACTGGTAAAGTGTAGACACCCTCACTCGCGTCGTGAAGAGTGGGCTTCTCGGTCTCAACATCAGGCTCAAAGTCTAGGAGATCGTCTCTAATTTGAAACGCCATCCCAAAGTTTAAGCCAATCTTTTCGGCCACTTGAATGGTCGATTGGTCCGCTTGAGAAAGAATGGCCCCATCACCCATGGCTACCTTGAAGAGTTCTGCAGTCTTACCTTGAATGGAATCAAAGTAGTCCTGCTCACTACGATCCAGATCAAATTTACTGACGTCCTGAGCGAGTTCACCAAACAGAACGTCCTTCATACTCTCAACGTTATAGCGTAAATTATCAAAACTGGGTGCGTAGTCCAAGAGCATCTCAAAGTACTTGGTAAACAGGTAATCACCCAGGTAAATGGCTTCTCGCTGCCCAAATTGGGAGTTTAACGTGCTTTCTCCCCGTCTTAGGTCCGATTGATCGATCACATCATCGTGGACCAGAGAGGCCAAATGAATGACCTCAATGGAGGCGGCAGCTTTCAATAATTTCTGACGATCAACGGTCACTTTCCCAAAGTGACCTGAAATCAAAACGAGTGCCGCCCGCAACATCTTGCCGTTTCCAGTCACTAATTGTTCAATTCCTTGTTCAAAATTAGCTTCGGGAACCTGAATTTCATCAGTTATGATCGATTGAACCTGTTCCAGTTCTTTTTCAAGGTCTGGAAATTTATTCCAAATGGTAGTTTTCATATCTTTTCCCTTTTTTATGGTAACTTTACAATACTTTCATGGTACTATAATAATAACATTATCCTTAATAATAATAACATTAACAACAATTTTTGGAGGTAACGCAATGACTTGGAAATACTTTTATCAACTAACCGAAATGTACACTACTCCAGTAGATGTCTTACTCCTACTGTTCTGTGCCAGCTTTTCGTACTACTTTTACGGCTCCTTTAACTGGCTTTACGCCACGTGGGCCTTCTTCATCGTGTTTGGCATGCATCTCTTTTTAAACATACATAACAACTTAGAGGACTATGAGCACGCCACTGATGTTACTGATTACAAGCATAGTACCAGCATCATTGGGATGCATCACTTAAGCCTCAAAATGATCCGAAACTGGGTAATTGGAATGGGCGTTATCATCGCCATTTTAGGTTTAATCTTGGCCTACTTCACCGGCTGGCCCACGTTAGTCATTGGGGTGATTGGTTTTGGCCTTGGGGTTGCCTATTCTGCTGGTCCCCGTCCACTGGATTCCACTCCATTTTGTGAGCTCGCAACGGGCATGCTCATCATGTTCTTTGATCCACTGGTCTACGTCTACTTGGGAAGCATCAATCGTCATCCCTTCACGTGGGGCAGTGTCTGGGATGTCTTCTTGGGTACCATGTTCCTGTTCGTACTGGCCTACATTACCCAGTTAGCTAACAATACCTGTGACCTTCACCAAGACATTGGTAACCACCGTTACACCCTGGTGTATTACATCGGCAAATCAGACGCAATTAAATTATTTACAATCGTTTTCTGGCTGACAATCTTAATCATACCAATTTTATCCTACTTTGGATACGTCCCACTACTTTCTAATCTGACTATTTTAGCTTACCCGCTTGCATGGAAGAAGATTAAAGTTTTTCTAACCAACCAGAGTAAAAAAGAAGTTTACCATGATATTGTAGGTGGAGTGACGATGTTAATGGGAATCTATATCGTTACCTATATGATTGGAACTTTAATCAAATTCTTTCTTTAATAAATAATCAGCAAGAGGAGGCTGTATCATGACCTGGAAATATTTTTATGAACTGACCGAGATTTACACTACCCCACTTGATGTCACCTGGCTCATCCTAGCGGCTAGTTTTTCGTACTATTACTATGGTTCGTTTAACTGGCTTTACGCCATCTTTGCCTTCGTGATTGTGATTGCTCTGCACCTCTTTTTGAACATGCAAAACAACCTGGAAGACTACGAACACGCGACCGACAAAACGGACTATAAGCACAGTACCAGTACCATCGGCAGTAACCACCTTAGTCTGTCAATGATCAGACACTGGCTCCTTGGATTCGGTACTTTCATCGTAATTGCGGGACTAATCCTCAGTTACTTCACTGGTTGGCCTACGTTGGTCATTGGGGTGATCGGCTTCATCCTAGGTCTGGCTTACTCGGCTGGTCCCAAGCCACTAGACGCCACCCCGTTCTGTGAACTTGCCGTTGCCTCATTGATTCCGTTTTTTGTTCCTTTGATTTATATGTACATGGGAAGTATCCACCGCTGGAACTTCACCCTGCAGAGTGTGCTCGATGCCTTCTTGGTTACCCTGTTACCGTTCATTTTATTCTTCATCATTCAGCTGGCCAACGACACCTGTGATCTAGAACAAGACATTGGAAATAATCGGCACACCTTGGTTGATTACATCGGCAAACAGAATTCAATCCGAGTATTTGATTGGATATACTGGCTTTCAATCTTGGTTATCCCCATCCTCTCACTGGTAGTTGGAATTGTGCCCTACTTCGCCCTTGTAACCATTCTGATTTATCCGTACGTTTGGTCGAAAGTGAAGGTGTTCAACACCAACCAGGACAAAGAGGAGATCTACAACGTCATCGTTATGAACATTTCGTTAATTGTGATGCTGTATATCCTGACATACATGGTTGGAACTGTCCTTACTTATCTATTTAAATAAATTAAAAGCATCTCAGATAAAAATTCTGGGATGCTTTTTTCGTATTTATGATTGAAGCTGCTAGTTCACATAATGAGCCAATTGATTCAGCAACTTATTCTGGTATTCATCATACAAGCTTCGTAAGGGATGCAGATGATCATTTCTTATTAACCAGGGCTTATCAAAATTAGTGTAGTGAATGATGACGGGTTGCTCAAGTGCTTCCTGTTGCGATCTCCGTCCTGATTCAGTGCCACTTTTTCGGTACTTCCCTTTCACCAGATTACTCTGAACGTTGTACTTAGACGGCAGGGACTGCCAGTCCCCATTAAAGATGGCATTGAGAGCGTCTTGATCCTGGAAGCGCAGAATTTCAGGATGATCATTAGCGAGGTTTCGTGCCCTTTGCGAAATTCCCTGTTCCTTCCATTTTTTAGTGTCAATGAGGAGAAGCCCGGCGTTAAAGTAACGGCCAGGTTTCTCACTTACACCCATCTCACGCAGCCGATCCAAGTAACCGGCATTTTCAACGGCACCAATAACTTTACCACCAAGGTCAGCCTGCCATAGTCCAGTGATATCGCCATCACAGATCATGTCAGCGTCGAGGTATAGAATTCGAGGTCGTTTAATCTCTTCGGGAATATCAATCCGATAATAAGTGTTTCGTTTGATCACACTGTTAGGTGCGTCCGTATTGGCCTGTTGATAACGCTCTTCATGAGGATCTAGAAACTTAACCAAGCGACAATTTTCAAATATTCTTTGCAGGCTCATCATCAAGTTTTTATTGGACCGCTTCAGATGATCATTTACGACAAAAAATTCAAAGTCAGTATGCGGATTATTACATAAGAGTGACGTGTAATTAATGACTAGTGGAATGGCCATGTTGTTGTCGGTGGTCGAGGCAATCGTAATCGGATCGCCCACACCGTTTAATTTTTTCACTAGGCCCAATCTCCATCACGAAAGACCGGAACCACCGTGCCATCAGCCTTCACACCGTCAATGTTCATGTCATCAGAGCCCATCATGAAGTCAACGTGTTCCTGACTGCTATTTAAGCCAGCCTGATCCAGCTCAACTGGACTCATTTCGGTTCCGCCAACCACGCTAAACGGGTAGGCTGCACCAAGCGCCATGTGGTCGCTCGCATTTTCATCATACAAAGTGTTGTAGAAAATAATCCCAGACTGAGAAATCGGACTCGGATCAGGAACCAAAGAAACCTCTCCTAGAGATCGAACCCCGGGATCCGTCTGCAGCAAGTGATCCAGCGTTTTTTGTCCTTTTTTAGCGGTGGCTTTGACAACCTGACCATCTTTAAAGGTAAATTCCATGCCTTCAATCAGGGTTCCAGCATAGCTTAGCGGTTTCGTGGAAGTGACATGACCATTAATTCGGCGTTTGTCAGGAGCGGTAAAGACCTCTTCGGTTGGCATATTTGGCATAAATGAAATTCCGTCAGCACTAGTGCTACCCGCACCAACCCACACATGGTTCTTAGGAAGTCCAACTTCCATGTCAGTCCGTGGTGAATGGTACTGGAGGGTGTCAAATTGTTGTTCGTTTAACCAGGCCGCTTTGCTTTCTAACTGGTCCTTGTGTTCTTTCCAAGCTTGAATCGGATCATCATTATCAACTCGTGCCGTCTTGAAGATTTCTCGCCATAACTTATCAACGGCTTCATCGTCAGATAAGTCAGGGAAAACTTGTTTCGCCCAAGCGGTATCAGCGGCACCAACAACCGTCCAAGTCAGATCATTGTTCTGGGTAGCAACCCGCACCGCGTTAGTGGCTTTCCCCATGGCAGCAGAGTTTGTGGCGACTCGTTTCGGGTTGATCTTAGCAAAGGCTGCGGGATCTTCAGAAAGCACCGAGATTCGAGCAGCGTGTTTGTCTACAATATATTGGGATTCGTCGACTAAGTATTGAGGGACATTGGCTAGTCGCTCTTCACTAGCGTGTTCCAGAAATTGTTGGGAAACAAAGGTGTCATCCCACTTCACCATCACATCGGCGGCTCCAGCCTGATAAGCTTCTTTCACAATCATGTGGGCAAACTCCGGTTGTCGATCAGAAATGTACAAGACGACGGTTTGACCAGGCTGCACATTCACACCGACCTTTACAATTAATTCAGCATACTTTTTTAAATTGGCGTTTAATTCTTCCTTATTCATGTAACCACCCTTTCTTAGTTCGTTTTTCTTGTTGCGTCCATTTTATTAATTTTGATTTCTAATTACAATTAATAAGTATAATCCATTGAAATCAAAATTTAACTTACAGAAGGTTAGTGCCGCAAACTCGGCTTTTCCTCCTATTTGACTTCACAATCCCTGCCAAAAAAATTGGAGAGAGGGCGTCACACCGTGCTAAAATGGAAGATATTACTTATCGAAAATGGAGGGATCGACGTGTCAAAAGCGGCCAAACGAGCAATTTTCATCCTGATTATTGCGAACTTTATCATATGTCTAGGGATGAGTCTGGTGATTCCAGTTGAGCCCTTTATTAAGAACGAATATCACCTAACAACCGCTCAAATGGGAACAATGACATCATTATATGCTTTAGCTCAGTTTATCGGTTCACCAATCGTCGGACGGGTTTCTGACAAAATAGGTCGAGCACCAATTTTAGCTGGTGGCTTGATACTGTATTCAGTATCAGAGGTAATGTTTGCTGCATCGAACACGCTCTTGCTGTTCGATGTTTCGCGACTGATCGGCGGAATTTCCGCCGCCATGGTCGTTCCGACGTCAATGGCAATGGCCGCTGACCTCTCATCATCTGAACAACGAGCCAAGGTAATTGGACTCCTTTCGGCGGCCTTCAGTGGTGGATTAATAATTGGACCCGGAATCGGAGGAGCCCTCGCCAAGTTTGGCTACAAGACGCCATTTTGGTTCGCAGGTGCCCTCGGGATCATCGCCGTCATCTTCTTCGTGGTGGGATTACCAAAACATATCAAACAAACTGGTAGTTCTAACGCAGTAATGGAGGAAGTTCACATCACCGAGAAAGGACTCAAATCCATCTTAAACGGTGCCATGGTCGCACTCTTTGCCATGATCTTAATTTCATCCTTTGGACTGCAGGGATTTGAAAGTATTTATACAATCTATGTCAACCAGGTCTTTCACTTTACCCTGGATAACATAGCCATTGTATTAATCATCAACGGAATGATCTCATTAGTTCTGCAGGTGGTCTTCTTCGATTGGCTGGTGAGAATGCGCGGTGAACTGGGTCTGATTCGGGACTGTTTCATATTGAGTTCGATCTGTATCGTTTGGATTCTGTTCGCCCACACTAAGATTGAAGTCATCATCGCAACGCTAGTCGTATTCTGTGCGTTCGATGTATTGCGTCCAGCTATTACGACGTTATTAACCCGTTTTGGCAAAAACAACCAAGGATTAATTAACGGCCTTAACATGTCACTGACCAGCGTTGGTAATATCATCGGACCCATCTTTTCAGGAATTTTAATGGACATCAATCCACACTATCCCTACTCCATCGTAGCCATTATTTTACTGTTCTCTGCGTTCATAACATTTGTAGTTCGTTACGAAATGCGTCACACTAAGGGCGTCAAAAGTGATGAATAGAAACAGGAGGAAATGCATATGGCAAAGAAAGTCTTGATTTTAGGTGCTGCAGGCCAAATTCCTAGCATCGTAATCCCAAAGTTATTAAAGGAGACCGACGTCGACATGACGCTGTTAGCACGGAACGCTAAAAGTCGTTTGACCGCTAGTGATCCTGAACGTGAGACCATCGTTGATGGCGATATTAATGATACCAGTAAATTAACGGATGTTATGAAGGGACAAGACATCGTCTTTTCAGATGTCCCTCACGCTGAGGCAATGAGTTCTGTGATTAAGGAAATGGATCAGGCTGGCGTCAAACGCTTAATCGTAGCCGGCTTGTTGGACGTGGACGATACGGTAGTTGGACCATTCAAGAAATGGAATAATGACATGATCGGAAGCGGCTATCCTGACACCAAGAAGGCCTATCAGGAACTACTTGATTCTGATGTCGACTACACTTATCTAAAAATGACTTGGCTTTACAACGACAAGAACAACGAGAATTACAAGGTCATCCCTGCTGGCGAACCATTTAAAGGTACCCAAGTTACTCGGGAGGCAATCGCTAAGTTGATTGTCAGCATCATCGAAGATCCAAGCAAGTACCAACGTGAAGATATTGGGGTAGTTGAACCTGGTACGGAGAATCTTTCAAAGCCTTCATTTTATTAAAAAAATATAATCCAAACGGTCGGCAAATTGTTGACCGTTTTTTATTTTAACTATTTCTTACCAATTACGTTATAATTAATACAGTAATAGCTTTAATAAAGGGAGCGTTTTTATGTTTAATGCAAAAGAAAAAAGTTTTGACGGATGGGCTTTAATTGCGGGAATCATCTTTATTGCCGCCGGCATCTTCGTCTTTGTAAAACCATTCGCAACTCTGCAAGCACTAGCGGTCATCCTAGGAGTCGTCGCACTCTGCATTGGTCTGTATCACTTGGTGCTTCACCGTCAGTTGCAAAAAAATCTTGACGTTTCAAGTTATCTAGTAATCTTTAACGGAATTATCGATATTATCATCGGTCTTTTCCTATTATTCAGTGAATCATTTGGCTTTTATCTAATCGCAATTGCCTTTGCCATCTGGTTCATCGTGGATTCTGGGCTGAGTATTTACTCCGCCACGAAGGCCCAACAAAAATCACCCAAACGTTACTACTGGTTGATTGTGACAGCTGGAATTATTGGGATCATCATTGGAATTATTCTGTTGTTTACCCCATACTTTTCCAACGCCGTTGTCATTATATTCATCGGAATCTACTTCATTATTGAAGGAATCAAATTGTTAATAATGGCATTTTAATTAACTCAACCAAAAATGGCTTCACGTACCTAAATACGTGAAGCCATTTTATTTTGCTATTTTAATTTAAACTAGCGAATTTCCCAGTAATAGCATGATAAACACCATCACAAGATCAAGGTAAACAAAGCTGGTTACGACCTGCCACTTTCCCATCGTGTGACTGGCCCAGGCTGAGTTAACAATGATAAAGACCAGCTCGACGTAGATGATCAGGGCAATCAAACCGCCGCCGACCATCATAAAACCATCCATGATCGAATGAGGACCAAAGTGAAGATTAACGGGGCCAAATTTTAACCAAAAAATTACAACAACCGATTGTAGTACCAGTAAGGCATTCAGAACTACGTTAATCCAGAACATCACACTATTCTTGATCAGTAGTGGCTCCAACTGTTTGTGAATCAAGAAGTACCCTAAAACCGTCAGAAGTATCATGATCACCAGCGTAATGCCGATAATTTCTAGATTGGAACTGAAGGGTTGAGAATGGCTCTCGGTCACAACGTTGATCTTCTGTCCAATCCACGTGATGACGTTGTAACCCAAGATAAAAATCATCCAGTAGATCAACATCATCCAAAACTTCGGATACAAATGAATCGGGTGATAGATCATGAAAGCATAAACGGCCGTGAAAAACAGGACGGCGATTACAAAGTACGGCCGATCCATGACGGACGCCGCTACTCCACAGATTAGGGTGGAAGCCGCTAGCCACGACCATTGCCTTCCCCATCCGTTCTTCTCGAAGAAAGCCATTGGCACCGCCATAAAAATGAAAATTAGACCAATCTCGGCTGCCAGGTGAAAGGCATCATAGTAGAGAAGATCCAAAATGACAAAGGCATACGCCGTAAGTTCCAGTGATAACGTTTTGAATTGACGTGTCTTAAAAAGTTTTTTTAGCATGTACTACCTCTTTATTAGTTTTTCTTATTTTTATTTTACACCCATTTCAGCCGGTTTTTCTAAATGTTTGTACTATCATGAGCGTTTCGGTATGATGAATTTGAGCCCAGGAGGTGAGAACATGGAAGACATTGATATTGATGAACTAAAACCCACCACCATGGTGGAATACTTTGAAAATGAACGCAAAAGCAAATTCGACGTTGGCTACGTTTTAAAGCACAACGATCAGTACGCGTTGATGAGAACCATTGACCTCGAAGGCCGGCTCGATAACTACGAATTGGTTGATCTTACCAAGGAGAACCCCGTCTTTAATACGGGAACCCCTTACCTGAAACAAATGATTGAATATCGCACACTTGCAACCGAATATGGGCTCAAAGATACACCACAAATTAAAGCAATCGAAGATCTTCCTTTTAAAAATCCACTCCAAGAAATCTTGGAATATCTCTCCCAAAACGGCGTTAATTTTGAAGTCGTCACGATGGGAAAGAAGCACCACAAGAAGGATTACATCGGTTACATGAAAAATCTTAAACAGTCTAAATTCTCGTTAATCTCAAGGGCGGTCGACGATCCGTTCGATCCCATTTTAAACGAGAAACACAAGATCAAACTCAAAAAGATTGAGATTGTGTGTTTTAATTCATGGGAGCTCATCCTTTTGACTGATCTAATCAAAAATGATTAGGAGGAAATTATGCCCAAGTCAACAAAAATTATAATTGGCATTGCTGTTGTACTTGTAATTGTACTGCTCGTCTGCATGATGTTAGTACTGTTAATTCCCGGTCCAATTGGTGAAATTTCAAACGCAATTTAAGGTTCAAACTTAAAAAAGTGATCACGCGACGTTTGCCGTGTGGTCACTTTTGTTTTAGTGATTTTTTAATTGTCTAATGGTTCTCTCACGATGGGTTGTGACATGCAACGTGCACCGCCTCGCCCACGGGACAACTCGGATGAGAAAATCTCGTGAACCTTGATACCATGTTCCCTCATGACCTTGATGGAAACGTAGTTCCGGTCGTAGGTAACCACCTCACCGGGCGCAATGGCCAAGTTATTTGAACCATCGTTCCATTGTTCTCGTGGAGCAGCCACCGGATCACCGTTACCGGTCTCCATCAGATCAATTTCAGAAAGTCCCAGAACCTCCTTTAGGGTAGCGGGAAGACTGGTCCGATGTTCCATTTTAATGGTGTGGTCATTTCCAGGATGCAGGATGTTAATGTTCATCTTGCCACCATGCATAATACCCGGGAAAACCGTGAACTGGTCGTAGTTCACCATGGTAAAGACCGTATCCAAATGCATCATTGCATGGTTATGTGGAATCTCAACCGCCACGATGGTGTCAAAATGAGAGTCGGGATCATCAAACAGCTTATGAGCCAACTTTTCAATGGAACGAGTTGAGGTTCTTTGTGAACAACCGATGGCAACCACGTGATCGTTTAAAACCAGTTCATCCCCACCCTCAATCCGAGCGTCATTGTAGCGATCAAGCCAAACGTCAATTTTTCCAGCAAAACGGGGATGGTACTTCATCACGTACTCGGTAATCAGCGATTCTGGACGTCGGGCCTCAAAGGTCATCCGGTTGATCGTCAAACCCGATCCCATGGACGCCTGCGGATCCCGCGTAAAATACGCATTCGGTAACGGATCCAACAAGAACGGTGTTTCCGCATCTGGTCCCGAAACTTCGTGCAAACTTGGATGTTCAAAGTGAATCTTATCACGTCTCAGACCAGCGTAAATCGTAGAAACGAGTTCGTGAATCGAGAGGGTCTCGAAGTATTTCTTGATGTCTTCCGCCGAGTTACCGGTGTAGTAGTGTTCGGCCAAATAGGTAGTTAGAAAATCGTCTCGGACCTCATCGTCTTGCAAAACGTCCTCCAACAAATCCTCAATATAGACCGTCTCCACTCCCTGATCACGCAGAAGATGAGCGAAGTAATCGTGCTCTTCGTCAGCAATCTTTTGAAACGGAACGTCGTCAAACAGCATGCGTTTCATCGTGGCTGGTGTGATGTTCTCAATTTCTTTTCCGGGTCTGTGCAACAATACCGATTTCAATCGGCCAATCTCTGAGTTTACTTCAATCGCAGATTTCATAGTACCTTCCCCTTCAAGTGATGCTGTTGTTAGTCTTGATTGTCCCTAAGTTTACCACGAAAGTCAGATAATTGGTGATATCCTTTGTGAATCATTAAATTTGTTAGTTCGGAATCTAACCGCGCGAAAATCTCGGGTCCTTCTTTTTGAAGTGCCGTTCCCACTTCCACAATGTCGGCACCACACAAAATGAGTTCAAAGGCATCCTTTCCGGTGCTAACACCACCAGTTCCGATGATTTTGATGTCAGGATTCAGTCGTTGTCGAAATGCCCGCACGTTAGCCAGGGCAATCGGCTTTACGTAAGTACCACCGATGCCGCCAAAGCCACCCTTGGGTTTGATGACAGCGGACTCGGTATCAGCGTCCACCACGAGGCCGTTACCAACGCTGTTAATCGTGTTGATATAGGTCAAGGGATACTGATTTAAAATCTTGCTAACGGCATCATACTGCTGCAGGTCAAAGTATGGCGGTAGTTTCACTCCCAATGGCTTGGTGTAAAAACTAAAAACCGCTTTCATGGCAGCCGCAATTGCCGCAAAGTCGTAACCGATTTGCGGTTTACCAACCACATTAGGACACGACAAATTCAGCTCACAGAGACCGTTAAAATTACTCTTTTGGATCGCTTTTAAAGCTGCAATGTCGTCACCAATGGATGTTCCCGAGATGGAAAGATCGATTGGTTTATCGATTTGGTTATGCTCGATATAATCGAGATAGTATGTAAGACCCTGATTTGGCAGTCCCATGGAGTTAATGCTGCCAAGCTCCGTATTCGCGTACCGTGGCTTGGAATTGCCCGTCCGCGGTTTCAAGGTTGCGCTCTTGGTGGTGACCCCACCGGCTTCGGAGTTTAAGATTTGGTTCATTTCCTGTTTTGTCTCATCAAAGACCCCCGCTGCGTTGACAAAGGGATGTTCAAACGTTTCGTTGCCAATCCGTGCCGAAATCGAAATTTGATTCATGGTCGATAACTCCTTTGGTATAAAAAAGCCACAACTACGACCAGGTCATTCAGAGAAGTTCCCATAAGTCATAATTGTGGCTGCGATTTATTTAGTTAAGATAGATAATCTTTTGGCTTCTCTGAACCAATTAAAGATTGATTGTTATTATCATAACGGGAAGGGACCGTCATTGTCAACTGAGACACCTTACCCCCAAATTGCAGTTGACTTTCCGCATTAATTTAGTTAGAGTGTTTATCAATAAATAGAGGCTACTTTAATCCGATCCAGAGAGATGGGAAAGTTAACTGGGATGTCAAGAAATGGGCGTACTACGTTAATTGGTAGTAGGCCCTTTATTTATGCGCTGAATCGAACGGATCGAAATCAAGGAGGATAAAATGACAGATTCTTACAAGCATGACCTAGTGACGGTAGCCGACATGGACGAAGATCAGGTCCTACATAAAATCAAACTAGCCCAATTATTTCAACGTGGCAAGACCGTCCACTTTAATCGTCCCACCTATGCGATGAACCTCTTTTTTGAAAATAGCACCCGAACCCACACCAGTTTTGAAATGGCAGAACGCCGCCTCGGAATCCAAGTCCTGCAGTTTAACGCTGGTTCCAGTTCGGTCACCAAGGGTGAAACCCTGGCCGACACCATCAAAACCCTGCAGGCGATTGGCGTTGACATCGCGGTTATTCGCCATCCCGAAAACGAGTACTACCGCAAATTACTAGATGAAAATCTAAAAATTAGCGTTGTAAACGGTGGTGACGGTAGTGGTCAACATCCCTCTCAATCCCTACTAGACATGATGACGATCTATCAGGAATTCGGCACCTTCAAGAATTTAAACGTTGGGATCATTGGCGATCTAAACCACTCTCGGGTTGCTCGCTCCAACATGGAACTCCTAACCAAACTAGGTGCACACGTCTCATTTGCTGGTCCTGACCAGTGGTACGATCAAAAGTTTGAAGATTATGGCCAACGTTTAACGGTTGATGAACTTGCCAAAAACTCTGACATTGTGATGTTACTAAGGGTACAGAAGGAACGTCTCGGACAGGAGCTCGCGGATTTTGACGCCGCCAGTTACCACGAACAGTTCGGACTAACCAAGGATCGTTACCACACCATGAAGGACCACGCGATCATCATGCACCCCGCTCCGGTAAATCGTGGAATTGAGATTGATTCTGACTTAGTTGAGGCCGACAAGTCCCGTATCTTCAAACAGATGACGAACGGGATGTACATGCGGATGGCCATTTTAACCGACGTACTGGTCAACAAGGGCATCGTGAACAAGGCCGAGATTGAGGGAATTGACTAACCATGAAAACTTTAATTCAAGCCGGAATGATTTTTCAGGATTCTGAATTTCAAACTCGTGACATTCTGTTAAACGACGGCATCATTGCCCAAATTGGCCCTCACATTGACCCAACTCAAGCTGATCAAATCATCGCTGCCAGTGGTCAAACCGTGCTACCCGGATTAGTGGACGTCCACGTTCACTTCAGAGACCCAGGCCAAACTGACAAAGAAACCGTGAAAACCGGAAGTGAAGCGTCCGCTCACGGCGGCTATACCACCGTTTGCGCCATGCCAAATGTTACGCCGGTGCCCAACACTCCTGACAAGTTAAAGCAGATGATTAATTACAATGATGAACAAGGTGTAATAAGCGTGAAACAGTTCGCTCCGGTGACCTACGACGAGTGTGGATACCAGTTGGTCGACTTTGACGGGATGAAGAAAGCGGGAGCGGTCGCTTTCAGTAATGATGGCGTTGGCATTCAAACCGCCAAAACCATGTACGACGCCATGACAGCCATCGCGAAAACTGGTCTCCCACTTGCGGCGCACGTCGAAGACCACGCGTTAATGAACGGAGGCGTGATGAACGAGGGCTCGGCGTCAAACAAGCTCGGACTTAGGGGAGCTCCAGAAGTAGCCGAGACCAGCCAACTTGCTCGTGACCTAGAATTGGCTCGGGTAACGGGCGTTCACTACCACGTCTGTCACGTCTCGACGGCCAGAAGCGTTGAACTGATTCGGCGCGCCAAAGCGGACGGTGTGAACGTCACCGCTGAAGTAACGCCCCATCACCTCCTGCTAGACCACTCAATGATCCAAGCTGACGATCCCATGTATAAAATGAATCCACCCCTGCGAACCAGAAAAGATCGCGCAGAACTACTAGCCGGCTTACTCGACGGCACCATTGACATGATTGCAACCGATCACGCTCCGCACACCAGTGCTGATAAGGGACACTCCTTTAACGACGCGGCTTTCGGAATCACTGGGATTGAGACCGCATTTCCACTCCTTTACACTCAATTAGTGAAAACTAAGAAAGTGACCCTTTCTCAATTGTTGAAGTGGATGAGTAGTGCCCCAACCGCTAAATTCAACCTATCAAACGAAAATGAAATTAAAATCGGCAATCACGCCAACTTCTCCGTTTGGGATTTGAACGACCCACACCAGATTGCCACTAAAAACATGAAGTCAAAGAGCCATAACTCACCCTTTCTTGGTGATCAAGTTGACGCCAAGAATTTAATGACCTTTGCGAATGGTAAATTGGTTTATCAAGACCAATAAAAAATGCTTCACGTAATTAAATACGTGAAGCATTTTTACTATCTTTTTATTGAATCAAATCTTCCACAATGGCAGCGTTGAACTGATCCAAATCATCTGGAGTTCGACTTGTGATCAAATTATGATCCTTTACCACTGGTTCGTCTTTTACGATTGCACCAGCGTAGTAAATATCAGTTTGAACCGTCTTGTAAGCGGTCATGGTACGACCCTTAACTAGTCCAGTTTGCATGAACAATTGGGGACCGTGGCAGATCGCAAACGTTGGCTTGTCAGCTAACAAGAAACTTCTAGCAAACTTTACAAACCGTGGGTCACCTCTTAGTTGATCGGGTGAAAAGCCACCGGGAACCAATAAGGCATCAAAGTTTTCAGGCATTACGTCGGCAATACCAGCGTCAACCTTGGTCTTGTGACCATGTTTACCGGTAATTTCTTCGCCAGCCTTTTGATCGATGATCGTAATATCATGACCAGCCTTCTTTAGGGCATCAACTGGTGAAGTTAGTTCAACATCTTCAACGTCGTTTGTTACTAATACAGCTACTTTAGCCATTTTTAATCACTCCTTTACTAGATACAATTTAACATTGAACGGAACCATAGGGAAACCATTCTGCTTAAGAATTTCATCACAATTTGGTGGTCAATTAAACTTAATGGAATTTTGATTTACACCCCAACATAAAAGCCGTTATAATTAAAATAACTACATTTGCCAGAATTCGAGGAAAACTATGAACAATCAAAAACGGGATTTCCACCTTATCGCTGTCACGGTCGCTGCCTGCACCATCGTCGTGCTGGCAATCCTTTTAGGGTGTCTCTCGGTCTCAACTCATCACGCCAAGGCCCAGAACCAGCAACTTATGAATAAGATTAAGACGGTCAAACAGGAAACCAATACGTTAAACGCCAATAAAACCGCGCAAAAGATTCAGAAACAGCACCAAACCGGTGTCAACATCACTGCCATTCAGAAGAGTAATGACCAGGTTTATGAAAAAGCCATGAAGATGGGATACACGGCAAAGTCGAGCAAGCAACGCCAAGCCGCTAGTCAACAAATGAAGAAAGACCATTTTGACCCGGCCTTAATTAAAATGATTCTAAGTAAGAAGGGGCAAAACAAGCAATACGCCAATCAAAAAATTGAGGATATTTCCGTCAATAACGCCCGTTACGATAATCAGTCCCAGTCTTACAACGCCATGATTACCATTACCTTTGCTTCCAAAAAGAAGCAAAAACCCAACGTCTTAAACTACGTGGTCAATTATAGCGTTAAGAAGAACAAGACCACGCTCGTTGGCCAATCATTTACCAACTCGTTTGTTGCGTTAGGAGGTCAGGAAATCAATGGCTAAAAACAAAAGGTTCCACCTCAGTCGGAACGTCAGCGTGCTTTCCATCATGTTCATCATCATTGTGGTTATGCTGCTTGCCATCTTCACCTTGATGATCCATAACGATACCATCAACACTCAGGTCAATACTAACCAAGCAACGCTAGCGGCCGACCAGAAAACGTACAACCAACGTTTTAATTCACTAAATAAGAACTACAAGGACCGCCTTCTCAACACTAATAACGAAAAGGCTGGCAGCATTCTTCAAAACCAGAAGAGTGCGGACACGACGTATAAGAACCTCAACGAATTCTTCCAGATCTTTTACACCTACGACAATGACGAACAATTTCTTGCCCGTCCCAAAGTCTTAAGAGAAGCGGGATTGATTAGCCCTAATTATGCCGACAACCAGAAGGTTTTTGGCAAACAGGGAAATCGGAAAACCAAGGACAAGGTTAAGAGTATGGGAATCCAGAGTAAGTTGGTCGGCTTACAGATGTACGATAACCCGAACAGTCCAGCCACCATTAAGAAGGTGCGCGTCATCGTAACGTACGCCACGAAGTACAGTCAAAACGGTGGCGACAACGTCGACAAAATGGGGGACGTTCTCTACAACACCAAGACCAACCAAGTCATGAGCTACCAACCAATTGTGACCGTGGGTCATTCGTTAGTAACCAAGTGGAATCAATAAAAAACAACCTTCAGAATTTTCTGAAGGTTGTTTTTTGTCCTAATTTAGATTTTGGTGGAAAAATTTCGCGTATTTAAGCATTGAAAACAATTATTTACGATCCAACTTCTTAATAATCATGAAAACAGCAAGAGCAATAAAGCCCAATCCAATCAATTCAAGAACGATGGAATCATTTTCACCAGTTTGTGGCAAAATTTTCTTGCTCTTCTTAATGTTACTTTGTGATGAATTTGTCATTTTGTGAATGGCTCGCTTACTCTGCGGTTCAGAAATCATCTGATTAGAGGATTTCTTAGTAACCGCAATTTCTTTGTGACCATTTGGAGTAGGCGCAACTGAAGTACCACCATTGTTAGTTAGAAATTTTGGCTTAGCAGCTGGCATCTTTGGTGTCTCTGGAACGTTTTGTCCGTTATTACTTGGAACAATGGAAAATCCACCATTATTTGACGGTTGCTTTGGTGTTACAGGTTGCTTAGGAGCAACTGGAGTACCGCCGTTCCCGCTACCACCGTTGTGGTTTGGTGTAATTGAATTATCTGCCTCATTCACCACTGCATGTTGATTATTAGCTTGTGCATTTTGGCTTGATTTAGTAGTCATATCCAACTTACTTTGACCTTCCGCTTAAAATGATGTTTATATATTCACAACTAACATTGTAAACATGATGATAACGGCGTTCAACCCCTGAACATTCTTCACAAATCGTATAAACCATACTAATAAATATGTTTTCTAAAGTAAGAATTAGTATGTTAAAAGACTGGAAAAAGTCTAGTTTCACATGACTATTATCGAATTCCCGATATTGGAATTTCAATCTAAAAAAACTAATCATTTTATATCCTAATTTCGCGGCGATTAGACTTGATATGTTAAAAGAGCGGTTCTAAATTAATTAATTAAGTCTAGTAGCATGTGCTTTACTCTATTGCCCGCAATTGACCTATCCTTAACCGTTCCCCACCCATTTTAAGTAAGTAAAATTCACAAAATATTTTTTCAAAAATTTTTTATTTTCACGAAAATCAGCACAAAAAAGACCAACATCAACTTATTCGACATTGGTCATTTTAGATGATTTTATTCAATTTAACTGTTTATTGCGACTTTTTTCGTCTTTTGAACCACTGACCTAATCCAAGCATTCCAGCAAGAGCCAATAGGAAGTCTCCGATTGCGACTAAAATAGAGTAACTTCTTTCACCAGTCTGTGGAAGCTGATTCTTTTTACCAGTTTTAGTCTGGTTGGAATTTACAACCGTTCCCTTTGGTCTTGGATGTTGCGTTGATTCAGCGGGAACCCTTGGAGCACTTTCACTGGCCTGCTGTTCATTAGTAGACGATTCCTTTGACGTCTTAGAATTTTCCGTCGGTTTCATACCTTGGGAAGAATTGGAATTTGCTTCAGGCATCATATCCTGATTGTTTCCATTCTCGTTAGTAGTGGACCCATTATCATTAGAGTTATTATTCTCACCTGAATTTGATTCATTACCACCGTTACCACCATTTTGATGGTCAGGGGTCGATGGATGTGATCCATTTTCATTGGGCGTTGGTTTAGTTGCTTCAGGTTCATTTCTAGAGTACACGACGTTTTCAGCGTCATCCTCATTAGGTACCAAAGTGCCACTTACCCGTTGCTTATCAGGTGTCATGTTGGCGATTGTCGGTGACATGATCTCATAGTAATCACTGGTACTAGTCCAATCGTTCCACTCAATCCTCCCCGTTCTTAAATCTTTGGTTCCGGTTCGGGTGAAGTGAGCGGTTACTGTCTTACTTGGAGCGACTTCTTTGCCGTCAGAATCAACATAATGGATGGTCTTCTGACCAGTTGTTTGATCAGAAACCTGTGCCGTATTATCGGTATAAACCACGTTTTCCGAATCATTTTCGTTCATTGTGATCGTTCCGCTAACCCGACTCTTATCGGGGGTCATGTTGTCAATTGCTGGAGAGATAACGTCGTAATGCGTATCATTACTAGTCCAATCACCCCAGGTAATGTTACCCGTCTTAACGTCTCTGGTACCGGTTCGCGTGAAATGAGCCGTTATCGTTTTACTTGAGGCAACCTTATTGCCATTCCGATCAACGTAACGAATCTTCTTTTGACCAGTTGCTTCATCAGTGACCTGCTCCGTGTTATTAGAGTAAACCACAGTCACTGAATTATTTTCATCAGGAAGAACATTGCCACTAACATGGATCATATTTGGTGTCATATCAGCAACGGTGGGAGAAGTAATGTTATAACCACTATCATCGCTATCCCAGTCACCCCAAGTTACGTCGTTCGTTAAGGGATCTCTTTTACCGGTTCGCGTGAAATCAGCCTTAATATCCTTATCAGGCGCAACTTCCTTGCCATTTTGATCAACATAATGAATGGTAGTGGTACCCGTCGTTGAATCAGTCACATCCTGGCTGACATAAACCGTCACACTAATTGACTTATAACTCGTCAGTCCAAGGGAGTTGGTAGTCTGATAGGTCACGGTATAAGTCCCGGCTTGATGATTAATGATCGCACTTCTCAGAGCAGCATCGTCAGAGATCTTAACTACGTCCTTGTTAGTTCCGTCCTGCACATCACTAACGCTCGTCCCATCCAATAAATAATGGTCGAGATTATTAATATTAAAGGTGTCGGCATTCAAGGACTTATCACTGGCCGTAATGGTCGGGAAGAAGCCGTGTTCATTGTTAATTTGATAAGCAAGGTTCATATCAATACTGTTGTTTGAACGAGTTCCCTGATCGTCATGGTAGCCAAAGTTAACCGCATACTTGCCGCTGACATCGGGTGCGATGAAGTTACCCGTGAATTGGAGGTACTGGATCCCAACTCCATTCGGAAAGATCAATGATAATCGTGCTTCATTGGAATCGATTTGGTCCATTTTCACCTGAATATCAGGTAAAACTTGTTTCAACTGGTCTAACGTAATCCATTGACCAGCGTAATTGCCAGCCCATGATACCGAGTACGGCAAGCCAGCACGTGGAATGCCGAAACGCAAACCATTTAGATCAAAGGAAGCACCATTTCCCTTGATGTCGACGGTCCAGGTTCTGTTAGTCAAATTATTGAGGTTCCCATCTGGATCATCATTTGGATACAAAACATTGGTAAAGCTAGGATGATCACCCCGTGTTGGATCAAACATTGAGGTCCCGTTACTTACCGCAATTGGGTTATTAGCGGTTGATCCATCATACGAAGTAACCCCGGCATACTCATTTCCACCTAATCCCGCTCTCAATCCAGGAGCCTGAACTCGGTTAGGCGATGGAATATTGGAGGAAGCCACGTAACCATAATAGAATTGATCTAGCGGATAAGTCGCGTTCCCCTGTTGAAATTCAGAGGAGAAATTAACTCCTACAAGTGGCACACTTGGATCAGCTTGAAACGGAACGTTCAAAGTAAATGAAAACATCCCGGTTGTTAAACGAATTGTCTTATCAAAAACGTAGTAAGCCTGTCCATCATTAGCGTTCACCTCTAAGTGACCATAGTCAGTGCCACCGGTCATAGAAACCCGGTTCCAATTAATGACCTTCTTCATCAAAGCGTCACTACCAGCATCTGCACTATTCGCGATGTTAAAGACGATCCGGTTACCAGGATTAATCGTGACGTCAGCATCATTAACCGAAACGTGATTGCTGATGATCATGGTCCCAAACTGGTTAAAATTGTTGCTAGATGGGGCACTAATTTGGTCACTGGTAATGGCTAATCCCTTAGGTAAGTTACTATTAGGCTCTTCACTGGCTAGTTTAGTATTGTTAGTTTCCTGTTTTTGTCCTTGATCTGGTTGGTCAGTAGACTGTTTTTGATCATTATTTTGATCAGATGAATCAGTCTGCTCCTTCGGCTTGGCTTGATCCGGTTGCGAGTTGACATCGGTTTGATGAGTCGTTTGACCATCCCTTTTAGCCGCCTCGGGCTGCTTTTCATCAGATGCCTGTTGCTTTTGGGTATTCTGATTAGGACGATTTGCGTCATCTACCTGCGAATCGGTTGGTTGAGCTTGGTGATTTTCATCATTAGCTGATTGAGTTGATTGATGATTAGCTTGGTCGGATTGCGCGTTCTTATCTTTGGCCTGATCCGCACTTGAAGTCTGAGTAGACGGTTGTTGGGTCTGATGATCTGATTGATCAGTCTGATTCTTTGGTTCCGCCTGCGATTCTGATTGTGATTTCGAAGTTGGTTGGGTTGCCTGATCAGCCGCTTTAGACGAATCATCTGATTGAGCCTGGTCGTGATGATCAGTTTGGCTAGTACTACTGGTAGCCGAAGCGTCTTCAGATTGACCCGTCGTTGAATCAGCCGACTTAGTTGGCGTCTTCTCAGTCGTTTCTTGGGTCTTTTCACCCGCTGCAGTGCTCGACGCACTCGATGGAACCGTCGTATCAGCGCTCGCCCCAATGGTTAATCCGCCAATGGTAAATGAGGTAACAATAGCTGCCACCATCCACTTTTTCCCGGCTTTATACATCTTAAAACGTTTCTTTGAATCCATGTACATAGAAATCCCCCTTTACTCTCACAATCATGCTTCTGATCTCCTAGTGAGGTTACATTATAAATTTAGTCATCTAACAATTCAATCATCTTAATTACATAAAAAAACAATTATAAAAATTAAGTTAGAAATTTTAGTATATCATGATTTCACTTTAAACAATTTATTTTTTTATTAATAAATTATAAAAATGAGGCCAACACCCTACGTAGATGTTGACCTCTAACCTTCCTTATGAACCTTTCATATTTTTAATTACATGCTTACTTGGTTTCTTTTCGGTCCTTAAACCATTTCCCTAATCCAACAAAGCCAAGCAGTGACAGCAACATTGTCCCAATAGTACTTAAGAAGTTATCGGAACTTTGGCCAGTTTGTGGCAACTGGGCCTTATTCTTACGGATAATCGGATTATTTTTTGCCGTCTTTTCTTCTCGGTTTGATTGGATCGTTGCTTTAAGGGGTGTCTGAGAAACATGCTTTTGTTGACGGACTTGATCAGGATGAACGATCAGTGACGTACGGGGTTTCGTAATTTTACTAACAAAACCTCCGTTGGATTTATCAAACTTTGGATCAATTTGACTTTGTTTCTTATCACCAAAATTTGTGGAATGATTACTCTCATTTTTATTTGGAGTGGGATCATCATGATGATCGTTTTGACTTGGAACGGGGTCGCTACTATCACCATTAGTTGGATGAGCTAGAGTCGTTTTACTTTCTTCAGAATGATTCTTGGTATAAACCACGTCCTCTGAACTACTTTCGTCTGGCATCAACGTCCCACTAATCCGTTCTTTATCAGGCGTCATGTTGTCAACTGCTGGCGAAGTAACGTCATAACGAGCATTCTTACTGTTCCAATCGTTCCACGTGATGTTATTGGTTCGCAAATCCTTCGTTCCAGTTCGAATGAAGTTGTCCGTTACGGTCTTACTTGGGGCAACTTCCTTACCATCACTATCAACGTAACGAATGACCTTTTGACCGCCAACTTTATCGGTAATTTGCTTTGTATTATCGGTATAAACAACCTTTTCAGAGTCATTTTCATTTAAAGCGATCGTTCCACTAACATGTTGCTCGTTAGGCGTCATATTGTCGATTGCCGGCGAAGTAACATCATAGTGGTTGTCATTACTACTCCAATCGTTCCACGTGATACTTCCACTTCTCATATCCTTTATACCAGTTCGATGGAAATTGGTAGTAATTGTTTTACTTGAGGCAACTTTCTTGCCATCATGATCGACATAATGAATCGTCTTCCGACCAGTTGTTTGATCATTTACTGGTTCAGTATTATCGGTATAGACCACGGTTTCCGAATCATCTTCGTTTGGAGACAACGTCCCGCTAATTTGTGGCTGACTTGGGGTCATATTATCAACTGATGGGGAGGTTGCATTGTAGTAGTTATCACTACTACTCCAATTGTTCCAATTCGTATGGTTGGTTCTTAGATCTTTAATGCCAGTTCTGGTAAAGTTGGCCGTCATGGTCTTATTTGAGGCAACTTTCTTGCCATCGTGATCGACATAGTGAATCGTCTTCTGACCAGTAGTTGCATCATTCACTGGTTCAGTATTATCAGTATAAACCACATTTTCGGAATCATCTTCGTTCGGAGACAATGTCCCACTAACTTGCTGCTGGCTTGGTGTCATGTTATCAACAGATGGTGAGGTGACATTGTAGTGATTACTATTCCATTTATTCCAAGTAATATCTCCGGTTCGTAGATCTTTAATGCCCGTTCTGGTAAAATCGGCCGTCATGGTTTTACTTGGAGCAACCTTCTTGCCATCACCATCGACATAACGAATTACCTTTTGTCCAGTTGTTTCATCAGTGATCTGTTTCGTATTATCAGAATAAATCACGTTTTCTGAATTTCTCTCACCAGGAGTCAGCACACCACTTATACATTGTTGACCAGGCGTCATGTTGTCAACGGTTGCTGAATTAATGTCATAACGATCATTATTACTGGTCCAATTGTTCCATGCGATGTCATCGGTTCGCAGATTCTTCGTTCCAGTACGAATGAAGTTGGCCGTTACGATCTTACTTGGAGCAATCTCATTGCCATTACCATCGACGTAATGAATGGTCCTTTGAGCCGTGGCATGATCACTTACTGGTTCGGTATTATCGGTATAAATCACATTATCAGTATCATTTTCATTCAATGTGATCGTTCCGCTAACGCCATCTTTACCAGATGCCATGCCATCAATGGCCGGCAAACTAACGTCATAGTGATTATCATTACTAGTCCAATTGTTCCACATAATTTCGTTAAGTAAGAGATCTTTAAGGCCAGTTCGAGTAAAATCGGCCGTTACGGTCTTACTTGGAGCAATTTCCTTACCGTTCCTATCAACGTAATAAATTTTCCTTTGGCCCCGACCTTCATCGGTTACCAATTTCGTCATGCCAGAATAAACAACCGTCTCGAAATTATGTTCGTTCGCCACGACATCCCCACTAACATGAATCTTATTGGGAGTCATAAACTTCACAGTCGGAGGAGTAATGTCATAGCCACTATCATCACTATCCCAGTCATCCCAAGTAACATTGTTTGTTAAAGGATCTCTTTTACCTGTCCGCGTGAAATGGGCGTTAATGACTTTGTCAGGAGCAACCTGGTTACAATTATTATTATTGTAATGGATGGTGGTAGTTCCCGTCGTTGAATCCGTGACATTCTGACTAACGGCAATCGTCACACTAACCGTCTGATAACTTGTTAGGCCAAGCGAATTGGTCGTTTCGTATGTCACATTATAAACCCCAGCCTGATGTTCAATCAGCGCATTTCTTAAGTCTGAGTCATCAGAAATTTTCAGCTTATCATTATTAGTACCATCCTGAACATTCACTCCGTCTAACAAGTAACGATTTAAACTATTAACGTCAAAGGTGTCGGCATTAAGGGATTTGTCACTGGCCGCAATGGACGGGAAAAAGCCATGTTGCTTATTAGTTCGATAAGAAAGCGTCATGGGAATGTTGTTGAATTGAGTTCCCTGATCATCGTGGTAGCCAAAGTTGACTGAATAAGTTCCACCAACGTCTGGGGCAACTAAATTACCCGTGAATTGTAGATCCTGGATTCCAACATCATTGGGAAAGATGAGGGCTAACCGTGCGTTATCTGAACTAATTTGCTTCATTTGAACCTGCATGCCGGGTAAAACTTGTCTCAACTGACCTAACGTAATCCATTGACCAGCGTACTTTCCGGCCCATGCTACTGATGAGGGAAGGCTAGCTTGTGGAATTCCAAACCGTAAACCATTTAGGTCAAAGGAAGCCTTATTCCCCTTAACATCAACGGTCCACGTTCTGCCAGTTAGATTATTGAGATTACTATCTAGATCAGTATTAGGATACAAAACGTTGGTAAAACTGGGTTGGTCACCTTTGCTTGGATCAAAGATCGAATGCGCATGATCGGAACCTGCAACCGGATTATTCGCATTGGGCCCATCATATGTTGAGACGCCCGCATAGTCTCCGCTTCCATCTTGTCCGGCTCTCAAACCAGGAGCTTGAGCTGGGTTTGGCGCTGATAGATTGGAAGAAGCCGTGTAACCATAGGAAAAATTATCTAGTTTATAGGTCGTGTTACCCTGCTGAAAATCAGAGGAATAGTTAGTGTCAACACGTGGCACACTTGAGTCAGCTTGAAATGGCACGTTTAAATTGAATTCAAATCCACTTGTTGTGAGCTGAACGGTTTTATCAAAAACATAAAAGACCTGACCGGTATCGCCATTGACTTCTAAATGGCCATAGTCAGTACCACCCGTCATGGCAACCCGATTCCAATTAATGACCTTCTTCATCATGACATTACCATTGGAATCGGCACTATGAGCGATGTTAAACCCGATTTTGTCACCAGGATTAATGGTGGCGTTTGCGTCTGTGACCGAAACGTTATTACTAATATCTAAATTGCCAAATTGATTAAAGTTGTTGTTCGATGGAGCACTAACTTGATTACTGGTAATCTTTATTCCCCTTGGCAAATTACTATTGGTATTTTCACTGGCTAATTGGGTATTATTTTTTTGCCCAGAAACTGGTTGATTAGTGACCGGCTGGGGATCAGATTTAACTGATTTATCCTGAGTTTTCCTTTTCGGTTGATCATTTTGAGAAGCGGTCTTATCATCAGAGTTGCTCTGGTTAGTTTGTGGGACCTGACCTTGTTTTTGATTTGGATTAACCTTACTAGAGTCATTCTGATCAGACGATTGCTTGTCTTCCTGATTGGGCTGATGATTAGAACCATTAGTATTATTTTCATCTTTCACTGAATCGTTTTTTTGTCCAACATTTGCGTCTTGACCTGCTTTAGTTTGACTGGATTGATCGTTACTCTGCTTTTGATCTGGCTGCGATTTCGATGCCGGTTGGTTCGATTGATCATCACCTTGGTTCTGTGATTTTGCACCTGGTGATTGATCACCCGGTTTTGAAGTATCCCGCTTCGTCGTTTGATTGGACTCAACTGACGACGTACCATTATGAGATTGATCGTTTTCCGCATTGGCATTCTTCGTAGAAGCCGTATGTGTAGTTTGTTGCGATTGTTCACTTGTTGACACGTCGGATGAGGAATTGGATGAAACTATCGTATCCGCATTAGCTCCAATGGTTAGTCCACCAACGGCAAATGCAGTGACAATGGCCGCTACCATCCACTTCTTTCCGGCTTTATACATCTTAAAATGTTTTTTTGAATCCACGTACATAAAATTCCCCCTAATATTAAAGTTACACAATTAAACATAATTTATACCCGTAAAGCGGATTTATTGTAAAAGGAACAATATAATAATTCAAACATTTTAAGTAATTACCCAAATAAAAAAAGTCCTCTAATTTAGAGGACTTTTTTTATATTAAGATTTCACTAATTCGCCAGACACAATCAAACGGCGCGTCTCACCAGGATTGCCAGAAGCACACGTCACTAGTGTGATTTCTTTTTGGTTACCATTATCATTAATCACAGAAATGTCATTTTCCGAGACAATTTTTTTACTGGTAATTTTATAGGTGTATTTCTTACTAGGATTCGAGAGGTAGATCTTCTGCCCCACCTTTGCTCGCGACAACGGTGAGAACAGCACGTCAGGGTTCTTCATATGATGGCCAGCTAAGACGTAGTTTTTCTCGCCCATCTTCTCATCCATCTTCATCGTGCCAGCTCCAATCGTGAGGTCATCGTCGTTTAGACCCTTAAAGATCGGCAAATCAACCTTGAGATCGGGGATCTTAATTCGACCAATCGCTGGGGACTGCTTGGCTTTCGTACTCTTCATAATGGCGTTCTCGTCGACCGCCTTCACATTACTGAAGTTGTAATCACCCTTACGCTGATTGCCACGTTTCGCTTCCTGCTTGGTAATACTACTAGCCTTCTGTCCTCCCTGGTATCCAACCCACCACGACGTAATCTGTGAGTTAAAAACCAGTCCCAGTCCGACCACTACTAGGACCACGATGAGAAGGTTTCCCAAAAATTTCTTCATTTTCCTACCGCCATTTCATAAACGTATTCCACTACTCCATGCGTTTATTCTACCCTATTTTTGTTTTAAAATTAAAGTTTTGAACTGGCTTTGATAATTCTTATCATATTCTCAGTGGTACGTTCAATATTCTCAGGTCCCCGTTCGAGTGCTTCCGCCATGGGTGTCACCCCACTTAGGATGTCGATGACGGTGGAAATGCCGGCGTCATAGAGGTCGCCAATCCCATCACCAATGTGGGCCGTCTCGACAAAGACCGGCTTGTGGTGCTTCTTTCCGAGCTTAGCCACGCCAAAGGGCACCTTGCCGAACTTCGTCTGTGAATCAATGCTGCCCTCACCGGTAAATACGCAGTCGGCCTGTTTAATTTTTTCTTCCAGTCCAACGGCTTCTTCAACAATCTCAATACCAGGACGAAGTTTAGCCTTGGTAAATACCAGTAAACCAGCGCCAACGCCACCAGCGGCTCCACTGCCAGGAATATTGGTCACGTCGACACCTAACTTATCGTAAATAACGTGGGCGTAACTTCGCAAATTATCATCTAACTGAACCACCTGGCTCGAATTAGCGCCCTTTTGTGGGCCAAAGACAGGTGCGGCTCCGTTCTTTCCAACCAACGGATTGGTGACATCGGAAGCCACCACAAATTCAGTCTCAGAGATCCGGTGATCAAGACCGGCAACGGAGATATCGGAAATTCGACCAATCGACGATCCGTTTGGAATGATGACCTTTCCGTTCTCATCCATGAACCTGACACCGAGGGCCATTGCCATGCCCGCACCACCATCAACGGTGGCACTTCCGCCAATGCCGATGATGATCTTTTGGGCACCAAAATCAAGGGCCGCCCGAATCAGTTCACCAGTACCTAGCGTGGTAGTTACCATCGGATTGCGGCGGTTTTTTGGAATAAGTTCCAGTCCACTGGCCTTCGCCATTTCAATCACCGCGGTCTTTCCGTCACCCAGCATCCCAAAAAACGATTCCACCTTTTGACCAGGAATCGGGCCATCGACCGTCACGTTAATCTTCTTTCCGTGGGTCGCATCGACCAGCGTGTCAACGGTCCCTTCACCACCGTCAGCCATCGGAACTTTATCAATGCGGGCATATGGATCCACGTTGGTAATTCCCGCCGCCATCGCATTTGTCACCTGCTTGGCGGTCATGCTGTCTTTAAATGAATCTGGTGCTAAAACAAACCGTAAACTCATACAATTCCTCCTTTCAAATTCGTTTCTTCAATAGTTAAATTATAACGCACAAAAAAAGCACTTCATATCAAATGAAGTGCTTTAATTAATTAACGTGGTAGTGATACTGTTTTTTAAAATTAGCACCGGTCACCACCGTCATCGTCTTTTTAGAATTATTATAAAGAACCGTCCACTGTGTCGGATCATCATCCTTGTAAGGCATGTGCGGACCGTCATGCACGTCATTTAACAGCTGAAGCCCCTGTTTCTCGGTCTCAATGCCGTGACTTTGATTCAAATGATCATTGGCCACGTTGTAACGATCAAAGCCGATTCCATGATGATACTTACTTCCAGGTGTCTCATAAAAGTTGGTCAAGACCTGGTGGTTACCCGTCTGCGGAATGACTGACATCTTGTTATTCTCATACTCCACCACGGCACTGTGACCCTTGGCATCGTTAAGTTGGAAGTGGTAACAGCCGTCCGCCGACGCGTGCATGTCGTACTTCTTCAGTAAGGCAATTGCCTGATTTGTGTCCTTCGCCTTATCTAAAATCATGCGAATGGCAACACTAGTGGTGATATCTGGTTTGCCAGTCTGTTGATTGGTAACCTTGTCCGGTACCCACAGGACGGCCGCACTAACTCCTTTTTCGTTAATACCGTCAAAGGGGATATACGGTGCCGCCAGAGAAATCACCTTGTCAGAAAAATGATTCATGGCCTGCTTATCGAGTCCGAGAAACTTCAGGTCAACCATTGAAATACTCTTGTAGCCGTCTTTTGGTGCGGTCTTAACCACCATTGACGGGGAATACTCAAGGTCAAAGTTTCGGCCAAATAGATGTTGCCCGTTAGGCGTGGTGGCCGAAAAGGTCGTGCAGGCCACCTTCGGAATGTCAATCTTGAGTGGCAGTCCCTTTAGGAGCTGTTTCGACGCAAACTGAACCAGCTCCTGATCGTTGGACGCACCCTTTTTCAGCAATTTATCTAAGCCATAGTCGTTCTTGTACGTCATCTCGTACATTGGATATCCGTTAACCTCCTTGACGGAATTCAGCGTGGACAATTCGTCGTGAAACAAGAAAAATAATCCCAGCACCACGACGACTAAGATGGCGATGACTACGAGAATCACATATTTAATTGTTTTTTTCATTGATGTCGCTCCTTACATGCTTTTAACACTAACAAAACGAAAGTAAAGTGCGCGGATCAAAGGCAATCTTTCCAACACATTGGTGATGTCACGCCATTTCACCTCAATAAAATCTGTGACGCAACCGCAACAATGTACCGCCATGTAAAAAAAGCACTCCACATTTCGTGAAGTGCTTTTCGTAACCCGCAGGCTTATTTAGTTGCTGGTACTGGTGCTTGGTAGATCGGGTACTTCTTAATCTCAACGTAACGGGCACAAACCGGCGTGTTGTACAAGTTCATCCCGTCTTTTTGAAACATCTCGAGCTTGGCAATGCGATCCATTGCGTTTTTCACAACTGCTTCCCCTAGTGTGCTGGAAGCGTAGCTCAACTTAATGGTTTTGACCTTGTTTTCGTCTGATTTAAAAACTAATTCTAAATTTCTCATCTTCATCCTCCTAATTATTCAGCGTCTAACGTGTCAGTGGAACTTAAGGTGGCTTTCTTAAACTTGGCACCGGATAGTTCTGCCAAAATCACACCAAACTGTTTGATTTGATCTTCTGAAACATTTTGCACCAGGTTGTTGAAGGTGTGCTTGGCGTCAGCGTGACCGTCTTTTGCCAGTGTGTATGTTGCGCTTGTCTTCATCCAATTTCTTTTCATTTTTTCCATCCTCTAAAATTTATTTTGTTAAGGCAGTTGGCCAACCCCTTACACATACTAGAAACGAATCAGCCGACAAATGTGTTACCCCAATCGATCTTTTTAATAATTCGTTTTCGCCATTGGTACAGGGTTTTGCGAGAAACATGGAGTTCGCTGGCAATCGCCGTCATCGACTGACCGTTGTATAACTTGCCAATCATCTGACATTCGCGATCATCCAATTGAGCCAAAATTCCATCCAAGACGACCTGACTCTCAATGTCCTCATCATTTGTCGCAATGATATCTACATCTTCACTAGTTTCCACATCAATGTGAGAATTCTGTCTCCGCTCCCTTCTCAATATATCCAGGAGGTGCCAGTAGACGCCCTGATAGATGAAGTTCAACCGACTCTTTTCGTCGTTACAATCTCCTGGATACCGGTCGTATGCGTCCACAAACGCCAATCGGCCCTCCGACACTAAATCCTGATACTGATCGCAAAATGGGCGGATGCCCAGGCGTTTGAGCACTCCAAACACGATAACTTCGTGGTCACCTTCCATTAAGAACTGAAACGCGGTTTGCTTGTTTTTCATAAAATTGAATCTCCCTTAAGTAGTTTGATCCAAAGGCCTTTGTCACAAGTATCAGCATAAGGGCAGATGAAAAACGTTACCATGACGGGCAATGAGGGATTTTTGCCGTAAAAAAGACGCTAGCAAGAGCTAACGTCGTAATATTAAGCTTGAAAGTGGAATTGACTTTTCATTTTTTAGAATTTATTTAATTAAACCGTCAAAAAGTAGCTCACAAATCCCAGCAATGGTAATCATGGTAACAATCGCGAAACTATTTCTGACCGATAAAATAAAGGTTCGTTTCTTATCTTGCACCGCGAAGAATTCTTTCACGTGTTTATACACGATTGGGATGGTTACTAAAACCAACAGCATGCTAATGGGCAATAAACGAAGTAGAACCGTTACTATCACCATAATGTAAGTAATAACGTAGTTGGCCGCAAATGCCTCCAGGGCACGTTTTTTCCCGATAACTGAAACAATCGTGTGTCGATCCATCTTCACGTCTTCTGCCACATCACAGGCATTATTAGCTAGCATGATACTTGCAAGTGGAAAAATAGTGATGGTAGCAACTAAAAATCCAGAAAGAAACAAGTTCCAGCTAAACTGCGAAACTGGGATATTAACCATGATGACAGTATATGTAATTCCAACTCCCATCGTCAGTGAGCACGCCGCCTCCCCAAAGGGCGTGTGCGAGATCGGTAGCTTTCCACCTGAATACAAATAGCTAATCACAAAGCCAATTATACCGATCACTAAAAGCCACATTGTGGTCGCAAAGAGTAAGTAGATCCCCAAAATAACGGTTATCATTCCTAAAATTGCCGCCGTTACGACGGCTGCTTTAAATGAGATTCCGTGGACTCCTAATGAATTGGTTTTTTGCCGAAACTTTTGAGCCGTTGAATTGGTCGTTTGAAAAGAAGCCCGATAATCCGATAAATTGTCTAGCGCGTTTGCCATTAAGTGGATAGCTAAACATGCTAGTAATAAAACCAACGAATTAAAAATATCCAACCTTCCATAATCATAACTTGTAAACATAATGCCAACGATAAAGGGTGAAAGAGTTGATACAATTGAACTAGGTTCGGTTAATGCGATAAATTTATGAACGTTCATTTAGTTCTCCTTATTGAAATAATCACAACTAGTTTAAACTTTGTCCATCGTACCAAATTTACTTGTTAAGAAGCAATTCAATGTAGTGAATTATTTAACAAATAATGTTTATTTCCTAAAAAATAGTGCATACCATCAATAACTATCATTGCTTAATAATGCTTCTATACCACTATTTTACAATTATTATTACCTAAATCATTTCCATCTCCACCTCATGTTAACTTACAAACAACTTAGTAGACTTTCACTGTAAATTCCTGCTATATTGATTGGCATAGGGAGGAGGATAACTATGAAATTAAATGAACTTCGAGACGCCCAATACGTTATCGACCTAGTCCTAATGTACCAAGACGCCTACATCAAGAAGCAAAGAAAAGAAAAACTATATTCATCTTTGCCAGTATGCGAACTCAATGATAGTGAAATCATCCGCTTAAATCCTTATAACGTCACACCAAACTTCAAAGATAAACGCTCCATTTGGGACTTTGCGCCCAAACACAGCCAACTTAATAAAACCGACGATGACTTTGAGGTCAAGACCGATCAGGTTAAAGACCGTGACCAAGCCAATCGTCTTGGATTTATCCGTAACGAATTCTTCAAACAGAAATGTTACAACGGGGTCAACACCATTGGTGACGAATTTTCCGGGAATATCACCACGGTGTGTGATGATGAGAGCCAATTTCATGATCTGATTGATGACCCCATAATGCTACTAGAGTACGCGATCATCTTTGTTCGCAACTTGAATCTTTCACGATTAGAGAACGCGATTGACGACAATGTCGCCTATCACGTTGAGCACTACGCACTTGGCAAAGTGTTTGAATTTGAGATTTTCTCAGATGATGATAATTTTAAAATCATTAGCTTACAATAATTAATTTTTGAAATGACATTTTAATTTCTCCAGACTAGCACCTAGGCATGGGTGTTAGTTTTTTATGCTCACAAAAATTGGGATGACTGGTAAAGTAGGTAGTAAATCGAATTTTGGGAGAATGAAATTAATAGCATTATTTATAAACATTTTTGACAAAATTATTGTTTCATTTTATTATAGTATTTGTAGTAGACTATAATATATTGGTATAAGGAGGTCGTTTATTATGGCAACTAAAAGTTTTAGAACCGATTTTACCTTCACAACTAAGTCTGCTCGTTCATTATATGATGCGATAAACGCATCCAAAAGAGTAGACATTAAAACGACAAAACCTGTTAAGGAATTTAGTAGTAAAGATACTGACAGCTTACATCAAGAATTTGATTCATTATTTAGGAGAAAATAATTAGTGGAATATAAAATTGTAAGCTTAGGCGATCTACTAGAAAATTATAAAGAAATAGAAATAAAAAAAGTGTTTAACACCTTTCAAAGTAAGAATAAAGATGTTGAACACTTTTTAAAATCTAAATCCATTGAATTCCAGAGAGTTGGTTTATCAAGAACAACTTTAGTATTTTCAAACGAAAAAGATCTTATAGGTTATTTTTCAATTTCTACCAAGCCTCTAACAATTTCTAAAAGGAATTGGAATAGACTTTCTCATAATATTCAAAGAAAATTAAATCCAATGGATTCACAATCATTGCAAGGAACTCATGAGATTAGTTCCATTTTATTAGGACAATTAAGTAAAAATAATAAATACTGTCAGGAAATAAGTGGCGAAGATTTACTATCCCTAGCATACGATAAAATACGTGAATTATGGAAACTAGGTGGCGGCAGAATTCTTTATGTTGAAGTTGATGATAATCCCCACCTAGACCATTTTTATTGTCAAAATGGATTTAGAAGATTAGAAATAAAAGACGGAAAAAATAATAAAGATGTCATCCCATACAAAACCGTCAATAAACAAAATCTATACGTCAAAAAATTATCAGACATTTAATTAAAAGTTTATATCAACTAAAAAAGTCACCCTCAACGAGAGTGACTTTTTATTTATCCAATCTATTTAACACGATGTTTCAAATCACGCCATGCCAAGACAGCAGCGGATGCAATGAAGCCAAGTCCAATCAATTCTAAGAACGTAGAAGCTTTTTCACCGGTTTGTGGCAAAGTCTGCTTATCCTTCTTGGAATTTTCTTGGGCTGAACTCTGTGCTTTCCGAACCGTTTGGTGACTTTGTGACTTAGAAGCCACTTGGTTTTCAGAATGATCGGTTTTGGTAACGGAAGTTTCCTTTTGAGAACTCTTATGATCATTCGAAGTAGCTTGCTCACCGTTATTAGTTGATTTAGTAGCAGTTGAGTTACTGTCCTTGTTGACACCCTTACTACCAGGCACTTCTGATTTAGCAGCCGGTTTCTTTGGTGTCTCTGGAACGTTTTGAGCATGGTTTTCTGGAACCATGCTTCCATTGTCGCCAGTTGGTTGATTAGGAGCTACTGGTTGACTTGGAACTTCGGGTCTCCCACTTGGTTGGTTTGGTGCAACTGGGTTGCTACCGTTATCATTACCACCGTTGTGATTTGATGTACTTGGGTGTTCCCCGTTTCCATGATCTCCACCATTGTTATCTGGAGTGGATGGATTGTTATTGCCGTTGCCATTGTTACCAGGCTGATCAGGCTTGGAGCCGTCTTTAGCAAGCACCGTTACGGTCACAACTAAAGTGTCCCCATTTGAGGCCGTGATAGTAACCGGATATTGACCGGGAACCTGATTGTTAACTTTCGAAGTATCAATCTTAGTAATTGTAGCTTCGGTTCCATCCTCATTAGTGGCAGTGGCGCCATAAGTAGCTGGATCAGTTGGTACCTGATCGCCAACGTAGATGGTGGCCCCGTGTGCCTTTAAGCCGGATTGGTTAGCTAGGACGGTTACCGGTACGAAAAAGGTCTTCCCGTTTGAAGCTGTAATGGCAACCTGATATTGACCAGGAACCTGATTATTGACATTTGAAGTGTCAATCTTAGTAATCGTAGCTTTGGTTCCATCCTCATTTGTGGCAATGGCACCGTAAGCAGCTGGATCGGTTGGCACATTGTCACCAACATAGATTGAGATCCCATGCGCTGTGATGTTAGCTTGATTGGCAATAACCGTTACCGTGACTGTCATACTCTGACCATTTGCGGCCGTGATGGTGACTGGGTATTGGCCAGGAATCTGATTGTTAACTTTAGAAGTATCAATCTTAGTAATTGCTGCCGTGCTTCCATCTGCGTTGGTAGCTGCCGCATTGTAAGCAGCAGCATCCGTTGGTACCTGATTGCCAGCATAAATGGTAATTCCTTGAGCATGGATTGAGGATTCATCTTGAATTGGATTTCCCCAAATCCATGTTCCTGGATGAGCGTTTCCATCAGCTAACTCATTTGAAGGTAATGCATCTTTGTAAGGAATGACTTTCCCATTGGCATCAACTTGAACCCAACCAGCGTATTGTGATGGGACGTTTGGTAAATTGGTAGAAATACCTAAAATCGTATTTTTCCCTAATTTGAGTTCACTTAAGTTAGAATCATTAGCAAGCATATTGGTTGTATCAGCTTTTCTAGTATTAAAGCTAGAAAGATCTAGACTTTGTAAGCTGTAACAATCAGCAAACATACTGTTCATCGCAGTTACATTACTAGTGTCCAGTTTGTTTAAACCGTCAATTCGACTTAAGAGACGGTCATTTTTAAATGCGTTGTAGAATCGGGTAACTTTGCTGGTATCAATGCCACCGAGGTTAACGTATTTAAGCTGTGTTCCGGTCTTGCCATCCAAACCGGCATCGGTATAAAACATGGCGTCCATATCGGTGACGTTACTGGTGTTCATACCCGTTAAATCAAGTGACTTTAGAGAATGATTATCTAAGAACATGTTAGTCATCTTGGTACAGTTCGAAGTATCAAGATTATATAAATTTTGGTAATCCTGTACGCTACTCCAATAGGCAAAGAGACCATTGGCATCGTTAACTGAGACTTTCGAATTAAAGACTACGTGTTGAACTTGAGCGTGATTAGCTTCTAACCAGCTATCATAAGCAAATTCATTACCAAGGTTCCCGCCTTCATTAAATGAGAGCGTTCCAGTTTGTTTATTGTAAACATAATTAGCTGTTCCCCAAGTCCCGTTAATTGTGTCATTAACAGCCTGTTTTACGTTGGTATGATTAGCCTTAAACTGAGATTGGACAACATTTGCTTCACGATTATCAGATAAATTAGCTTGATCGTCAGCTTGATTCTCCGTCTTCTGATCCGATTTTTCTGGAGTAACTTTTGGTTGATCCTGCTCAGCCTTAACTGGGTTAGTCTGGTTCTTTTCATCTTGTTTGTCAGTATTTTGGTCTGACTTGTTACTTTGCCCTGTTACTTGTGAATCAGGTTGGGCATTTTGATCATTAGTTGTTTGATTCTTAGTCTGAGAATCAGCTTGTTTGGCCGTTTGATTATCGGCCTGGTTATCAGTCTTTTGATCGTTTGACTGTTGCTCCTTAGCAGGTTGATTACTTACATCTTTTGATTGTTCAGTCTTAGTATCTGGAACTGGCTGAACTTGTTTAGAATCACTGGGCTGAGCATTCTGACTCTTTTGCTCAGTTTGTGGTTCTTCTTTGACACTACTTGTTACTTGTTGACTAGACTGATTGTCCTGCTGCTGTGAATTGGCAGCTGGAACTTGATCTGTCTTGGTTACACTGTCGTTGGCAGGTTGCTCTGACTTAACCGGAGCAACGTTCTGGCTCTGATCAGCCTGATTGGCAGTGCCACTGGCTGCTGGTGCTTCAGTCTTAACGTCACTCGTGGCTGGCTGACTAGCACTATCAGCACTTGCACCGATGGTCAAACCGCCAACGGTCGTGAGGGTCACAATCCCTGCGACCATCCACCGTTTGCCGGCTTTGTACATCTTAAAATGTTTCTTAGGCTCCCTATTTTGCATGAAACTTCCTCCTACGCTTTCAAACACATCTTGTGAAATGATAATGATTAACACATCACTACTAGGACACAATTAATATTAAGTAATTACTTAATACTTCAAAAGAATAACGCGATTATACATAAACTCGAAGAAAAATGCTCAGAGTAAAGAAAGACAAAGTGTGAACAGCTTAGAGGGGTAAGACTTTCAGCACATAATAATGACAAAATGTAACCTACATAAAAACGTTACAATAACTAATTATTGTAACGTTTAGGGTGTTTTAATGGCTAAAATTAGTTCAAAACAAGATGATTTTCATAATAATCTGATAAATATTGTTTGTTATAAATCCACATTACATAGTGGTTTCGTCAATCACAAATTATGCTTAAATAAGTAAAGAAAAATATTTACCACAATGTCTTGCTAATTTCAAATTACTAAATTAAACGATAGTTCAAAATGAAATCGGCTCTAGTGATAGTCACTAGAACCGATTTTTAAAAGCAAGAAGCTATTTATTGATAATGATAAATAAAATAAATTTTGTATACAATAGAATAGAAAAGGTGTTTTAAATGCACTTACATTAGTGTATTGTAGTATATGTAGTAAGGAGGTGATGAAATTGCCTCATTTGAAAATAAAAAAGCCACGAATAACTAAGTTAACCGTCAAAATAAACTTAGCAATCATAAGCTTTAAAATTGTTTTTAAATGGTAATTCATTAAGGAGCGATTGCGCTCGCTCCTTACTACATTTTTATTATAACACATCAATGTTGGAGGTATTCTCATGAAACCTAAGAAATGGAAAATTGGAAAGCACTTAACCATTGAAATGTTACCACATAAGCCCACGTGGAAAGATTGGTTAGGATTAGCCTTGGTCATTTTAATTATTGCCCTAATTATATGGTGGTTAATCTAGCATTAAGCTTAAGACTAAAAAACCAGTGCTTAAAGCGCTGGCTTTTTATTTACTGGAATAAAATAAACACTTTTGATTGTCTATTTTTATTTAAAACAATTGTATCGTAAGAAATTTTAGAGTATTATCAATTATGTAAAATAATTAATAAGAAGAAAGGACTTACATCATGAGTAAATTTATTAAAAAAGATAATTATAAAGCAATTAATGATGACGACCACCAGTCGCCCACTAGTCCAGTAAGATTACATAAAAGTTGGCTAAAAGTCATCACTGGAAGCACTCTGGTCGCATCCGGAATGTTGGCAGTGGGAGCCTTCAACAATTCGGTTAGTGCCGATGACCAGGCTCAACCCACTAATCAACAACCAACTAGTCTTTCCGAAACTCCTCAAGGCAATCAGAACCAAGTTGACAATGATAAAGCAGCCGTCGACCAAGCCCAAAAAGACGCAGCTAACGCCACTCCTGATAATATCAGGAAGACCCAAGATGAAATTAATCAAACTGGGAACGACGTTAAAAAGGACCAGAGCCGGGTTGACCATGATCAACAAGCCGAAAGTAATGCCCAAGCCGCGGTAGAAAAGGCGCAAAAACACACTGAAAACACTCAACATGATCAAAACCAGGCCCAGAGCGATGTCAACAACGATCAAAATCAGCTTAATCATGATACCGATGGCGCTAATCAAGCCCAAAATGCCGTTGATAACAACGAACAGAGCACCAAGGATGCTCAACAAAAACAAAATCAAGCTGAACAACAAAAATCTGATGCCCAGGACAACTTAAATAACTTGGACAAGTGGCAGGCCGCAACCAAGAAAAAACACGACGAAGCTGAAAAGGACGCTGCTAACGATCAGAATGCCATTCATCAAACAAACCAAGACATTAATAATGCGCAAGACCGAGTTAATAATGATAACAAGTCCATTAACGACGCCCAATCTCAACTAAATGATTTGAACAAGTCCAAGCCCGCTTTTGAACAGAACATTCATATTCCCGCGGGAATGACTTTACAGGGCTTTCAACAATGGAAAAAACAACATCCGAACGAAAACGCCGCAGATTGGTTTCACCAATTTGATAAAGCGGCCATGGCTAATAATCACTATCAACCTAGTGACATTGCCAAACAAGATGAGGTCATAGTTGGTACAAACAATACAGGACAAACAATTCCACAGTTCACAAATTCTCAGTACTCAGATATAGAAGAATACATCAATTGGCTCATTAACCAAATGCATCACCAGTTTGGCACCGCCAACGTTGAAATTGGTGGGTGGGGAATGCAACAATTTATCAATAGTCTACTAAACGGTTACAACCAGGACGGCTGGAATGTTGGTAAAAACGGATATGATGTGAACGCCATTAATAACGCGGCAGCTGACAGTGGCCTTCTGACCTATCTCGGGAGGAATGGTTATGAAACCGTTGCTTCTGGTTACATGAACTTCACCAATTTCACCACCATGGACGCTATCTATTCAAGGTTATACAACATGATTATGAACCTGACGTTTAATGACAGTAATTCATCAGACAGTGATGAAATGAACCTGTTAGGTATCGATCCAGCTACGGGTAATGTTAATAACAGCAAATACATGGGCGTCGGCATTGATAACTACGGCCAAATTCACCTCGTTTTTGTTAATCCAGCCCAAATTCAAAATGCTAAACAATTTAATGAGGTAACCGCCCACATCCCAACTCCAGCTACCCTGCAACGCCAAATCGATGATACTTACGAATTAATTTCGGACTACCACAAAGACTTAAGCCACGATTTGCAAACCCTCCAGAACGCACATGACAAACTGGCAGCCCTCCAAAATCAATTAGCTAATGATGTCAAAGCGGCCAAGGAAAACAATCCCGCTCAATGGTCAACTGACATTAACAAGGCGAAAGCTGAAATTAACGATCTTAACCATCAAATCTCAAAGCAGCAACAGATTATCAACAATAACAACGCTGCCCTTCCAGGACTGCAGCACAAACTAGCTCAGGCAAAACAACAGGTAGAAAACGACACCAACCAACTCAATAACGATCAAAACAAGTTGCAAAAGGCCACTGCCGCTAACCAACAAGCCCAAGATGATTTAGCTCGTGCCATCCAAGACCTGATTAACAAGCAAAATGAGCTTAATCGAGCAGAGCAACAACTGCAAGCTGACCAGGCAAAACTAATCGCCCTCCAAAAGCAACTGATTGATTACCAAAATGAAACAAATAAATTAGCTAAAGCCAAGGCTCAAATGGCTTCGGACAAGGCTCAGATAGCAAAATGGCAAAAACAGGCTGCAGCAAAACAGTCCGAAAGTAACAAAGCAGCTCAGAAAGTTAATAATCAAATCATTAACCACGCCATTGATCGAGCACAACAAAATACCAAGTCACGGGTGGCATACATCAACCAACAAGATTCGGTTCATCCTGAAAACATCAAGACCAACGTAACTGGTGCCACACCAATAAATAGTGGTCAATATCGTCTAAGTAATCATGCAAAAGTAAACCTAACTGCTTCCACCTTTGCTTATCAACCAACATCGACTACTAATGATACGAAAAATATAGCGCACAACGGTCAACTTCCACAAACCGGACAATCTAACACCACTTGGTTGTCAATCATCGGATTGTTAACAACATTGATGGGAATCTTTGGATTAGCTGGAAGCAGACGTAAATTCACTAAATAATCCTTCAAATATTTATACACTAATAAGCCCTAGTGAAGATCACTAGGGCTTATTTTTTGATTTGTTTGATAATTGGAAATTCACATTTATTTTAAATAATCGAAATTCATGAACAAATTCTCCGTAGTCTACGTATTTGTCTATAGAACAATAAAAAAGGAGAAATACTATGGAACTAAATGAATTACCATTAAATTTATGTGAACCGATGAAAAGAAAGATGAGGAATGAATTTGCCGTGGACATCAACTCCATTCTGCCATCGCAGGTGAACAGAAAGTTGACCACTTACTCAGTAAATTGGAACTCCTTACTATTATTAATTGACTTAAAAGACAAAAATAGTCAATTTAATTCACTGGTGGTTGATCGTGTCTCTGGTTTTACCTTGGTAAAGCAAACTACCAACGTTTTAATGAAAGAACTATGGAAAGACAACCGCCTGTCACTTACAAAAATCAAAATGTTGGCAGCTTATTGTAAGATTAAGAAAAACATCCCATACGTCCGAAAAGACGTTCAATTGCTACGACTGAAACCGATTGATCATTGTAAGCGCAACACGTCTTGGATCGCCTATCATAACCTCCACCATGTCATCCGAATGGGTGATGATCGATTAGAGATCTACTTTAATGATCTTGCCACCCCGATTTATATCGATGGTACTTATTCATTTATTAAAAAGCAGGAAGAAACTTCTTATAAGATTAGAAGTATGGAGGAAATGATCTGCAATCAGGTTAATAATTTGTTTGGGTACCAGAAAAATTGCCATTTTAACTATCAGTCTCCAGATAATGATGATTATTTCGCCGATCTAATGAAATTAATCAAATAGCCACAATACTATTATAAAAATTAATAGAAAAAGAGCACCTTACTAATTATGGTAAAGTGTTCTTTTATTAACCAATTTCCAAAATTCTTAAAAAACGATAACCACTCAAATAAGCATATGTCCATGAACATATTAATAATCATCATCAGCCCAAATGCCTTGATATAACTGGTGTTAGCAAACATCATTCACCCTTACATGTGACAAATTGAGCCTGATGTCATTTATTGAAAATGTAATAATTCCTTTTTGGAAAATAATTCAAATAAAAAGAACTATATCAATTATATTAAATTCAAAAGATACAGTTCTAATATTAATTTGATTAAATCCCTAATGGCGTGAAGATCTATTTATAATGTCTTGTCTGAAGTACTTTACGTAATTCATCATCCACAGCATAAATATATAAACCATGTACTCCTCTCGTCATCAAAACATTTAAAGCATTTTTTAACATACTTTCTGAAACATTTACCTTCTTAGCAGATCCATCTTTATACTTTTCAGTTCTCTTTTGTGTAGCATTACGATCGCAACTCTGACTTGAATCGAAAATCACTTTGCCATTCCTATACTTTACAGAAGGTCCAATAATAACACCAACATAATTCAAATCAAATCCTTGAATGGTAAATGTTGATCCAACTTCTTGTAAACTATTTGGCGTTTCAGCCCAAGATTGTTCATTATTATTTTTAGTAACCTGACGATTCCAAGGCATAGAAAAATATCCACCATTATATGAAAAATGTACATCCCAGTACCTAGAATTTGTGGGAGAATTTTTTTGATTATAAGGCCAATCAAAAGTCGCCACCATTCTTGATAACCCATAGTTTTTATCATTATTTTTTTCAACAATTTTTTCATACATTTTCTTAGGATTATCAAATATCCTTAAGTCATAATTGGGATCATTAGGAATTTCATCAATTTTCTGCTTATATATAAAAGCATCAATCCATGCCATAGTTTTAGGGCTAGCTTTCATTCTCATTTGTGTAGAAAGATGAATATAATTATGTTCACTCTCTACCTTAGAAATCATTGAATTTAATTCGTTAGAGTTAGTGTAACTTTGTGTCCTAATCATTTGATTTTTATCAAAAACTAAAATCGTTATTCTAGAACGATCGATAATATCTTGTAATTGATTATTGCCTTTATAAGCTTGTTTACCTTGAGTCCAAAGTAAATGGCCCTCATCAATAAGAGAAATATCCACTAATCCTCCTTTAGGATCATGATGATTAATAAATGTTGTAGGTTTTTGGACTATTTCTTTTTTCTTTTTCTCCATTTTTAACTTAAGTGCAATTTCATCATAAACTTTAACTTGTTCATCGTTGTTTACAAGCATAAATTCACTTATGTTTTTAAATTCACGACGCGGATACTGTTTATATAATTGACTTATTAAATAAAAAATAGAACTCAATAAAACTGTTTTTCCAGCACCTGCATCTCCATCAACAAGAATCAATTTATGTTCTCTGGATGATAAATCAACAAGATTTTCAGCAATTTTATTCATAATCATATTCTTATATTTATTTTGCTCATCATTCAACTTATGAAACGGAGATGACTTAAAAATAGCAGTTTTTTCAATTTTAGATTTTGCTGGGAATAGATAAGAATTTTTATTCTCTAATTCATTCCAAATTTCATCAAAAATCTTCGGCATTTCATCAGAAGTAAAATATTTACTTTGCGGATTTTCTCTACGATTATTAATCTGTGCCACTGCAGGAGAACCAGTTAAATAAAGCATCATTTGATTTTCAATATCCATTGTTAACGATTTATTAAAATGTTCATGACCAATAACTAACATTTTTGTCGTTTTAGACTTATTTAATTCTTCAAAATCTTCCCTATCTTCATTTTTTAAATGTTCCTTAGTACGTCGATCAATATCATTAGTTTCCCCAACATATACTTTAAACTTATGAGACTTAGGATCCTTATCATTTAAGATATATACAGTTGGATAGTCTAACATTAATTCCCTGTCAAAATCTTCGTATGATTCGGATAATGATATTAAGCCAGATTCACTATAACGAATTTCTTTAATCAATGGAAAATCTTTAATATGTCATACCTTCTCTATTAAATAATTAATGTTAAACAAATCATTACTCATTTTACGTATATTAACTAATTAATTCTAACATTAATTAGTTAATAATTTAACAAAAAATAAAGTTCGTTCTTAATATTAAGAACGAACTTTATTAATACAAGTAATTTATTTCATTTTATACACTTTACTCTCATACGCCCTCAACCTCTTACCAGCATCATCAGCGTAATTACCAATCAACCTTTCTGCATTTTCATGTACCTTATAATCCCGTTCTACCACATGATCAGTAAAATTACTGATAACTAACAAAGTTTCACCTTGATAATGACGCTTGTAGGCAAAGACTTCCTGATCGTCTGGATCTAACAATTCAAAGTCACCTTCGATGATAATGGGGTTATCCTTCCGCAATTCAATTAACTTCTGATAGTAAGCAAAAACGGAGTTTGGATCATCGACTTCATCTTTGGCGTTAATTTCCTTATAATTTTTGTTTACCGAAAACCATGGTGTACCAGTGGTAAAACCAGCGTTTTTGGAATCATCCCACTGCATCGGCGTTCTCGCATTATCTCGTGACATATGAGCCAAGTAACTCATCATCTTGGTTGGGGAAACGAACTTCTCTTTTTTCACAAATTGATCGTAGGCGTTAATCGTTTCAATGTCTTCGTACTGAGTCAGGTCTTCCTTGTGAGCGTTGGTCATCCCGAGCTCCTCACCCTCAAAAATGTACGGTGTTCCTTGCATCATGTGCAAAGTCGTTCCTAGCATTTTGGCAGCAAGTTCACGATACTCTGGCTTATCCGTCGCAAACCGACTAACAGCACGTGGTTGGTCATGATTACTCCAGTACAGACTGTTCCAGCCCTTGCCGTGCAATTTGGTCTGCCAGTTGTTAAAGACTCGTTTTAAATCGGTCAACTTAATGGGTTGATCATTCCACTTTCCTAGTCTTTGGTCTGGATTAGGCGAGAGTTCCACGTGCTCAAACTGAAAGACCATGTTGAGTTCATGCGCGTCAAAACCGGTGTATTCCAGTGCCTGTTCCGGCTTGGTTCCTGACATCTCACCAACGGTCATGATGTCATACTTTGACAAGACGTCCCGATTCAATTCCTTGAAAAATTCGTTCAGTCGAGGACCATTCAGGACACCCGCTCCCGGAGCGGAATATTTTGCATTTTCAGGTTTTGGCATGTCTGGTAGTCCCTGGGGCTTAGAAATCAGGTTGATGGCGTCCATCCGAAAGCCGTCAACCCCTTTATCCAGCCAAAACTTCATTAGGCTCTTAACTTCTTCTCGAACCTTCGGATTCTCCCAGTTCAGATCGGGTTGACCGTCCGCAAAAAGATGGAGGTAGTACTGACCCGTTTGTTCATCGTATTTCCACGTTGAACCGTTGAAAAATGAACCCCAGTCATTTGGCGCGTGGCCCTCCACTGGATCACGCCAGTAATAGTAATCACGGTACGGATTATCCTTGGACTTTCGGCTCTCTTGAAACCACCTGTGCTGATCGGACGTGTGATTGACCACCAGATCCATCACAATCTTAATTCCGAGTTCATGAGCTCGGTCTAACAGTTTTTGAAATGATTTCATATCACCGTACTTGGGATTAATCTGGCGATAATCCGAAATGTCGTAGCCGTTGTCCTCTTCGGGTGAGGCATAGATCGGATTGAGCCAGATCACGTTCGCACCCAACTTCTTGATGTATGGCAACCGTTCTCTGATTCCGTCTAGGTCACCGACTCCATCACCGTTACTGTCCTGAAAACTTTGTGGGTAGACTTGATATACAACTGCGTTTTTCCACCATTGATTCTTTTTCATTGATTTTCACCTCGTGAAATTAAATTTAGTTATCATTGATTTCAGATTACCATACAACTTCCACTTGTTCAGCCCTTATTTGGCAATTAATTCAAACAATTATTTTTCAGAATAAAAGCCCTTGCTTTCCCATTTGAAAACGCTTACTCTTATTGTAGAACTAACATCAGATAAAGTGATTTTTAAGGAGATGTTTGCGGTGACCAAAAAAGTAATTTCAACCAACAAGATCATTAGTGATTTAACCAGTAAATTTAAAGATTTATACCAACAAAAACCAACCAAGGCGTACTTCGCCCCGGGTCGAATCAACCTGATCGGTGAACATACCGACTACAATGGTGGCTACGTCTTCCCGTGTGCGATCAGCCTTGGAACCTACGCCTTAGTGACACCAAGGACTGACAATCAGGTCAAGATCTACTCGACGAATTTCTCAGAAACGGGAATTAATACGTTTCAATTAGACGACCTGAATATCAACCGTGATGACGGCTGGATCAACTATCCCAAGGGCATGTTCAAGGCCTTTGCCGACAAGGGACACCAGTTGGACCACGGTTTTAACATCCTAATCTACGGTAACCTACCGGACGGATCCGGTTTATCGTCCTCGGCTTCCATCGAAATGCTATTCGGCAAGATTTTAAACGACCAATTCGGTGACGTCTTCTCCGGACCCGAACTGGCTAAACTCGGCCAACACGTTGAAAACACCGACATCGGGGTCAACTCGGGCATCATGGATCAGTACGCCGTTGAGATGGGACAGAAGAACACGGCGATCCTGCTGGACACGAACACGATGAAGAGTGACCTGGTCCCGATTAAACTCGGCAACTACAAGATTGTCATCATGAACACCAACAAGAAACGGGGCTTAAAGGATTCCAAGTACAACGAGCGTCGCAAGGAATGTGAAGAAGCCCTGGCCCTTGTCAATAAGGTCGCCGACTTCTCCTCGTTTGGCGCCATGAGCAACGACGAATTCGACGAGTACACGTACACCATCAACAACGCCACCCTTTTGAAACGTGCTCGACACGCGGTCTCCGAAAATCAACGTACTTTGCGTGCTGTCAAAGCCCTACGGAACAACGCAGTGGACGAATTTGGGCGCCTAATGAACGCGTCGCACATTTCACTAGAATACGACTACGAGGTCACGGGGCCGAACCTGGACACGTTGGTTCACGAAGCCTGGAAGAACGGTGCAATCGGAGCCCGGATGACTGGTGCGGGCTTCGGTGGTTGTGCAATTGCCATCGTTCCCGCCGACCAGATTGATCGTTTTATTAAAAACGTTGGCGACACGTACAACTACCGCTTCGGCTACGACGCTGATTTCTACATCGCTAACATCGCCGACGGACCACGAGAAATTCAGATTTAGGGTCGGTGAACATTATGAAAAATTTAGTGGAACACTACGCCGATCAGGTAATTAGCACCAATCAGACGTACCAGCCAATGGACCGGACTTATTTAATCAATTATCTGTATCACCTGGTGGGTGAGGGAAACGTTGAGGGCAATGCCGAATCCGGTGCACTTCTGGAGACGGTCAGTCAGTTAATCAACGTGGCCATTCAGAACCATCAAATTGACGACACGCTAAAAAACCGCGAACTCTTAGAGGCGGAGCTGACAAATCTGTATACGCCCCTGCCAAGCACGGTCAACGAGCGGTTCTGGAATCTTTATCATAATTCACCAGAACAGGCAACGGACTACTTTTATCAACTAAGTCAACAAAATAACTACATTAAGACCGAGCGAATCAAGAAAAATTTGCACTGGGACACCGCCACCAAGTTTGGTGACCTTGAGATCACGATTAACCTGTCAAAACCTGAGAAGGATCCCAATGACATCGCAAAGGCTGGTCAGAACACCCACTTTGGTTATCCCGAGTGTAATCTGTGTGCACAGACCGAGGGTTACTATGGCAACGCGCAGGTCCCCGTGCGGGTCAACCATCGCATTATCGATCTGTTGATTGGCGGCAGACCGTGGGGCTTTCAGTATTCGCCCTATGCCTACTTTGATCAGCACTGCATCTTCTTAGACGACGTGCACGAACCAATGAAAATTAGTGCACAGACGTTTTCAAATTTAATTGAAATCGTTCAAATGTTTCCCACTTATTTTGTCGGCAGCAACGCGGATCTCCCAATTGTCGGTGGTTCCATTCTGAGCCACGAGCATTATCAGGGAGGCTACCACACGTTTCCGATGATGAAAGCGAATACTCGTTTCACTTTCACCGTAAACGGCTATCCAGACGTGAAAGCCGAAGTCTTAAACTGGCCGATGTCGACGATTCGCCTGACCAGTAAGGACACCCATGAACTGATTTACCTAGCAACACATATCCTAAACGAGTGGCGAAAATACTCGGATCCATCCGTTGCTGTCCGCGCCGAGACCAACGGAACCCCTCATCACACGGTCACTCCGATTGTGCGCATGAACAACCAGGGTCAGTTTGAAGTCTACGTGGTTCTGCGTGATAACCAGACGTCTGCGAAATATCCCGATGGGATCTTTCATCCCCACGCCGAATATCAGCACATCAAGAAGGAAAACATCGGCCTGATCGAGGTCATGGGTCGCGCCATTTTACCAGCCCGACTGAAATCCGAATTGGTCGAGGTCAAAAAAGACCTCTTGGGCCAGCCCAACGACATCGCGGACTACCACGTTCCCTGGGCGAAGCAGCTTAAACAAAATTACAATCTCAATCCCGACAACGTCCAAGACGTGATCGACAAAGAAGTCGGGATCACCTTTATGCACGTCTTGGAAAACGCTGGGGTCTTCAAACTTGACGACAAGGGAACCGCGGCGTTTCACAAATTCATTGATACACTTTAGGAGGTAGTTATTATGAATTGGCTAGCGATATTGATTGGTTTAGGACCGATGATCGGTTGGGGACTCTTTCCCACGATTTCATCAAAGATTGGTGGAAAACCCGCCAACCAGATTTTGGGTGCGACGCTTGGAACCTTGATCTTTGCGGTCGTCCTCTTCTTCATTGAAGGACTGGCACTGCCAGGCTGGATTAGTACCACCTTTGGCGTCATTTCTGGTCTCGGCTGGGGCTTTGGTCAGATCATGCAGTTCAAAGGATTTAAATTAGTTGGATCATCACGGGTCATGCCCATTACCACGGCTCTCCAACTGATCCTGACGTCTCTGTGGGGAGTATTCGTCCTCGGAGACTGGACCGGCATCATTGGAAAAGTTTTGGGGTTTGCCGCATTAATCATTGTGATCCTAGGTGCTACTTTGACCGCCTGGGTTCAAAATCCAGAATCAACCAATAAGGGTGCTTTAAAGAAGGCCACGATCTTTCAGATTATCGGTGCCTTTGGATACTTAATTTACTCGGCCGCTCCCCAGGTAGTCATCATGCCATCAATGAAGGCCTTACTGCCGGGAATGCAGCCAATGGACGGAAATCATGCTTTTCTTCCCCAAGCCGTCGGAATGGTACTTTGTGCCGTGATCTATGGTTTGTGGAATCTAAAGGACGAAAACGTCTTTGTTCAATCCGTTTCATATAAGAATATCCTAGCCGGATTATCACAAGGCTTCGGGATGTTAATGTACTTAATCTCAGCTCAACCAGACATGAACGGACTAGCCACTGCCAACGTGCTTGGTCAGTTAGCCGTCCTGGTCTCCACTCTGACGGGAATTTACTTCTTGCACCAGCGAAAGACACCCAAGGAAATGACATTGACCTATCTTGGATTGGTGCTCATTGTCTTTGCTTCCGCCGTTACGGCATTTATTTAATTAATCTGACATGTTATGATATAAGTAACGAGTATCCCTGCGTTAGTGGGAATGGCACCATCTGTCAATGTCTCCACATTAGCGAGACCTATAGTACCAAAAAGGCTGAAACCGATTGGGGTTTCAGCCTTTTTATGTGTATTTATGTAAAAAAGTCCATCGGCAACAAACCGATGGGCTTTTGATCATCAATCCTACTAAAAATCGATGGTCCCATGAACTATTTACATCTATCATTATAACTCAGTTTAATAATAAATCAATTATATCAAATAATTTTGATGATACTTAATGTTAACTTTGACCCTTAAATCTCGTTCTTAGACTTACCCGTCGTCACCATCTCATGAAAATTATCATAACTAACAGTAATCATGTCCGTTAAAGCGGGTTCCGTAAACGAACCAACGTGGGGCGTGACAATTGCGTTCGGATACTTCTTCATTAAACCAACGACTTCCTGATTCTTGATGTCATTGACACTCTTGAACTCATGACCAAAAATGTTGGATTCGTCAATCAACACGTCAGCACCGTATCCACCTAATTTACCAGCAGATAGTGCATCATCAACGGCCTTTAAATCGACCACTTGACCGCGAGCAGTATTAACCAAAATGGCATCGTCTTTCATCATGTTAATTTGATCGGTACTAATTAAGTTATCAGTTTCACCTTTAATGTAGGGAACGTGCAGCGAAACGATATCAGAACGCTTCAATAGTTCATTAATTGGAACGTATTCATCAATCTCAGGAGCGTCAACCTTGTGGCCGTCATTGGCGAGCACGGTTGCGCCCATCCCACTGTACAAGCTGGCTTCGGCCCGACCAATCCGACCAGCGCCAATAATGCCAACGGTACCGGAATGAATCTCACGACTAAAATACGAATCATTTACAATAAAATCGCCATCATGAGTAGCGTTAATTTCGGAAGCGACTTTTCGAAACAAACTCATCCCGAGGGTCATCGCCAGTTCAGCCACGGCGTATGGCGAGTAACCGGGAACGCGAGCAACCTTAATGCCAAGTTCCTTAGCGGCCTTCAAATCAATATGATCGTATCCAACCGTGCGCGTGAAGACGTACTTAATGCCCCAGTCAGCGAATTTTTGTAAATTATCCCGGTCAGCCAGACAATTTCCCCGAACTAACACACCATCCGATCCTTTAGAATCAATGGCGTTCTCGTGATCTAACATTTCGGAAACTAGGTTCAACTCGTAATCGTATTTATTTAAATCTTTGAAGTAACTAACTTCGACGGGACGCACCCCGTACGCAGTAATTTTAAACATTTTAGACCTCTTTATTTGATAATTCCGGAGTTATTGATGACTTCCAGTAGAGCAATCCAGATTGGCATCATGATTACTGACAGGATTGTCGATAGGAAGGACGCGTTGGAAGCTAGGACTGGATCTCGATTGAAACTGATTGCGTAAGCCGAAGCCACCGTGGCAGTTGGCGTTGCCATCATGATCACGATCGTAGCGATTGCCACGTAGCTCATTGGCAGGATTCCAATCATCGAAAGGGCTGATAAGGCAATCAGGTTGAACAACGGAACGATGATAACTTTGTTCCAACTGTAGTACCAAGAAAGCTTGTTGGAAGCGGCCTGCTTGAATGAAATGGAACCAAGGGTCACACCGATTGATAACCAAGCCAGCGGCGAGGAAAGTTGAGCCAAGTAGTTCAACGGTTTCCAGAGCCACAAGGCAGTCTGGTCAATGCGGTAGAAAGCCACGCTACTAGTGCCTTTGCCAGGGAGACCATTTAACATCGTTTGGACTGTTACATGTGGAACATAGTTTTGTCCCAACCACAGGAAAAGTCCTAGGAAGGTGGCGATCACAACCGGATTAAGGAACATTTTCTTGATGTTCTTCATTTCCATCTTCAAGCCTGACATTCTGATGTAGGCGTATGAATAAAGGAAAACCCGATAACCAATGTTAAAAATGGAACTGTACATGATTCCCTTGGGTCCAAAGACCGCACCGACGATCGGAATTCCAAAGAAGGTCGTAGAACCGAAGGTGGTCAAAATTCCCATGACTTCTTTTTTATCCTTATCCTGTTTGGGATAAAGTAGTGGCGCAACGAAAATCAAAATGATGTAGATGATGAAACCCCACAGCAGGACATTCATCCCCTCTTTCAGGGTGTCATTGTTGATTGGCTGCATGAATGAGTTCAGCGCCAAGGCTGGAATTGCAACGGTCAAGACGACCTTTGACAACATCTTTCCGAATTTATCGGTAAAAATGTTCTTCTTACGTAAAAAGAAACCCAGTAAAATAATAAAAATCGTTGAGGTGATCGAACTAATGATTCCCGCATTAGTGACGGTCTTCTCAATTGCTTGCATAACGTTCATGAACGTTAACCTCCAAGTAGAATATTATCGGACGCACAGTAAAGTACGTAAAAATGAATTTTTTCACGATAATAATCTTACCATAAGGAATAAATTGGAGACAAGGAGGATTTTAGAAATAAAAAAAGCCCCACCACAGGGCTCCCTTCAACTATTTCATTTCCGCTTTCTTATCCTTCTTCTCCATTCTCATCTTTTCCTTATGAGTCTTCTTCTGCTTCATCTGAAGATGTGAAGTGATCTCTCGATGGTGCAGCATATCCAACTGGTTGTTTGATGAGCAGTAAAACGCAATGAAGAAAATTAATGTCGCAATTAATGCGTACACACCTCTTCTAAAGTACTTCAGAAAAACGGTCTGATCCCAACTGTAGTGCTTTCCCAGAGCTACGACGAAGTAGCGAACCAGGTAGTAGATAAACAGGATAAAGGCGATCACGAAGCCCGCAACCGACAAAATATTTCTGGTGGCAACGGCAAAAGTTACGACAGCAACCAAAATACATAAGATGAACACGAAGTATTTCCAGCTCTTGATATAACTCTTATCGTCGGCACGATCTCGATTCGTCCAATACAAATAACCCGCAATGATTAAGGCAATTACGGTAATAATCAGTAAAATTGGTTTAAACATTTAATTCCTCCTTATAACTTTATAGTTTGTCACCTAAGACACAATTTAAACTATGAATCAGCATCCCAATCACCATCATATACATTGATACCATACTGAAGCCCATGGCCAATACGACAAAGGTTACGATCCAGAATGCGACTAAAAACCAGTTAACAATCTTTTTAAAACTCATTACGTCATCTCCAATATACACTTGTGATTACATTCATTTTACCATTAAACGCCCACAAGCCGGGAAATTTGCTCAATTTTTTGCGTGTTTTTTAATTTATGTTACATAACACTAAATATAATTAAGTTCCCAATGCATACCAACCAGAAAATTCTGCTTGACTAACCACTTCCTTTAGCATATTTTTATATCATTATTAAAGGAGTGATTAATATGCCCAAAAGTCGAGTGGAAGCATGTGATGACGCGGTCATCGCCATTATTATGACCATCATGATCCTCGAAATTAAGGTCCCAGAAACCGCCAGTTTTAGTGGAATTATCGAACAATTACCCTACTTTGCGGCTTTCGTTATCAGTGCCATCATGATCAGTACGGGATGGTACAATCTGATGAACATCTTCAAGTCGATCAAGGTTGTCTCCAAGCCGGCCTTTTGGAGTAACATTCTCTTCCTTTTGTGCATGTCACCAGCACCGATGGCAACGGCGTGGGTCGCCCGCTTTCCATTCAGTCGGCACACCGAATACTTCTATTTCTTTGTTTTCATCGTGTGGTACCTGTCTTACTACCTATTGGATTATCTCTTAGTCAAAGGTAATCAACGGGAGTTCTCAAACGACAAAATTAAACAGCACCAACGAATTAATCGTTTTCACTTAGCAATTGAAGTGAGTTGCGCCCTGATCAGTTTGGTAATTATCTATTTCTTCCCACTCTGGGGGATTATCTTCTCAATTCTGACGGCCCTCTCGTGGATTTTGTACAGCTGTTTTAAGTGATAACTGGATGTGAAAGCCTAATCCTTGCCCCGCTTCGCTTTAAAGACTAGGTTTAATTTAAAGGAGACTTTCACATGTCAAAATCAAGAATGGAGGCGTTCGACGCCGTCATGGCCATCATCATGACGGTCATGGTTTTAGAGATTAAGGCGCCCGATTCACCCCACATTTCGGGGATGATCAACCAAATTCCATATTTTCTGGGATATTTCATCAGTGCGACCCTCATCTGCATCTGTTGGTACAACATCACGTCCATTTCCAAGGCCATTCATCGGGTCTCAGAGATTGGTTTTGCGGCTAACATCTTCTTTTTACTCTGTATGTCGATTCTGCCCGTTGCGACGGCCTGGGTTAGTCATTATCCGTACAGTCAGACCACCGAATACTTCTACTTCATCACGTACATTATCTGGACGTTCTCATTTTTTCTCCTTGACTACGTCATGGTTCGCACTAACAAGAAGTACTTTGAGAAAACCTATCTCAGAAAACACAAACGAATTAATCTGTCCCACATCTTCATCGAAGTTCCCCTCGGCATCGCCATCATGATTGTTATCTATTTTATTCCCATTTCCGGGATTATTTTCACGATCGTCCTGGCCGCGCTCTGGACGGTTTTCGATGAATTTCGCGCATAAATTAGGCCATAAAAAAAGAGCTTCCGGATGGGAACTCTTTTTGATTTACATATTAAAGTTGAACATCATATTTGTCGAAGAAGTCCTTAAGTGGTAACAAGCCTTCACCGCCGTATTCTGCGAAGAAATCAGGTAGTGTGTAAGTCTTGTTGTCATTCTTGTCCTTCAAGTAATTTGGACTTACGGTTTCAACCACTTGTCCGTTTTCGATTTTAACAACCAAATCTTCAACTGGTAGGCCACGGTCTTGGTTTATCTTAGCGTCAATCAAGAATGGGTGACCAGCCTTGGTAACCTTAACGGCTTTGTCAAAGGCGGCAGGAAGTTCGGAAACGTTACGAACCGTGGTAGCGTCAACGCCCATTCCCTTAGCGATTAATTCAAAGCTTTGACCCTGAAGTTGAAGTCCGAAGATCTGCATTGGTAGATCATCTTGTTCACCCTTGATGAAACTAAGGTCTTCGTTGGAAGTAACCACGTTGATAACTGGTAGTTGATATTTCGTCAAAGTAACAAGGTCTTGGATGACCATTGAAAGGGCACCGTCACCGGCAATGTTGAACACTTGACGATCTGGGTAAGCCCGTTTAGCGGCGATTGCTCCAGGAAGTCCTGAACCCATCGTTGCGAATAAGGCGGAGATGACCCACTTGTTAGTTGGTTGAATGTCCAAGTATCTGAAACTATTGATGATGTTGTCACCAACATCGATTGAGAAGACGGCATCCTTGTCAGCAACCCGGTTAATTTGTTTGTAGATTGGTGCAACTGGCATGGTTGAGTTAGCGTTCGTAATGGTGTCCTTCAAGTGCTTACCAAAGTCCTTGAATTCGTCCATGAAGTTCCCGTTACTCTTGTCTTGTTCGTCACTGCCAACGTTCAACATCTTGTTGATGTACTCTTTCCAGTTAGCTTCGTCGGCAACGGCAGCCTTGAAGAATGGACTTGGAGCAACCTGTTCGCTTTGAGCGAGGGCTTTATCGATAAATGAACCAGAGTCAGACCAGATCGGAAGGTCAACTTCGTGGTGTCGGCCAAGTTGGATTCGTGAATTATCAACTTGAATGTAGGCAAATGGATGACTTGCGTACACTGACTTAGCGAATGGGAAGTCACCACCGATGGCGATTACAAGGTCAGCGGTACTTAGAATTTCGTCAGCGGCCTTTGATGCGGCACGGTTAGCAGTTCCTAAGTTACCTTCGTAGCTAGCGTCAACGTAGCCTAATGCTAATCCATCCATGATAATTGGAATTTGAAGTTTCTTTGAAAGTTCGATTAATTTGTCGCCGTTACCTTTGATACCACGACCAACGTGGAGAACTGGGCGTTTAGCGTTCTTAATCATCTTGAGAGCTTCACTGACTTCGTCGTCAGATGCGACTGGTTCTGGAGCTGGCTTATCGTAAGTCTTTGAAGCAGAACTGTATGGAACATCTGGGATTTCGTCAAAGCCAAAGTCATTTGGAATGACAACCACGGCGACACCCTTGTTTTGGTATGCTTCGTGAATAGCACGGTCAACAACGTGTGGCAAACTTTCAGGAGTCATGACGATTCGGTCGTAGACGGAAACGTCTGAGAACATTGGGGTCTCTGGAAATTCTTGGAAGTAGTTGTAGTTCATGTTGTCATGACCCACTTGTCCAACGATGGCAAGGACTGGAGCATGGTCTTCTTTGGCGTCATACAAACCATTGAGTAAGTTGACGGCACCAGGACCAGCTGATCCAAAGGCCACGCCAATCTTACCGGTTAACTTTGCGTGAGCAGCTGCGGCTAAGGCGCCCACTTGTTCGTGTCGAATTTGTACGTAATTAATATTGTCTTTTTCTTGGTCAAGTGCAGCAAGCGTTGAGTTAATGGAACCACCAGGGTAACCAAAAACATCCTTAACGCCATATGATTCAATGACTTTAAGCATTGCTACTGCTGCAGGGATTTTCTTTACATCTGTCATAATATTTTCCTCCCAAAAGTATATGTGTTCCTTTTGTTGTCCCTAATATACTCCGATATGAAAACGGTTGCAATAAAATGGCTTGATTAATTAATTAAATATTTCTAACGCTTGTTTCGCATTAATACTAATGAAGTTAATTCCCCGGTTGGCGGCAATTTGCGCACGTTATTAGTAATCTTTTTACACCACTTATGTAATAATATTAACAAGGAGGTGAAAATCATGAACTTTTACGGATTATTGGAAACTGGTGACGGTCGTTTAATTAACGTTGATAACGTTAACTCCATCCATCCACACGAATCAGAAGGAAAGATTATTTCATATGAAGTAACTTTCAACAACAATACTACTGAAGAAATTGACGTTGATGCGTTTGAAGCGTTGAGAAAGATTGCTTTGAACAATGACGATAAGTAGGATTGGCAATACTTAAGAAAAAAATAAGTTTCACGTGAAACAAAAAATCCCCCAAGCGCTTGGAGGATTTTTCCGTATCTACATATGATACTTAATTATTTCTCAGGAATTTCCCACTCATGATCCTGATTGTGTTGCTTCATATAGTTCATAAATTGCTTGGAGTTGTAGGCTTTCTTAACGTCCTGTGCCCACTTAGTGTGCTCATTCTTTTTATTCACAACAGCCAGCAGCATGTACTGACTCTGTGGATTCTCACGCAACAGCATTGAACTAGCCGGGATCTTGGCACCGTAAGTATCGGAACCAGGAATGATCGCATAGTCTACGCTGTTTCTAGAACGTGGTTCGTTGGCCGAATCCATTTCATCAAATTTCAAATCGTACTTATTGTCAATGATGTCATTTTTGGTGGCTTTGATGGGATCGACCCCCTTCTTCAACTTAATCCAGCCCGCTTTTTCCATTACTAAGAAGGCTCGCGACATGTTGGATGGATCATTAGGAATGGCAACCGTGTCGCCCTTCTTGACGTCCTTTAGACTGTGCTTCTTAGCGGGATAAATACCAGTTGGGATCGTTGGAACCTTGGTCAAGGAAACCAAATCACCATGATTTTCCTTGTTAAAGTTGTTCATGTAAGCTCCGTGTTGTTCAATGTTGAGGTCGACTTGCCCTTGATTTAATGCCATGTCAGCATTTAACAAAACTGAAAACGACTTATTTTTAACCTTGTAACCGTCTTTCTCAAGAATGGGCTTGATACCTTTCATGAACAAGTCACTGTAAGGACCGGGTGAACTGGCCAAGACAATCGTCTTCTTATTTGACTGCGGCTGATGCGCCTTCTGGTACGGTCGATACACAAACGTGTATCCAAACAAAACCACGATAATTGCGACTAATGCGGTAATCCAATATCTCTTCTTCATCTTACTGTTCTCCCTCTTCTAAATAATCCTGCAACCTCAAAGCTGAGTGATAAAACCATTTCACACCCGTCATCAAACCGTCGTCATCGACCACCAAATTAGAATGATGGAGGCCCACGTTTGCGCCACTGCCAACTTCCGCGAAGACACTCGGCAATTTGTCGGTATAAAACGCGAAGTCTTCACCACCAGGGGTCGGTGGAACGTTGACCAGCTTGGCGTAGTGTTGGGCATCATCTGCGAGCACCTTGGCAAGTTCGTCGTCATTTTTAAGTACCCGGGGCCCCTCGATCCATTCAATGTTAACGTCCAATCCATAGGTAGCTGCCTGACCTTGAACGATTTGATAAAACTTTTCTTTCCCCATCTTGGCGTCAGCATCCGAAAACGTTCGTAACGTTCCCTCAAACCAAGCTTCATCGGGGATGGCATTCCACGTGGAACCACTTTCGATGTGGGTGACCGACAAGACACTGGGCTGAATCGGATCGATGTTACGGCTGACAATCGTCTGAAGTGACGTAATCGTGCTCGCTAGTCCAACAATCGGATCAACGTCCTGATTAGGATGGGCAGCGTGACCGCCAATGCCCTTTAAGGTCACCTTGAACTGATCAACCGCTGCATCCTGAACACCACCACTCACACTGATTTCACCAGCGGCTAACGTCGGTTCATTATGAAAACCGATGATCGCAGCCACATCATTCAGAACACCAGACTCAATCACTTCACGGGCGCCTGCATTCGTCTCCTCGGCCGGCTGAAACACCAAACGAATTTTACTAGTTAATTTACTCTGATTATCCGCTAGTAGAACCGCCGCTCCCATTAGGGACGCCATGTGAAAATCATGACCACAGGCGTGCATTACCCCGGCGTTCTCAGACGCAAAGTTCAAGTCGGTTTGTTCGTCAATGGGTAAAGCGTCAATGTCAGATCTTAAAGCGATGACATTAGATGTTTCGTTGGGACCGATTTCCGCAATTACACCAGTTTTAAGACTTGCCGGAGTAATAATTTTATATCCCAATTGCTCTAAGAAACTTGTGATAAATTTGGTGGTCTTAAACTCTTGATCGGACAGTTCAGGATGTTGATGCAGATAGTGCCGAATTTCTTTTAATTGACTAAGTAAGGTGGGACTTTCAATTTTACTAATACTTTTACTCTTCATATGACGATCTCCTGTCGAAATACCATGAAATAGGTAATAAAAAAGGACCAGTCAGACTAACGATAAAGTTAGCCTAACTGATCCACTTTCACTACGTTATAGAGTAGCTTAGTATATTCGATTGAGTTGGAATCCACCACTCTCAGTTAGACTAACAAAATTCGTTGTATCTAACCGAGTACAAAAATTACTACACTTAGATACAGGCGTTTGATCAACACCCGCATCTAAAACTACGAACGCCGATCTACATGTAACAAGTACAGCAACAGCAAGTATTTTGATAGTTCGTAGTAATCATTGTCATTGGTTTCATCCCTTTCATATTTTGTCATTATTTAACCACAGAAATAGTGGGTTGTAAAGAATAAGGTTCACAATTAAAAAGAAAAATTACATTCCCATGTTCTTCTTTTAAGCTCAATATAAAATTCATAAAACATTACTTATCATCATTATTACTTTTAAAATCATCATTTGAACTTAATGAATCAACTTTATCAAAAGCATTCCCAATCACACTTAGAACACTTATTCCTCCAAATATAGAACCTATAATCGGATGATTATTCATAATCAATAAAAATGAAAGTATCATCAAAATCACAATAATGATAAAAGAGCCAACTAAGTCAATATAAGCTAAACGCCCTCTCCTGCGTTGTCTTTTATTTTCCATGTATCGTCGATGATTAGATTCTTCAATTCCATTATCAATAATCTTTTTGGCAGCACCTTTATATAAATGCTCATATCCTTCAAGTATTTTAGGATGTGGAATAGGACCTTCATACATTTCTAAAGAAGCCATCATTTCTTTTTTCTCTTCTTCAGGTAAAGACTTAACATCATCAACTAGCTGTTGATCTTTGTTCCTAATATCTTTGGGATCATTTGGTAACTGATCGGTCATACTTTAAAATTCCCCTTCTCATGTCGTCTCCAACTTTTTTCCAGTCGTCAGAAATTGATTTTGATTCGGGAGAATTATTATATCTAATCTTACTTCTTTTAATAAATGGTGCCAATAAATTAAGTGAAGCACTTCTAAGGGTTTTAGCAGCTTTTGAAGTTAACTTAAAATATTTATACATAATTATTACCTCCTTTATGTACTTACGCATAAAGAACCCTTTAATACTATTTTATCATTATTCATAAATAAAAATATAATTTCATAAGTTAATAAAAGCCTTTCACATATGTGAAGGGCTTTTTACGTATTTATACCTTGTTTGCTTTCTTCATCTTCCGATGCTTCAAATACAACATCACAGCGATGGTCACCGGAATGGTCAGAACCACTCCAATCGCCGAAATCAACGTCATGATTAACTCAGACGCAAATATTTTGTCATTCATCACCATTCCAATACTGTAGTGCAGGCGGGCGAACCAGATAAATAGTCCGACCAACTCACCATAGAAACTGAAGAACAGCGTGTTAAAGGCGGTACCGACAATTTCCTTTCCAATCGAAACTCCGATATAACTGAAATCCTTGTCGGAAATCTGCGTGTTGTGGTCCTGAATTTCAACCAGACCAGTTGCCATGGCAACGGAAGCTTCCGCAACCGCCCCCAGGCAACTCAAAATCGTCATGGCACACGAAATGTCGAGGAATTTCACGCCAATTTGCAGCGACATACCTTCCAAGTCCTCGGTATTCTCAGGACCAAAGCCTTGCACCTGTGCCCAGTGTTCCACCGGAATGATTAATGCAATCACAATAGCAACCACGATTAACGACGTCACGAAGGCCACGTCGGCGTTTCGTCCCTGTTCATTGCCGAAGTAAATCGTAATGACCAGGATGATGACGGCGTTAATTAGCGTGACAAGGAGGTATGGGATTCCAAATGAAATCAGGACGACGGACATGAAGACCAGTCCAAAGTTACATAACAAGCCAATAAAGGCCACAAATCCCTTAGATCCCCCTGCCAGCAGCATTGCCAGAAACAGGATAATCAGTAGGACGGTCATCGTACTCATTTGACCACCTTCATTTCACAAAGCGCACTCGCAATCAGGCTGGTAATGGGAACCGTCAGCGTGATACCGATCGCGCTAATCAAACTTTGAATAATTCCAAGTGACATGATCATTGAAAACGAGTAACCCCAACTGTTTCCATTTCTTAAGAACAGCACCATCATTGGGAAGGTTCCAGCAACGAAAATCAGGAACAAGACGTTAATCAACGGTCCCATAATCGAGCGTCCAATATTTTGCCCATTCTTTAAGAGTTTAAAGAATGACAGACTATGATCTTCTTCATAGACCGCAAACAGACTAGACGTGATGTCCGCGGACAAATCCATGATGGCCCCAAGTGACCCAATCATACAACCAACGAAGTAGATCGGCAGGCGTTGCTGGGTCACGTAGTCCATCATCTCGAAGTTCATGCCCCGTTCGTGCGTCACCGACAGAACGATAAACGCGATCAGAATCGCGACCGCCGTTCCCAGGATCGTCGACGAGATCGTGACGACCGTTTCCTTCGACGCTCCAAAGATCAGCACGGCGGTGACAATCGTGAAAATTACCGACAAAATGGCAAATAATATGAACGGATTAAAGCTCGTTCCCACGTCAATTGAGACCGCCAAAAAGAACAGGATGGCGTTGATGACAATACTCAAGAGCGCCATCGATCCACTGAATTTCAGGATCACCAGTAGCAGCATCACCGTCAGCCAAATCAGAAAGACGACCGCGGTATCACGCTTAAAACCATTAATCAGAATTGACGACCGCTTCAGATTCTTATTGGCAACGTGAATGAAAATCTGTTGACCAGGATGGTACTTCATATCGGTCGCTCCAGAACCAGAGAACTGATTATTGGCCGTGATAGTTTTCCCCTTATACTGACCGTTTAAGACCTTCAAAGTCAGGGTCTGGTTCTCTTGATAATCATGATTTTGAAATTCATCACTTTGTGAGGTACGACCATAATTATGCACGTTTACAACCCGAGCCACCGTTTGTTTGTACATGGGAGCGTCAAAATGGGTGAACGTCACAACGATCAAACCCGAGATTAACACTAAGACGATGGCGAGCCAACGAATCTTAAATTTTGGATGGATTCGTTTCAAATTCTCATCCCCTAATTAGTTAAGACCAGTGTATCATATCAAAATTAAGTTTCACTAAACATGCGCTTTTCTCAATGAATAAAAAAAACACTTCTGAACCTAATCAGAAGTGTCGTTAATTTTATTTAATGATTACCAGACGAACAGGCCAACGATTCCAGCCGATAGGAGTGATACCAAGATTCCAGAAAGAATTAAGTATCCCACGTTTCGAGAAATCACGTCATTCTTTTCGCGGCTTACCAAGCCTTTCAGACATCCAATTACCATTCCAACGGTACTGAAGTTGGCAAAGGAAGTAAGGAAGACACATAGTTGAGCTTGGTAGTGAGCTGGGAAGAAGTGTAAGTTGTTGATGTGAGGTGCAATGGCACCCATGACAACGAATTCGTTGGTTACTAACTTGGTTCCCATGTATTGAGCGAATTGGAAAGCGTGGTTAACGTCCATCCCCATGAGCCATGCAAATGGGAACATAACGATTCCAAGTAAATGTTGAAGTGAAAGCCAAGGATTGATGAGTCCTAGTAGCTTACTGATTAAGTTGGCAAGGGCCACGAAGGCAATAACGTTAGCGGCGATGATTAGTACCAATTTACCGGCACCAAGGATTGAATCACCCAAAAATGAGAAGAATGGTTCTTTTTTCGGTTTTTCGGGTTTATCAGCCACCGTCTCTTCGGCTACTTGTTCAGAAGGCTGCTCGTTCATCGTAGCGATCGTGTCTTCTTCAGGAGTAACGTGAACCGGGTTTAAAAGTGAAGTAACGATGATCGCATTCAGGATGTTCAGCGGAATGGCGGTCAAGACGTACTGACCCGGAATCATCTGGGTATATGAACCAACGATGGCAGCGGTGATACAAGACATAGACATCATGGCAATCGTCAAGAGTCGATCAGCTGACAGGTGCTTCAGTTGCAGACTTGAAACGGCTAAGGCTTCCGTGTTTCCAAGGAACATCATTTCAACGGCGTAAAATGATTCGAACTTTGGTTGTCCCGTAATCTTTGATAGTGCGATTCCGATCCATTTAATGATAAATGGTAAGATTCCAAAGTATGTAAGGATATCAAACAATGGAACAATCATCAGAATTGGAAGCAAGGCGGACGTCACGAAGTTCATCTGCTTAACGTGGACCCAGTTTGGTAAGGCAAAAGCGATCCCAGTGTAAGCTACCTGGACAATCCAGTTAAATCCTTCGGCGGCACCTTTCACGGCGTCTCGACCCCAACTGAATCGAGTAAGGAGAAACGCGATGACCAAGTTAAGAACTAAAACAACGATAACCGAGCGCCAATTGACGTGTTTGTGATCCTTGGAAAACAAAAAGGCAATTCCGAGGAAGACTGCCACCCCAATGATGTTAATGATTAGATAATAATTCATCGAACTTTCTCCTCCATTTTTGTATACAATGTTCGGATCTCGTTAAATAACAAAATCTAAACAACCTGTTTTTTATAATAATAGTATTAAATGTTAACTATTTCAACCTCATTTCCAGAAATGGTTCATCCATAAGTAAACTTTTTCGTAAAAAAAGACTAATTATCGATTAAATTCGACAACTAGTCTTATGGTTTATTTCTTTTCACGTCGCTTATCAATCCGCTCGTCGTACCAGGTAAATCCCAGTAAGAGCACAATCATAATCAGGTTAACCCCTGACTGGATCATCGTACTTGGAACAAACCCGTACATTAAAATGGTAATCAAAAACAGTACCAGGTACTTTGCCGAACGTAGGTACTCCTGAGTGTAAACGTAACGCGCAAACTGCATGATTGAAAGGATGGCAATGATTAAAAACGAACCATCCCGTAACACGTGCTTTGACACATCTAGTTTCATTGCCTAACACCTAAACCTGATCAGTGGGACGAATTACAATCTCGTTGACCGAGGCATCCTTTGGCATGTCAATGGCATACAAGATTGATTGGGCAATTCGATCGGGACTCAGTGGCGTCAGATCAGAAGATTCAAACTTCTTCTTGATGTCCGGATCGGTAATGTGATTAGGGAGTTCAGTAGCCACCGCACCGGGTGAAATCATGGTAACCCGAATGCCCGACTTAGCCTGAGCCTCTTCTTCTCGAAGGGAATCACTAATCATCTTAACTGCCGCCTTAGTTGCGCTGTAGACTCCACTGTTAATTCCAGAAGTATGAGCGGCAACCGAAGCCGTATTGATGTACTGACCGTCACCCTGAGCTCGCATCGTATCAAGTGATGCATTAATTCCATACAAAACACCCTTGATGTTAACGTCGATCATTTGGTTCCAGCCTTTGACATCACCGTTGATTAGTGGTGATTGAGGCATAACACCCGCATTATTCATCCAAACATCAATACGACCAAATTGATCAACGGCCATTGATGCTAAGTTTCTGACTTCATCAAGCTTGGTAACATCGGTCTTTTGAATGGCAACCACGCCACCAGCGGCCTCGATGTCTTCTTGAATGGCACGTAAACGATCCTCACGCCGAGCACCAAGTACAACCTTGGCGCCGTTCTTTGCCAAAATTTTAGCGGTGGCTTCACCAATTCCACTGGAAGCTCCCGTGATTACTACTACTTTATTTTTAACAGCCATTTTAACTCTCCTAACTATTTCAAATTGTTAAGCGCAGTTTCAATACTCATGTCACCACTGTGCATGATGATGACCTTATCAAAGGCATGCTTGTTATCCAAGACATCAAACAAAACTTGGGAAACATCGTTGATGGAGTTGGATCCTGGCTGATCATCGTTGAAAGTTACCTCACCAGTTCCAGGAGTCTCAAGTAAGCTTCCGGGCTGTAAGATGGTGTAATTCAAGTCAGTATCATGAATCAACCAGTGGTCAGCCATGAACTTAGCGGCTTGGTAATCCTGTAACTTAGCGTAGTGTTTCTTACCTTCCCACTGGGCTGGTTGCAAGGCAAACGCTGAACTTAACATGATGTAACGCTTAACGCCCGCCTCTTCAGCAGCTTGCATGGTTTTAATGGCACCGTAACTGTCGACGAGGACTACGTTGTGGCCACCAGATCCAGCAGTGAAGTAGATGGCATCAAACCCCTTCATGGTATCGGCCATCTGTTCCACGGTCATGTCAACGATACTGAACTTTAGGGTCTTGATCTTAGGACGTTCCTCAACGGTGTCAACGATTTTAATTTCTTCGGGATGACGAGCGGCAATGGTAATCTCGTCGTCGGTGTTTTTTCTGAATTGTTTTACTAGGTCAGAACCAACTCGACCAGTTCCACCAATAATCATTATTTTCATAATTAATACCTCCTATTTATATCTAAAGCATAACAAATTCAACTAGCTGTTAATAGCAATGCGCATATCAATTCCAGTCCAATCATGGTTATTGGGTACAGTTCAGTGGTTCATTTGTCCTTTTCAATTACATAAAATAAATATTCCTAGACATTTTTACTCTATATGGTATACTGTGTTTGTGCCGCAAAAGCGGTAGTTTTCAAATAAGATGCACTACTCCTTTCTATTTGATGGTTATGACCCATAAGTATCATTGAAGTTCCCTTACGATTATTCTTGATAGTTGTGAGGGAACTTTTGAGTTTGTCATTTAATTTTCAATTGTACTCGTGACAATTGTGTCAAATCGTTTTCGTTGACAAGTTTCTTCTGTATGATAATATTTAATTGTAAAAAAAGCGGTTGCGATTACGCAACTGCTCCGAGAGTTGCCAGGTAGCAGCTTGATTCTGTTAATAATAACTGTCCGCTCGGCTAAGCTAAGACAGTTATTTTTTTATAGCTCTCCAGTAATTTGGATGATCTTTAAGCACCATATAAACTATGTTGCATATCAATCTTTTGGAATAAATAATAAGCTAAATTACTTTTATAACAACAATCACCCCACAACTACTTTACATAGTCATAGGGTGATTTATTATCGCTTTACTTTTTAATGACGGTTGCCCGTCCGTTCTTTTCAAATTCAGCAACGTTGTCTAACGACGTGATCACAGCATCTTTGCCAGTGTTCTTTACGAACTGCATGGCAGCCTGAATCTTGGGTTCCATTGAACCCCTGCCAAACTGATGCTGCTTCAGATACATGTCTAATTCATCAAGCGACACGTGTCCAAGCTCTCGTTGATTGGGTTTACCAAAGTTAATGGCAGCCTGGTCGATTGCGGTCAGAATAATTAACTGATCGGCCTCCACCATCTGACCAATTAATGAAGCGGTAAAGTCCTTGTCAATCACGGCTTCCACGCCTTCGACATCCCCGTTATCAGTCATGATAACCGGAACTCCGCCCCCGCCACCAGCAATGACAGTAAAACCACTGTCAACGAGCGTGCCAATCTGTTTGGCCTCAAGAATACTGATGGGATGCGGAGATGGAACGACCCGGCGAAATCCACGACCGGAATCTTCAGCGAACTTCCAGTCTGGATGTTCCCTTAAGATCGAGTTGACGTCCGCGTAAAACGGACCAATTGGTTTCGTCGGATCTTTAAAAGCGGGGTCATCTGGATTAACTAACACCCGTGTGACAATGGTTGAGCTTGTCATATCATTATCGCAGAGGGCATCACTAATCCATAAACCCATCTCGCCTTGTGTCATTGCCCCTACCACGTCGAGTGGCATTGGCGGATTCTTTTCTGTGCTACCGTTTAGTTCTTGTAGCAACAAATTTCCAACTTGTGGACCATTGCCGTGGGTAATTATTAACTGAACATTCTCAGCTGAATTGCGCACGAACTCCACAATTTTTTTCGTTGTTTGTTTTAGGGCCGCTTCTTGACCCTTTGCGGTTGGATCGTCAGTCAAAATCGCGTTGCCACCTAGAGCTATCACGACTCTTTTCATTCTATGACACTCCTATCTTTCCCATAAATAATGCAACTACCGCACTAATGGCGGCAATCGTTATCAATGCCATCATGATCCATTCGAAAGGTGTGATTTTGCGTCCCTGATCTTTAATCGCTTTGATATAAAATCCAAAGCCTAGGACGTATGCAATTGAGCATAACCACAAGAATTGTAATCCCGCCACTGTGATTCCGACAACCTCAAACAATAAAGCCAGGATTCCTGGTATCATTTTCTTTACGGAATGCGCCTGAAGTCCGGCCTTAATTTGATCGGCACCGACTAACGCGTAACAAATCACAATTGCCGCCGTGCACAACGAAATTGCTAAGTTGTAGGCCTGGTCGGTAAATAGTAACGAAATCAAAACAATTTGTACCAAAATCTGAGTCAACCATAATGAGTGTGAGGGTGATTTGTACTTGTTTAAGTAACCGAACCACCGGGGCAACAGCTTCTGATCAGCCAGTTGCGATGTTGCTTCTACCGGAAGCATGGTCCATGACAGGAGGGCACCGACCATTGTGATTATGAGTGAGATACTGACAAAAGCTGCACCTATTGGTCCAATCATATCTTTAACGACGTACGTTAAGGCGGGGTTGCTCAATTTAGCTAGTTTTGCTTGGGGTAAATAGCCATATGGTAGCATCGCGATGACGATGTTGATGATCAAGAGTGAAATGGTTCCGATAATGGTAGCCTTGGCTGCATCAGAACGCTTCTTAGCGTGGCCCGCCATCATTGTGGCGCCTTCAATCCCAATGAAAATCCACATGGTGGTGATGATACAACCTTTCACTTGATCAAATACCCCCACTGCTGTCGCGGGGCTATACGTGAAATTAGAGCTAAAGTTCGCCCAAAAGTGGGCCGTGAAAACGTTGGCTTTGAACAAGACAATTCCTAAGATTGCGAAGGCAATCAAGGGGATTATTTTTATTACAGTTATGATTGTATTAATGAAAGCCGCGTTCTCAATCCCCATCGTTACTAACCACGTTAGAAGCCAAGTGAATATCGACGCAATGATAACTGCTTGAATTGAGTTACCTGATCGGAAAACCGGAAAGAAATAACCGATCGCTGACATCATCATGGTGGCAAACGCAATGTTGCCAAGCCATGCCGAAAGCCAGTATCCCCAGCCTGATAGAAATCCAGCAAAATCACCAAATCCATCTCTGGCGAAGTCTGAAATACCAGTCAGCTCTGGTTTAGCCTCACTAAGAGACTTCAAACTCATCGCTAGTGCAAAAATTCCGACCCCAGTGATAACCCACGCCACTAGCGCAGGTCCTGGAGTGGCGGCTGCCGCAATCTGCTCACTGGCATTATAAATTCCAGCACCAATTGCGGAACTAATCACCAGCATAATTAATCCAAATAATGAAACTCCCTTTTTATTTCCCATATAATTTACGCAATCCTCTCAAATCCTAACTTCGGACATGATTGTATCATTGATATCTATTTTATGCTTTTAGTAAAATCTAATTTTCGTTATACATGCTTAGGTCGCCTAAAGTAGCGGCCATAATTGACATAATTGAATGCTTACGGTTCCCAGCTTCAACAAACTGGCGGCCGTAAGGACTTCTAAAGACCTCGTCGGTTACTTCCATTTCGGGACTGTCGAGGCCTTTGTATTTTTTCACAGCTTCTTTAGCGGTGGTCGTGTTGTCATCATGAAAGGCGGGGAGACAGTGCATGAAGATTAATTCATCATCTGGCGTGCCCGTCTTTTTCATGAGGTCCATGTTGACTTGGTATGGTAATAACTGGTCAATTCGTTGTTGCCAGTTAGTTTCTCCCATTGAAACCCAGACGTCGGTGTAAACAATGTTGGATCCCTTGACACCCTTGTCGATGTCAGAGGTAATCATGATTTTCGCACCAGAATCTTGAGCGTATTTCTCCGCCAAATCCACCACGGATTTTTCGGGGTGCAATTCATCAGGAGCCACAATGTGGACGTTTACGCCCAGCATGGAACCCGTCACTAGCAGTGAATTGGCCACGTTGTTTCTTCCATCGCCAACGAAGGTTAAAGTTAAACCTTTTAAGTGACCAAAATTTTCTTTAATGGTCATGAAATCTGCAATCATCTGAGTGGGATGCCATTCGTTTGAAAGACCATTCCAGACCGGAACACCGGAATACTTAGCCATGATGTCCATGTCGGATTGTTCAAAACCACGGTACTCAATTCCATCGGCGAGTTCACCAAAGACTCTGGCAGAATCTTCCACCGACTCTTTTTTCCCAAACTGACTTGAGGTTGGATCAATGTAGGCCGTATTGCCACCTAAATCGTCTCCACCCAGTTCAAATGAAAGTCTGGTTCTCGTTGAAGTTTTTTGAAACAAGAGGACAAGGTCTTTGTCATGTAAGTACTTGGTAACCTTACCGTACTTCTTGTGTTCGTTCTTTAAGTTAATCGCGAAATCAATCAAAGCCTCAATCTGGGTTGGGGTAAAATCTGATTCCTTTAAAAACGAACGACCTTGCATTGATTTTAGTTCCTCTAATAATGTACTCATCTGATTTACTCTCCTAATTAATTTTTCTCAATTGGTTCCCGAATGATGGGTTGTGACATGCAACGAGCTCCACCCCGGCCACGCGACAGTTCGGACGAATAGATCTCATGAACGGTAATGCCGTGCTTGCGCATCAAATCGATGGTAACGGTATTGCGATCGTAAGTGACAACCTCGCCAGGAGCAATTGCCAGATTATTAGAACCATCGTTCCACTGTTCACGCGGTGCAGCAACCGGATCCCCATTACCAGTCTCCATTAGGTCAATCTCAGAAAGTCCTAAGACTTCTTTGAGAGTATCTGGCAAACTAGTGCGGTGCTCCAAGTTGATGGTGTTGTCTTTTCCGGGATGTAAGATGTTAATATTCATCTTACCACCGTTCATGATGCCAGGATATACCGTAAATTGATCATAGTTGACCATGGTAAAGACCGTATCAAGGTGCATCATGGCGTGATTGTGCGGAATCTGAACTGCCACGATCGTGTCAAAATGAGAATTAGGATCCTCAAACAATTTATGGGCCAATTTTTCAATGGACCGGGTCGAAGTTCTTTGTGAACACCCAATCGCCACCACGTGATCGTTTAAGACTAGCTCATCACCGCCCTCAATCCGGGCGTCATTGTAACGGTCGAGCCAGACGTTAATCTTCCCAGCGAACCGGGGATGGTATTTCATCACGTACTCGGTAATCAGCGATTCCGGCCTTCTGGCTTCAAAGGTCATGTGGTTAATGGTTAGACCAGATCCCATCGAAGCCTGTGGGTCCCTTGTAAAGTAGGCGTTGGGAAGTGGATCCAGTAGAAATGGATCAAAAGCGTTGGTTCCAGCAACGTCGTGCAGACTAGGATGAGTAAAGTGAATTTTCTCTCGCCTGAGGCCCGCATAAATGGTGCTCACGAGGTCATGAATTGAGAGGGTTTCAAAGTATTGCTTGATGTCTTCAGCAGAACTTCCCTGGTAGTAGTGCTCATTTAAATAAGTTGATTCGAAATCATCTCTCACATCATCTTTTTGCAAGATATCTTCCAACAAATCTTCAATGTATACGACTTCCACTCCATGGTTTCGTAACAGGTTTGTGAAATAATCATGCTCTTTATCAGCGATCTTTTGAAATGGGATGTCATCAAACAACATCTGCTTCATGGTGTCTGGAATGACATTTTCAATCTCTTTGCCCGGTCTGTGCATCAAAACAGATTTAAGGCGCCCAATTTCTGAGTTCACTTCAATTGCAGATTTCATAATAATCCTCCTCATAAGATTGTTACTTGTGCATATGGTTAAACGTTTTAACCACCTTCATAGTACGGGTTGTGGCAATTTTGCACAAGCATTTTTATTGGAAGAAAATTTGTTCCGTAGCGTAAACTCAATAATGATAACTGTTTCACAAATATTGGTAAATTGTTAAGAGATTGATAATTTGTAAAGTGCGATGAAGCTTGATATACTAGGAAAATTATACATTTTGAGTAATTTTATAGTCACCTTTTAATAGTTACGTAAGTAACAATTATTTCATTTAAAAAGGAGCTCGAACGTAACACATTTTTGCTCCTGAGTAATTAACCTTGTTGTATGTGTGAGACTAGTGATAACAGTGTATCAGGTAAGACTCAGACCTTTTAAATAGTGATAAATTGGATGTTTTGATGGCGAAAAAAATAAGCTTGAAAAGCTAAATTTCACAAACTTATTTTAGATGCCATAATAAAACGACGCCCTTAATTAAAGCCAATCCCAAAATCAGCTTACTGGCTTCCTTAATAATCTGTTTCTTACTGTTGACGTGAACCGAAATAGTCAAGTGTTGAGAATTAAAAAGCGTTTTGTATTTATTTTTCGATTTCATACTGATCCCTCCCTGTTACATATAATATTCTACAGTATCGAAATGATTTTTCAACCATTCAGGATAATTAAAAATGGTCTAGTTTTTTATTTAACGCAATGGTATAATTAATTTTGGTAATGAAAATGATTCATTGATCCCCATTACCACTTTAAAAACATACCTGTGCACCAAATCAGTTGAGTAAATTTCCATGTCTACTTGGGATTTGGTGTTTTTAGTAAATACATAAGAAAGGAATGGTTAGGAAGTTGACAATCTTTAAGGAGCTCCTTGAGCTGTGTATCCTAGTGTTACTGATGGTTTTGACTCTTTTTCATCCCAATCCATGGGTTGGCATTAGTTTAAACGTCATTTTGATCATGATCCTGTGGTTGTTTCCTGAGGGAAGTAACAAAATCAACAAATTCTTCAAGTACATAATCACGGCCGTCTTTTTGATTTCAATCATCTTGATAGTCGCTCAGATGATGTTTTAATAGAAAAGAAAAACGTCTCGTTTCTAACAATTTAGTAGAAACGAGACGTTTTTTTACGTATTTAATTTTAGTAGTATCAGACTACTTATTTAAAAGCTTGGTATAAGAAGCAATGTCAGCTACCGCATCCTTCAACTGCTTAGAATAGTAGTCTTCTGAAGGAGCGTTACTTACAAAGTTACCATCTTTTTCAAAGTTATCATCGATGTGACCAATCATGGTCATGTGTGGCAACATAACCATCCCTAACATGGCAAGCGTAGGTAAGAGTGCTAAAGCAGAAGCCTGACCAGCCATGGCGTTACTAGAGTAAGAGATAATCCGAGCGGGCTTGTCAGCCGTTTCAAATCCGATGTAGTCTAACGCATTCTTGAATGCCCCGGACAGACCATTGTCGTAAACGGGTTCGATGAACAAGTAACCGTCCCCTGCTTTAACGTTATCAATCCACTTCTTAGGTGCCCCTGTTAGCTTACGATCCGGGTTCCCCATTGGTGGAAGTGGTTCGTTGAAGGTGGGCAGGTCAAAGTCTCTGATCGCCATGAAGTTTAATTTGACTCCGTTGTCAGATTCCAGTTCTTTGGCATTCTTTTTTAAATAGTTAAAAATCCCGGCACCACTCGAATTAGAACGAGCACTACCTAAAATGACATCAATTGTTTTCATTCCATATCTCTCCTTTACTCACAAAAAGTAAGTTATCTTATATAAGTATCTTATTTAATTTTCAAAGTAAAAGCAAGCAAAATGCTCGTTTCAATAACTACAGTTGAGGTGGCATAATTCTTTATAAATTCATCAACTTCCATTACAATCAAATCTTACTATACTATAATGAACTGAGAAGTAGATGAGGGGGAAGTAACATGAAGAATTGGCTTGATAAAATTCTCAAATCAGTCCATGGCGATTCTGACAAAAAGTCATCGGATCATGCCGAGAATAAGACGAATGAGAATAACGAAACTAAAGACACAAAAAATAACGACAGTCAAAATAACCAAGGTACTAACGAACAACAAGATCCAAACCGCATCAAGAACGATAAATTACTTGGAACAAGCAACGCAATCGATAAGTAATTTCCAGTCAATATAATTGTGATTGATCCAATTGCATACTATAGTTTAGTTAGTAAATTTGATGGAGGAGGTAATCAAATGGCAAAGAAAATGGAAGTACAAGTTTGGTCAGATATCGCCTGCCCATTCTGTTACATCGGTCGTGCTCACTTTAAGCAAGCACTCGCTGATTTCGATCATAAAGATGACGTTGAAGTTCATTACAACAGTTTCGAACTTGATCCTACCGCTTCTGGTGAACCAGAAACCATGGCTGACCACATGAGCAAGGAAAAGGGAATGTCCAAGGAAAAGGTTGACGAATTCCTATCAACCATTACCGAATTAGCAAAAGAAGCTGGCCTGAAGATGGATACCAGCAAGATCAAAGTGGTCAATACTTTAAAGGCTCACCGTTTGCTTCATTTCGCTGAAACCAAGGGCAAAGAATCAGAACTAATGGACAAGTTGTTTGAAGCTTACTTCGCCGACGGCTTGAACGTTGACGATAACGCCGTCTTAACTGACTTAGCCATGAGTGTTGGTTTAAACCAAGACGAAGTTAAATCCGTCTTAGACAGTGACAAATTCAAGAATGACGTAAGAGCTGACGAAGCCGCCGCTCAACAAGTTGGAATCAACGGTGTTCCGTTCTACGTTTTCAACAAGAAGTACGCCGTTTCTGGTGCTCAACCAGTTAAGGTCTTCAAGTCCGCACTAGACAAAGCCTGGGATAGTTTTAAACCAATCGAAATGGTTGGTGGCGATGACGACCAGTCAAAGGGTGCTAACTGCGAAGGCGGAAGCTGCAGCGTAGATCCTAACGCTAATAATCAAAAATAATTAACCAAAAAAATTTCCCGATGGATTAATTTCCACCGGGATTTTTTATTGAATTAAATTTAGATGACGGCCCCAGAATTCCACAAATGGTCCTGAACACAACGAAATGATGATTGTCATAATCCCAATGGGACCCGAAGCGAGAAAGGCCAGAAACATGAACAACACGTCTTGGATCACTCGGACCGACCAGTACGGCATGTGAAACTTCTTGGAGAAAATCGGGGCAATCGCGTCGTACGACGACACCCCAAACTTGGCCGACATGTAGACGGCGATTCCCACCGTGAAGATCAGAAATCCTAGCACGGCAAAAAGTAATTTTAGCCAAAAACTGGTAAAAACCAAGTACGCCCCAAACCAAAGGGTAAAATACTGAACGCCATATCCGACCATCATGTTAATGAGCGTGCCAAACCCGATTTGATGATAATCCATGAATAACACGATGACTAACAAAATCAGATAATCACCCAGTTGGATATTGCCCAGTCCAATCGGTAAGTGATGCGACAATCCAACGCTCAGCGCGGTAAAGGCATCCATCCCCAAATTTTCCTTGCGCATGAGTGTCATCCCCACCGCGATAATGGCGGTTCCAACCGCTGTGATTAAGACCTGAACTAAAAAGCGCATGACGTGATGCGTATCTAAATATTTCATTTCTAACACCCTCTCGGCGTTTCTACGAGACCAAAATAATTCCTATGAATAATAATTTATTTTGCTGTATAATTAAAAATAGAGCGCTTAGGTTTCGCGAACCTTTACAACGTTTTAGCAAGCCTGTGGTTATATCCAAACTTCTCCAACCTAATTAAAGGAGTTGGTGGACATGAAATCACCTAGGAAAGGTTACTGGAAATTGTCCTATATAATAGGACTTTGGGTGTTATCACGAATCGTGATTAACCTTGCGAGAGCATATGCGATAATAAAAAAAGCTAATCATGACTGATTAGCTTCACCACAGTAACCGCACCTAACTTGCGAACATGGAAGAGATGATACAAGCATCTCTTCCTTTTTTAATTACATATTTATTATATGCTTAAATTCTAATAAAAGTCAATTTGCTTTATTTGTGGTATGGACTCCCACTGTTAATCATGAAGGCCCGGTAAATTTGTTCGGTCAACACCAACCGCATGAGTTGATGTGGCAACGTGAAGCGTCCAAACGACAGTTCAAAATTAGCACGTTTTAAAACCTTGGGCGCAAGTCCCAACGAGCCGCCAATCACAAAGGTAATGTCGGAGTGCCCGTAAGTGGTCAGATCCTGGATCTTTTTCGCAAACTGCTCGGAAGTGAGTTCTTCTCCCTGTATTGCTAAAGCAATCACATACTCCCGATCCTTGATTTTAGCCAAGATCCGAGTTCCCTCTTTATCCATAACATCGTCCATCTCCGCTTGACTAAGCGTTTCAGGAGCCTTTTCGTCTGGAACCTGAACAATTTTAAACTTGCAAAATCTAGAAAGTCGTTTTGCGTACTCATTAATTCCGTCTTTGAAGTATTTTTCCTTCAATTTTCCAACTACCACCAATTTAATGTTCATAAGTCGACTCCTTTAAACAGATTGTCCACAAAGTTATCCACAAGCTATTTCACAAAATGTGCACATTTAGATAAAATTTAATACCTGTTAATAACCAGCGTTTGTCAACAACATTTTTATTTATCCACAGAAATAAACAATACATACGTTCGTTAACGCAAGTTTTGTTGTTGTCATATCAACGTTTGTGGCGTTCTTTTTTTCATAAAATTTTGTTACATAAACTTATGCACACTGCTTGTGGATAACTCGGTAATACTTTTCCACTGTGAATAAAAGCCTTAATTACAGTCTTTGTGTTTTCACAATGAGTTTATCCCCAAAGTTATGCACAGTCTTTTACCCCTTGACATTTCAAAATCAGCATTTTCTGATTATTCGATTTTAGAATCGTCTTTTCGTTCGGAGTTTACCAGGAAACGTATCGGTCCCGAAAGAAACGCTTTTGTGCATTAAATAACAGCTATTTTCCCTTCACCAGCGTTTTAATTATCTCATTAACCCCATTAATTGTCAGTTTACCATCTTGAACCAAAAAAATGTTCGTCGCATCTACGACGAACATTTTTTAATTCTATTGTTGTTTAGCTTGTTGATCTAACGTGATCTGAGCGGTCTTCATTTGGCCGTTTCGATAATAGGTAACTGAGATCTTATCGCCAACGTTATGGTCGTACAAGATATCACGCAACTTCCCCTGGTTGGTAATGGCTTTTCCAGCCAACTTGGTAATCACGTCATTCTTCTTGAGACCCGCTTTAGAAGCCGGTGAGCCACCGTTAACGTCCATGACAACAACTCCTTCATTAACGTTTCCAGGAAGCTTTAGAATCGACTTCTGCTGCTTAACTGAGATGTTGGCCAGGTCTACGTACTTAATCCCTAGTTCCGGCCGAATGACCTTTCCATCCTTAATCAGCTGGTTGATGATCCGAACGACTTCGTTACTTGGGATCGCAAAGCCCATCCCTTCGACGCTCGTTCCAGAACTATCCTTCGACAGCTTCATGGAGTTAATTCCAACAACCTGTCCAGCAATGTTTAATAGTGGTCCACCAGAATTACCGGGGTTGATGGCTGCGTCGGTCTGAATGACCGTCGCATCACCGGCACTGGCATTCTGCTGCCCATTTTCGGTACTTGCCTGAGGAACTTCCCGTTTCTTGGCGGAAATGATTCCCTCAGTCAGAGACGATGCGTATTCGGAACCAAGTGGGGAACCGATCGCAAGGGCCGTTTGACCCACTTTAATGTCGTCAGAATTTCCGAAGTTGGCAACTCGATTAACACCATTACCGTTAATCTTTAAGACGGCCAGGTCGGTCACAGCATCATGACCAACCAGCTTGGCTTCCTTCTTCTGCCCGTTACTCAAGACTACTTCAAGACTTGATGAACCAGAAACCACGTGATTATTGGTCACAATGTAAGCAGAACCGTTATCCTTCTTGTAGACCACTCCAGAACCTTCACTAATCTGTTGCTGGTCCTTTTGCGATGGATTATTGTTACTGCCGTTCCCGTCACTGCCGCCGAACATCCCACCAAACATTCCTGATAGTGGATCGGAGTCGTTGGACTTGGTCTTCTCGGTATTAATAACCGAAACCACCGTGTCTTTATTGTCCTTAAAGACTTTTTCAGCCTGATTAGAGGCATTGACCTTCACATTCTCAACTTTTGCGGTTCCACCACGATTGGAACCAGCAGGGACAGCTTGCGTGCCAAGAGACATTCCGCCGTTATACCACGTAATTCCTCCATAGGCAATTCCGCCACCCAATAAACCAGCTACTAAGGCCACAATGGCAACCGTTAGTAGTGGATGTGTTCTCTTCATATTTACACCCCATTTAACATTATTCTAGCAAATAATTTTTAAGAAAGGGTCAATAATTCTCAAAGAGTTATTAAATTAGATGGTTTTTCCACGTCCGTATCAAACAAATTAAAGTCGTGTCCCACGCCAAAGTCCTCATTTTCAAGCATCGAGGCCACGGTAAGGTGCGCCAACGACTTCATGTTGTTGTGGTGACTACGATGGCCAATGAAGATGTTCTTGGTGTCGCGTCCAATGATGTCAATCATCGCATCCGCACCGGCTTCATTTGATAAATGACCCTCATCACTCATGATACGTTGCTTTGTCGGCCACGAATAGTCGCCGTTTCGCAACATTTCCACGTCATGATTACACTCCAAGACGTAGGCGTTCGCGTCCTTGATGACACCCTCGATATGGTCCGAAACATAGCCCGTATCCGTTAAAACGACGAAACTCTTGTCGCCATCATGAAAGTTGTAAAACTGAGCATCGGCCGCATCGTGAGAAACACTGAAGCTCTCAACGTCTAAGTCACCAAAGGTCTTGATGGTATCGGGATCAAAAATAAACTTCTGTTCTTCTGGAAATTTACCAATCTTACGGCTCATAGCGTTCCAGGTCTTTTCGTTGGCGTAGACCTCCATGTTGTACTTGCGTGCCAGGATTCCAACGGACTTCGCGTGGTCGGTGTGCTCGTGTGTCACAAACAACTTGTCTACGTCGTTTAAACTCCGTCCAATGGAATTCATCAGGTGTTCAATTTTCTTTCCAGATAATCCCGCATCAAGTAACACCTTGTGCTGATTGGTTTCAATGTACGTGACGTTGCCGCCGCTTCCGCTCGACAAGACACTAATTTTCATTGGATCATCGTTCAACTTTCCATCCAGCTTTCTAATTGTCTTCCATACCACTTGTAATTTTGTTCTTAAAGTTTCCCTGCACGTTCTCGGTCTTCAGAACTGAACCGGTAAAGGCGTTAATTCTGCGGATCGAAACGTCCTTCGAGTTACGTGTCTGAATCGCAATGACCCAGGTGGGAATGTAAACCCCGTTGTTCTTAATGGTCAGTAATTTAGTGTACGACCGTCTGGTCCAGAGAACCTTGGAATTATTCGGAATTTCATTGTACTGGTAGAGCCAGATCAATGCCCGCTCCTGGGAGATGGTTTCCGCACTCTCGTGTAAAATCTTAATGTTAGTGAGCGCCGTCTGGGTGTAACTCTTAATATCGCCATCCTCATCAAGGTTAAAGGTGATCTTAGCGTTATTATCCATCAACGTACTGGTCATGGCCTTCTGAATGTACACGATTTTACTAGAGTTGGACTGGTTTGGATCGTACTCGTAGTCGTCACCATTAATCACGAAGCTCTTTTTCTTCATGAGCGGATCAATCGTGTTTTGGGGGTTACGATCATCAAACTGAACGGGAGTCCGAAGGGTACTAACCACCGCACCATTTTCAAACCGAGCGTCCTGATTTCTCAAGTTTCCCATCTCGTTCGCTAGGTTACCGTCGTTGGTCGCTGAAATGTAGTAACCACTAGAGCGCTTATTGGATAGTTTGCCAACGGAAATCTCATCACGGCGCATTTCCTTGATGATGGTAGCGTTCGCACTGCTCTGATTCGTGTTTTCCGACTGCATGTTCCGATTCTGAACGATCATCAAGACCAAGAAAACGTCCAAAATGATGAAAGCCAGCAAGAAGACCTCTTGAATTCGCTTAAAATTCATTAGAAACTCTCCTTTCCAGTCCCATTACCGATTAACTGGTAATTAATCCAGGACCCGTCGTAGTTCACAAACCACGATGGCTGAAGGGTGATTAATTGTTTATTGTTTTTCTCAGGAACCACCTGATATCCCAGAGTGATTGAACGCACTTTCTTCATGTCAATTCCCTCAGCGGATAACTGATTCAGCACCGTTCCCGTGCTTGGAAGGGTGGTACTCTCCGCGTTGGTTGGAATTGGAATCTGAAAACTTAGGAGGGAAAACTCGTAGCGAGTTGCTCCGCCGTTTCCCATCGTAAACGAACAGGTTCCAAGTCGTTTCTGGTTAAAGACCGGATAACCTTCCACGAAGGTTCGATAAGTCACCGTATTCTTCACCGGATTATAGCTGTCAAATCGGGCATTATCCAACGGAATCCCCAACTTGTTAGCATATCCATAAGCGGAATTAAGGACGTTTGCGTAGCTTCTCTCACGCTTGTTCTGTTTGTAGTCCTGATAGATCACGTTATCATCATTATCAAAATTAAGGGACTGGTCCCGACTACTATAGGTCGTACTCTTCTTTCGATGCTTAACACTGGTGTCCGTCGTGTTGCCCAGCACCCGGTTAATGTAGGCGGTCTGTGATTGTTCAGCCAGTAAGTAACCGTAGTTTCGCATCTTGACCCGGTTAGGGTAGAAGAGAAACGGACGGTCGTTTAAGGTCCGCATCTGAACGTTAACGGACTGAATCTTTTTATTCAGGATGTTCTGAAGTTGATTTAAATTTCGTTTTTTGGTGGTTACCTCATAAACGTGGTAACCATTATCACCCAAAAGATAGAAGTGGGTGTTGTCACCGAGGGGCAGGATCATTCGGTTTACGTTGAAATTATTACTTCCAACCTTACTATCAAAGATCTTACTCAACAATTTCACTGGAATTTCGCTTCCATAGTTCAACATCAGTGAGTTATCAGAATTAAGGGTATTAATAAAGTGTTTCTGGTTATCCCGAGAAACTTCCTTTACCGATTCAACGTGGTAAGTTTCAATGTTTTTGACCAATTCCCCCGTCAAACTGGTAGTTTCACTCGTGAGTAATCCCTGCTTGCCACTCTTGGTGGTTCTGATGATCTCAGTTGGAGAATAGATGTCGTAGCGATTTTTAGAAGAGACCTCACTTTTAAGCGTGGCCGACTTATCCTGGTGCATGCGGCTGCCAAATCGAGCTGGATTAACCAGTAGCGCCACGATCAGAACCAAACTGACCAGCACAGCAATACACAGTGAAACTGGTAAAATGTATGGTTTAAGCTTCTCCTTCATCCCAAAGATCCTCCTCGACTGGTTCATTTGGTAGTGAGATATAGAACGTCGATCCTTTTCCTTCGACACTATCAACCCAGATGTGTCCGCCAAAGGCTTCCACGATTTCTTTCGAAATTGCTAGTCCAAGGCCACTTCCACCTTGGGCTCTTGATCGGGCTTTATCAACCCGATAGAAACGATCAAAAATGTGCTTAATGGCCTTCTTCGGCATTCCAAGTCCCTGATCGGAAATACTCATGATGATCCGGTTCTTTTGTTCGTAGATTCGACACGTAATCACACCACCATCGGGTGAATACTTGATGGCATTGTTCATGATGTTATCAATTACCTGGGTAAACCGATCGGTATCAATCTCGGCCCACAGGTCTTGTTTAGTGAAATCACGCTTGATGGAATACTTCTTTTTCGGATTATCGTCAGTTTTAATGATCATGTCAAAACGATCCAGAATGTAGTTAAAGAGTTTGTTCATATTGACTAATTCGGTATCGTATTTCTGAGTGCCCGAATCCATTCGTGATAACGTCAGTAGATCGTTAATCATTCGGGTCATCCGGTCGGTCTCATCTTGTGTTACCTTCAAAAACTTGGGTGCTAGGTCCTTGTCCTTCCAGGCTCCATCTTGTAAAGCCTCGATGTAGGAATGGACACTGGTTAATGGGGTTCTTAATTCGTGAGAAACGTTCGATACAAATTGTTTCCGGTCGTCATCAATCTTCTGTTGCAGGGTAATGTCATGAAAGACACAAACGAGTCCATTAATGAAGCCCGATTCCCGCTGAATCAGTGAGAAATGAGCCAACAGAATCAACTTGTGATCACGATCAGAAAAGTCCAAGTTCACCTGACCGGGGTCCTCAATGAGATCCTTTAGGGTAAACCGATCACGGAGATGCAGGACATCCAGAATGGACTTCCCGATGACCTGCTGCTTAGTAACCCCTAAGAAGCTGAGCGCCTCATCATTAATAATGATAACGTTCCCGCGGCGATCGGTCGCAACAACTCCGTCGGTCATGTTATCGAGGACGGAATCCAGTCGCCTTCGCTCGGACTCCGTGGACTCCTGAGACTCCTCAACTCGCACTGACAAGTTATTAACGGCACGCGCCAGTTGCCCCAGTTCATCGTTTCCGTAAACCTTGACGTGTCCCGAGTAGTTCCCCCGGGCAATCTGTTCCGTCTGCTTCTTCATCGCGTCAATCGGCTTTGTGATCGCACGCGAAATAATGAACGTCAAAAGCAGCCCTAAGATGATGGCAACAATTGCCGCAAACAGGTAAATCAGGGTAATACTGTTAATGTTTTGATAAACCGGATTCAGATTAGCACGAACGTAGACGACCCCTTCCATGTTATTTTCGTTTCCCTGACTGTTAATCAGAGGCGTAATCATGGTGTAGTACCGGTTCCCGTCACTATAGGTGTTCTTTTCAATCGTTTTGCCGTTATTTAAAGCATTCTTGATGTCATTATCAGTCGTCTTTTGTCCAACTAAGGACTGATCACTGCTCTGGTTGGTTCCCCGAATGTTACCCCTGGAATCAACCACCAAAATGTCATCAGAATTGTTAGTGTCAACGTCTTCCAAGATGGTCTGAATCTGCTTGTTAGCGTCGGTTTGGTTCTTTTTAGCTAACTGTTTCTTAAGGGACGTGTTGACATAGGGCTTCAACTGAATGGAGTCCTTAAACGTATTCAAATTTTGATACTCGAGTTGACGTACAAAAACGGCACCCACTACTTCCAGGGTGATAATCATCATTAACGCGAAAACCAGCGCAATCTTAAAGTGAATCGACCGCAGAAAGTGCCAACGTCTTTTCTTCTTCATCGCATGAATACCTCTAATAAATTAATCGAATTTGTTATTCTTCCTTTTCGGAATCGCGTAGGTAGTAGCCCACTCCACGTCTGGTTACCAACCACTTTGGATGACTTGAATCGTCTTCGATTTTTTCCCGTAAACGACGGACGGTAACGTCGACCGTTCGCACGTCACCAAAGTAATCGTAGCCCCAAACCGTCTGAAGCAGATGCTCTCTGGTCATTACCTGACCAATGTGTTGGGCCAAATAGTGCAACAATTCAAATTCACGGTGGGTCAAATCAACGCCCTTCCCGCGTTTGGTAACGGAATAAGAATCGGGATGAATGACCAGGTCACCGATTTCGATGTCGTGGTTATCATCCTTTCCCTCACCAGCTGAACCGGTGATGTTTTGCCGACGCAAATTGGCCTTTACCCGGGCCACTAATTCTCGGTTTGAAAATGGCTTGGTGACGTAATCATCCGCCCCAAGTTCTAGTCCCAAGACCTTATCAAGCTCGGAGTCTTTGGCAGTTACCATGATAATCGGCATGTTATGTGTCTTTCGAACTTCCTTGGCAACTTCCAGTCCGTCAACCTTGGGAAGCATTAAATCAAGGATAATGAGGTCAGGTGTGTTACTATCGACTTTGTCGAGGGCTTCTTGTCCATCGTGAGCTACATCAACGTCAAATCCTTCTTTGGTTAAACTAAATTTTTCAATATCTGTAATTGGCTTTTCGTCATCGACAACTAGAATTTTTTTCTTCATAATGTTATTTGTCTCCTTTGGACTAGCGGTAGTCCCTATTACAATCGAGTTTAGAATCAAGTCTTATTTTATGCTCAATCCTAGTTAAATTGTAACACATCAAATTACTAGCTTCACGTTATTCAACAACTGTTATTAATTAACAACGGCTCAACGGAAGACCCTTCTAACACCACTTGTTTTGTAATTTTTTATAAAATAGCGTTGCATGGGTTTTGGCGGTATGCTATTATAATAAATGTACTTTTGATTTGGGCAGTTAGCTCAGCTGGCAGAGCAACGGACTCTTAATCCGTGGGTCCAGGGTTCGAACCCCTGACTGCCCATCATATATCAGGATCATGGTTTTAAACCATGATCCTTTTTTTATTACCTCATTTCACACAAAAAGGAAGACCTCCATCGTTGTTACTTACGGTAGATCTTCCCTTTTTTATTTTTTAATAGCTAAAATCTCGGTTAAAATTGCCAGACCAGCACACAAAGCGGTCATCGCAATGGCGATCCAGATTAACTTTTGATCTCCAATAAACGGGATCAAAATTAAAAACATGGCCGCCAAGAAAGCAAAAATTCCGACTAGTACTTGTTGTTTTTTCGTGTTGGACACCTTCTAACTCGTTTGCTTCATGTAATTATCCGAATTGTTTCACGTGGAACAATTCCAATTTGACTCGGTGAAATTCATTAGTGTTTTAAACCTCTGAAAATAATTAGTCCCGAATATCATGGAGAATCCACACTGCTCCTGCTGCCAAACCCATGGTGACGGCCGCAATCACAAAGATGTTCGCGATGGAACCAATTACCATCACAATCACCGGACTGGCCAGTGAGGCCACAATCTGCGGAATACAAATCTGGACGTTAAATAGTCCCATGTAAACCCCAATGTATTTTCCAGGAATCTCACGGGTCACAAACGTCAACGGATAGACCGAAATTCCGGCCCAACCAACACCGATCAGGATAAACGCGATCACCTGTGAGAAAGTGGTGTGACTCAGCGCTGACATCAAGAAACCCGCTCCCCCGATGACTAAACTAATCGAGAAGAACAGTTTGTATTTTCGTTGCGGAATTCGTGCCAGTACCAGAGAAACAACCACGGCGGCTAGCGCATAGACCGCTGATAGAATTCCAAATAAATTACCACCAGCCTGGTAGCCACTGCTCATTGGGTCAGTGGTGTTAAAGACGTTTTTAGCAATGATACTGGTTCCGTACATCCACATGTAGGCAAAACCAATGTAGGCAAAGAGTTGGATAATGGATACGATCCAGAAAACTCGGGGCGCATCCTTTAAAAGCATCCACGTGCTTTTCTTAGCTCGTTTCCCGTTCTGTTCCAAACCATGATAATCGTTGAACTGCTTTGGTGGATACTCGTCAACCTTTAAGACGGTGACGATGGTACAGAAGATCAGGACAACGACGGCAACGTAGAACGAGAAGATTACTGAGTTAGGAACCATCCCTTTGCTGGCAGTGTTACTAACCCCAATCTCGGTAAAGAGCCATGGTGATAAACACGCTAGCACGCTACCGATGTTCAAGAAGAAACTCTGAATCGAATACGCAAACCCACTCTGCCGTTGGTTAACCATGTCACCAATCAGCATTTTATAGGGCTGCACACACATGTTAAAGGCAACCATCAAGACCAACGTGATGACAGCGGCTAACGAAATTGTAACCACGCTTGGCCACCCGAAATCACCGACATTTGGTAGTAGGAATAACGTGATGGCGGCCGCAATGGTCCCAACAATTAGATAGGGAATTCTTCTTCCCCACTTCGGAACCCAGGTCCGATCAGACCATCCACCGACCAAGGGTTGGACGAACAACCCGGCAATCGGGGGAATGATAAACAGAAGTCCTAAGAGACTCGGTGACGTTCCAAGGGTCTGAAAAATTCTTCCAAGTTGCGAATTCATCAACCCAAATGACATTTGGACTCCAAGAATTCCAAAGGATAGAAACCAGATTGCCGCAATGGATAGTTTTGGCAACCCTTGTGTCTTTTCGTTGTTGTTCATTGAAAATCCTCTCAATCTTTCTTATTTTAGTTTTAATAAAAAAAGCCACTTACCCTGTAAGTGGCTTTTTATTGTACACCATCATTCGAAGCATAGGAAATAGATGAGAATTTATTATACGATTTTACAAAGAGCAGTTTAACGGTTCCCCTCGGACCCGAACGATTCTTTTCGATAATAACTTCAACCTCGCCGACGTTATCATCGTCATCGGCTCCTTGAGAACGGGGATCAGAATCTTCATCGTCTGAGTCATGCTCATAGTAGTCTTCCCGGTATAAGAAGGCAACGATGTCAGCATCCTGTTCGATTGATCCTGATTCACGAATATCTGACAACACCGGACGCTTGTCCTGACGCTGTTCCACTCCACGTGAGAGTTGTGATAACGCAATCACTGGCACCTGAAGTTCATTCGCTAATTTTTTAAGTTGACGGGAAATTTCAGAAACTTCCTGTTGCCGATTTTCTTTGTTACTCCCTTCAATTAACTGAAGGTAATCGACGACGATCAATCCCAAATTGCCGGTTTGTTTAGCTAACCGCCGGCAGTTGGCACGAATGCCAGCCATCTTATTGCCGGGAGTATCGTCAATGTAGATGTGAGCCCTTGAAAGACTGCCCATCGCAATTACTAAATTCTGCCATTCCTCTTCGGTCAATTGACCGGTTCTCAGGTGGTTGGCATCAATACTACCTTCCGCACATAACATTCGGTTCACTAACGACTCCGCGCTCATTTCCAAACTGAAAATGGCAACCGTCTTGTCAGTCTTCGTTCCCACGTTCTGCGCGATGTTCAACGCAAACGCGGTTTTACCAACGGCTGGTCGCGCCGCCAGAATCATCAATTCACCGGGATGAAGGCCGGTAGTCATCTTGTCAAGCTCATGATAGCCCGTCGCAAGACCGGTAATGTCATCCCCACCATTTTGAGAAAGTTGGTCAATTTTAGTAAAGGATTCGTTTAAAACATCCTTAATGTTCTTAAATCCAGATTGATTCCGATCCTCCGAGACGTTCATGATGTCCCGTTCGGCGTTATCCAACAGATCTTCCACGTCTTCGGACTGTTCGTATCCCTGGGTCGCAATGTTAGTAGCGGTCTGGATCAATCGTCTTAAAACGGCCTTATTTTTCACAATCTTAGCGTAGTACACCAAGTTAGCGGCCGTTGGTACAGCGTTCGTTAGGTCAATGATGTACGGAACCCCACCGACATCTTCTAGTTGGTCACGCTGTTTTAAAAGGTCGGTAACGGTCACGGCATCAATTCCCTGATCATCCTCGTTTAAATCTAACATCGCCTTAAAAATTAGTTGGTGAGCCCGCTTGTAGAAATCATCAGGATTCAAGTATTCCATGGCGTCGACTAGTCCGTCGGTACTTAGGAAGATGGACCCCAAAACGGCTTTTTCGGCCTCAATGTTCTGCGGTGGTGTGTGATCATTTAAAGTATCGTTGTTCATTCTCGACTCTTTTCTAACTGTAACTTACGATCATTTATTTTTCGCTAACGTGAACCCGAATTTGAGCGGAAACCTGGGGATGAACCTTAACGGGAACATCGGTATAACCCATGGACTTGATTGGTTCACTCATTTCGATCTTCCGTTTATCAAGTTTGATGTTGTACTGATCCAACAGACCTTGAGCAATCTGCTTGCTGGTAATTGAACCAAACAATCGTCCGTCTGATCCTGCCTTCGCCTTTAGTTCAACGACGGTCTTGTCATCTTCAAGCTCCTTTTTCAGACGTTTGGAATCTTCAAGTTCCTCTTCTTGATGTTCAGCTTCAACGTGTTGTTGGGCCTTTAACTCGCTGATCGCCTGTTTGGTGGCTGCTTTAGCGAGTCCCTTCTTAATCAAAAAGTTGTTAGCGTAGCCAGATGGCATTTCCTTTACGTCACCACGGTTACCCTTACCTTTAACATCTTGCAAAAAGATTACTTTCATTTTGATTCACTCCTTGTTTACTAATAATTTAACAGATTTAAGTTCATTCTGCTATTTGTCTGCTTTCTCATCATCGCTGTTAACGATCTTGTTAATGGCACCCAACAGGGTCTTTTTAACCTCAGAAACACTTTCATCAGGAATCTGAGTGGCACCAGCGGACAGATGACCACCACCACCAAGTGCTTCCATAATCAGCTGAACATTAATGTTACCATTACTTCTGGCTGAAATGCCAATGTTTCCGTTTGTTCGTTTAAAGACAATAAATGAAGCCTCAACTCCATCAATTGTCAGGAGGGAATCGACGGCCTGAGCGGCAATTACAGAGTCGTATTCTTTGTCATTTTCGGCGGTAATGAGTGCCATGTTTTCGTCAATCTGTTCCATCATGGAAATGAGGTGGTTTCGATCCATATAGTTCGTCACACTCTCTTTCATGAAGTCAGACATTTCGTCGGCATTAGCACCCGCTGACCGGAGATAACTGGCGGCATCAAACGTACGCGTTCCCGTGCGAATGGTAAAGGACTGGGTATCAACCACGATGCCACTCAACATCGCCGTTGCCTCCAGTTGATTAATGGGATCCGCATCCTGAGACTGATACTCAAACATTTCGGTAATCAGCTCACAAGCGGAGGAAGCGTACGGTTCAATGTAGACCAAGATTGGGTTTTCGGGAAAGTCCTCTCCCCGACGATGATGGTCGATAATGACCACGCGATTCTTGAGACGCTTGTAAAGATCCCCGGATACTCCCATGTCAGGCTTCGAGTGGTCGACCATGATCAGCAAGCTGCTGTCAGTGGCCTTCTTGAGCGCCTTATCGGGGGTAATGATTGATTCCTTAATGTCAGGATAATCATCAATCGCATTCAACAACCGTTTGATGTCGGAATGCGGTTCCTCTTCGTCCATCACAATCCAACACTGCTTACCGTTCATCTGGGCAATTCGTCTGATTCCCATGGCAGCTCCCATGGCATCCATGTCAGGCTGAGCGTGTCCCTGCACGAAAATTTGGTCGGATTCCTTCATTAACTCTTGTAAAGCGTGGGAGATCATCCGAGCTCGAACCCGGGTTCGTTTCTCCATCGGGTTCGTCTTGCCACCATAGTATCGGGCTTCCTTGTCCTTGGCTTTAACAACGACCTGATCACCACCACGACCAAGGGCCAAATCAAGGTTACTCTGGGCCTGGTCAGCGAGATTATTCAGGTTATTGTCATCGTATGAAATTCCCATACTAAGCGTCAACGGGAGGTTTTGTTTGGAAGTGTTTTCCCGAATGACGTCCAGTATCTTGAACTTATCGGATTCAATCTGATTCAGAGTGGAGACGTACAACAGGATAAAGTAGTGATCGGCATCAATTCGTTTTAAGAAGATCCCATACTCCTGCGCCCACGAACTTAGCTCATTGGTGATGTAATTTCTCAAGTTAGAAACGTCTTGGTCACTCATTGACTGGGTAATTTCATCAAAGTTATCCAGAAAGATCTGGCCAACCGCAATTTTACCATTCTCATACTTACTTTCGATTTCCGCATAATGGGTAATATCCATCATGTAGACGGTGTTATATTCCTTTTGGACCAACATGTCGAACTTGTGTCCCCGCCAGGTCATCTCAAACGGTTTCGTCTGATCTAGGTTGGCCTGAATTATGTCAAAGAGGTCGGGAGCGGAATGATCAAGTGGATAACCAACTACTTCCGAACTGTCAAAGTACGGTTGCAGGTACGGATTAATCCATTCCACCACGTGTTCATCGTTAAAGATCAGGATCCCAATCGGCATCTCCAGAAGAGATTCCTGCTGACCCCGCATAATCTGGTAGGACAGGTCATTAATGTATTTGTCGGATTCTTCACCAACTCGGTTCATCGTGTTGATGGTATAGACCAGTCCTAAACAGGCCACCAGCAATAGAACAATTCCAATGAAGAAGTTGTACAGAAAGGCAATTACTAATCCCAAAATCAATGAAATCGCAATAAAAATCGTAATTTTTCTTAATCGTGTATTTTTTAAAAATGGCGGTAACGTCATTTGTGAAAAGAACTTTTTCATAGTAACTCCCATCTCCCACTCCATTATTTCTTCTATTTTATCACATTGGAGCTCATCCCATAAAAAGGGTAAAAAAAAGACCTAACTAAAATAGTTAAGTCTCAAATTCTGAATTAGTCACCAACTACGAATGGCATTAAACCCATGATACGGGCACGCTTGATCGCAATGGTTAACTTACGTTGGTTCTTAGCACTTGTTCCGGTCACACGACGAGGTAAAATCTTACCACGCTCTGAGACGAAACGTCTTAATAAATCAACGTCTTTGTAATCAATGTATTCAATATGGTTTGCGGCGATAAAGTCAACCTTACGGCGACGATGGCCACCTCTTCTTTGTTGAGCCATGTGTATTTCCCTCCTAAAACATTAATCAAATCGTTCCATTAAAATGGAAGATCATCATCGGAAATATCAATCTGGTCTCCAGAGTTGGCAAAGGGATCGTTCGAATTGTCATTCTTTTTGCCATTGTTAGGAGTGGATTGCCCACTCGTCTTTGGAGTTCCAAATGGATTTTCGCTAGGAGCGTGATTGCCATTGCTGCTTTGACCCTGACCATTACCACCGTTCTGTGAACGTGGTTCAAGGAGGGTAAAGTTCTCAACAACTACTTCGGTAACATAAACTCGTTGGCCCTGCTTGTTCTCGTAATTTCGGGTCTGAATCCGACCTTCGATTCCAACAAGTGAACCCTTATGCACGAAGTTGGCAAAGTTTTCAGCTGATTTTCGCCAAATAACACAGTTGACGAAGTCAGCTTCCCGATCACCATTCGAATTGGTGAAACGACGGTCAACAGCTAGGGTAAAAGTACCAACTGCCGCGCCATTTTGGGTGTATCGCAAATCAACGTCTCGTGTTAAGCGTCCAGTAAGAACTACTGTATTAATCATACTGAAAAACTCCTTTCATCTTAAATTATTTGTCGTCTCTTCTTACGATCATATGACGTAAGATGTCTTTGTTAAACTTGGCAAGACGGTCAAACTCGTTTAGACCTTGGTCGTTGTCGCCTTCTTCAACGTTGACAATGTGGTAAGTACCTTCATTGTAACCGCCGATTTCGTAGGCTAAACGACGTTTTTGCCAGTCTTTTGAATCGATTACGTTTGCACCATTATCAGTCAAGATCTTGTCGAATCGGTTAACCAAGTCAGTCTTGGCAGCATCGTCGATATCAGGTCTGATGATATAAGTAATTTCGTATTTGTTGTTTTCCATGAATTACACCTCCTTGTGGACTGTCGGCTCTCCAGTGATTTGGGGAGCAAGGGGAGTCAATTAAAAACCTAATTGAACTCACAATGATTAATTGTATCATTGATTGTTCTCTACTTCAATAAGACATTTGAGGCGTTGATTTGCGATACATAATTAGATACGCAGGTCACTGCGAATTATTTTTAATCACCATTATAAATTGAATTTTTAACGACCACGTAGTCAACCTTCCGGATGGCGTCGATATCTTTTCCACCAGCGTATGAGATTGATGACTGCAGGTCCTCTTGCATCTCACGCAGAGTGTCATAGATGCTGCCCTTGAAAGGAACTAACAACTTCTTTCCCTCCACGTTTTTGTAGGCACCCTTTTGAAATTGGGATGCAGAACCAAAGTATTCTTTGTATTCCTTCCCATCTTTTTCTACTTTTTGACCCGGAGACTCTTGATGGCCCGCAAACATCGATCCGATCATGCACATTGTAGCACCAAAGCGAATCGATTTCGCGATGTCACCATCGGTCCGAATCCCTCCGTCAGCGATGATGGGTTTTCTGGCTCCTTTCGCACAATAGCGAATGGCAGCTAGTTGCCATCCCCCGGTTCCAAAACCGGTCTTAATCTTAGTGATGCAGGCCTTTCCGGGTCCAATTCCGACCTTGGTGGCGTCCGCACCCGCATTTTCAAGTGCCCGAACGGCTTCTGGGGTTCCAACGTTTCCAGCAATCAGAAAAGTGTTGGGCATCCGTTCCTTAACGAACTTAATCATGTTGATGACCGAGTCCGAGTAACCGTGGGCAATGTCAATCGTGATGTATTCTGGAATTTGGTCGGCTTGGACCAGTTCCTTAATGAAATCGTATTCGTTGGGCTTAACCCCGATACTGATGGAGGCAAATACCCCATCGTCATGCATTTTTTTCACAAAATCAAGGCGTTTTTCTGGTTGAAAACGGTGCATGACGTAGAAGTAACCATTTTTAGCGAGACTCTCGGCTAGGTCAGCGTTAATCACCGTTTGCATGTTAGCTGGTACGACCGGGATCTTGAACTTACGGCCCCCAAACTCAACCGAAGTGTCACATTCGCTTCGAGAGTTAACCACACACTTATTCGGAATCAGTTGAATATCTTCGTAATCAAACACGTCCATTTTCATAAATCTCCTTGCTCATTTTACGAACTATTAAGTCATTTTGACTTTAATTGTTTCAAACACAACCAATATCATAGCCGAAATAACCCGTTTAATCAACATTAAAATGCCAGTTTACGAATATTAGTAATAATTTTAGTTAAAAAAATAGCACTACGCCAAAGGTAGTGTTACTTTTGTGTTTTATTCTTCGGATTGATCAGAAGCTGAAGTTGGTTCTTCAACCTTTGATTCTTGTTCTTGGTCCTTAGCAACGACCGCCATGGTAGCCACCTTAGCGTCATCATCAACTCGGATTAAGTGAACTCCAAGAGTGGCACGACCAGTCTCAGAAACGTTATTAACCGCGAATCGAATCATGACACCCATGTTAGTAATCAACATGATGTCTTCATCGCCAGTAACGGTACTCAAGCCAACCAGTGGACCATTTTTCTTGGTCACATTGGACGTCTTGATTCCTTTACCACCACGACCCTTAATTGGGTAATCGGCAGCTTTCGTTCGTTTACCATATCCATTTTCAGAAATGACGAACACGTCACTGTCTGGTGTCAGGATGGCGGCTCCAACCACGTAGTCTTCAGGACGTAAGCGAACTCCGCGGACTCCAGAAGCCGAGCGACCCATGGAACGAACGTCATCAGCTTTGAAACTGACGGCGTAACCCAGATGGGTTCCGATGATCATGTTGTCACCGTTATCAACGATGGAAACTCCGATCACTTCATCACCATCATGTAAATGGATGGCTTTTAAACCGTTCTTTCTGATGTTTAAGAAATCAGAAACGGGTGTCCGTTTAACCGTTCCTTGCTTCGTGGTGAAGAACAGGTACTTATCCTGATCGTTATGTTTCGATGAGATGCTGATCACCGTCTGAATCTTCTCGTTTTGACCGAGGTTCAATAGGTTAACGATTGGAATTCCCTTCGCAGCCCGGCCGTACTCTGGAACTTCATAAGCTTTCATGCTGTAAACCTTACCAGCGTTAGTAAAGAACAAGAGTCGATCGTGGGTCGCCGTTGATAGCAGATGCTCAATAAAGTCATCCTTATTAACACCCATGCCTTGAACTCCACGTCCACCACGATTTTGCGCCTTGAACTCGTCCGTTGGGAGACGTTTGATATAACCGTTGTGGGTCAACGTGATGACCACGTTTTCCTCTTCGATTAAATCTTCGTCTTCGATGCTGGTAATTTCACCAACTAATAATTCGGTCCGACGTTTGTCACCGAACTTCTTCTGAATTTCAAGGAGTTCGTTATAGATGATCTCGTTAATTCGGTCCCGACTATTTAAAATGTCCTTGTAATCTTTAATGTTAGCAAGTAATTTATTGTGTTCATCGGTAATCTTGCCACGTTCCAGTCCGGTCAAACGAACTAGCCGCATGTCTAGGATCGCCTGGGCCTGCTTGTCATCTAGTTCAAAATTATTGATCAGTTCGTTTTTGGCAATGTCACCAGTCGAAGAACTTCGGATAATCTTGATGACCGCATCGATATTATCGAGAGCCACCAGCAATCCTTCCAGAATGTGAGCTCGGGCTTGGGCCTTGCGCAAATCAAACTTAGTTCTTCTGGTAATTACCTCAACCTGGTATTCCAGGTAGTACTGCAGGATTTCCTTTAAGCTCAAGACCTTCGGAGCACCATCAACGATGGCCAGCATGTTGAAACTAAATGAGGTCTGCATCAACGTCAACTTGTACAGGTTGTTCAAGATTACTTCCGCAGAAGCATCCCGTTTTACGTCAATGACAACCCGCATTCCGTCCTTATCGGACTCATCGTTAATCGCGGTAATGCCCTCAATTCGTTTGTCTCGCACTAAATCAGCAATTCGTTCGATCAACTTGGCTTTGTTGACCATGTAAGGAAGTTCGGTCGCAATAATACGTTGCTTCCCGTTCTTTTGTTCCTCAATGTCAACCTTGGCACGAACAATGATACTTCCACGGCCGGTTTCGTAGGCTCTTCTGATTCCAGATTTACCCATGACAACTCCACCAGTTGGAAAGTCTGGTCCGGGAAGTGCTTCCATCAAATCATTGGTGGTAGCGTCTGGATTTCGCATCAAAATATGAATGGCGCTGATCACTTCACTTAGGTTGTGAGGTGGGATGTTAGTGGCCATTCCAACCGCAATTCCGGAAGCCCCGTTTAAAAGCAGGTTGGGAATTCGAGCTGGGAGAACCACTGGTTCACGTTCGGTTCCATCATAATTGGGTTGAAAATCAACGGTGTCCTTGTTGATGTCCCGCAACATTTCCATTGAAATCTTGGAAAGACGAACCTCGGTGTAACGCATGGCAGCGGCACCATCACCGTCAACTGACCCGAAGTTTCCGTGTCCGTCAACTAACATGTAACGGTAACTGAACTCCTGGGCCATTCGTACCATGGCTTCGTAGACGGAACTGTCACCGTGGGGATGAAACTTACCTAAAACATCCCCCACAATTCTGGCAGACTTCTTGTAAGGCTTGTCTGGGGTAACACCTAGTTCGTGCATATCGTACAGAATCCGACGATGGACCGGCTTTAAACCGTCCCGAACGTCAGGAAGCGCACGTGACACGATCACACTCATTGCATAATCCAAGAACGATGATCTCATCTTCTTCGATAATTCAACGTTTTGAACTCGACTTGGTTTATTATTTTCTTCATTTGCCAAGAGATTTTGCCTCCATTCCTTGTTAAATCAGTCAATTAACCTAATTGTTTCATGTGAAACAATTTATACATCCAAGTTTTCAACAAAGGTTGCGTTGTCTTCGATAAACTTCCGTCTAGGAGCCACCTTTTCACCCATTAACATGGTAAAGGCCTCTTGGGCTGCCGAAGCATCATCAGAAGTAACTCTTAATAAACGACGGTGATCTGGATTCATGGTTGTGTCCCACAACTGGGAAGCATCCATTTCACCCAGACCCTTATATCTTTGAATCTGTGGTTTTGGTGAAGCCGGCAACTGACCTAGCAGTTCCTGGAGTTCTTCATCAGAATCAACGTATCGCTGGAATTTGTTTCCCTGACGAACTCGATACAAAGGTGGCTGAGCGATGTAGACGTATCCAGCATCAATCATTGGACGCATGTAATTGTAAATTAAGGTGAGCAGCAAAATCTGAATGTGAGCGCCATCGACATCGGCATCGGTCATGATGATCAACTTGTGATAGTTAACCTTGCTGATATCAAAGTCGTTTCCAAAGCCCGTTCCCATGGCGGTAAACAGGGAACGAATTTCTTCGTTTGCTAGGATTTTCTCCATGGTGGCCTTTTCAACGTTCAGGATCTTCCCACGAATTGGCAAAATGGCCTGGGTTAAACGAGAACGACCCTGCTTAGCTGAACCACCGGCGGAGTCACCTTCGACGATGAACAGTTCAGAAACGTTCGGATCCTTGCTGGTGTTGTTAGCCAATTTGCCGGGCAAACTGTTAATTTCCAGTCCACTTCGTTTTCTAGTTACCTCCCGAGCTCGTTTAGCCGCAGCTCGAGCCTTGGAAGCAACCGAACCCTTTTCAACGATCTGTTCAGCAATCTGAGGATGCTCCATCATGAACTTGGAGAACTCTTGACCAAAGATGTGGTCAGTAGCCGTTCTAGCATCAGAATTACCTAACTTGGTCTTGGTCTGACCTTCAAATTGAGGATCGGGATGCTTGATGGAGACAACGGCCGTCATCCCTTCACGCACATCGTCACCCGAAAGGTTGGGTTCACTGTCCTTAATTAAATTGTTGTTTCTTCCATAGTTATTAATAATTCGTGTCAAAGCCCGCTTGAACCCTTCTTCGTGGGTTCCACCTTCGTAGGTGTTGATGTTGTTAGTAAACGTCAAAAGGGTACTGTGATAATCATTCGTGTATTGAATGGAAACTTCAACCGTAATGCCGTTTTCTTGACCCTCAATGTAAATGGGATCCTTGAAAATTGGGGTTCGACCACGATCCAAGAATTCAACGTAATGACGAATTCCACCTTCGTAGAAGAAGTCGTGTTCAACGGGTTCTTCCGAACGGTCATCTCTGATCGTGATGCGGAGACCCTTGTTTAAGAAGGCCAATTCTCTGACCCGGGTGGTCAAAGTCTTCATGTTAAAGGTCGTGGTTTCGGTAAAGATATCTGGATCCGGAACAAAGTGAACCTTAGTTCCATGGGCGTCTTGAGGTGCATCACCGATGACCTTCATTGGGGTCTTGACGTGGCCTCTTTCAAAGTCCATGTAGTAGCGCTTGCCACCTTTTGTAACCACAACGTCCAGTTCTTTTGACAAGGCGTTTACAACTGAGGCTCCAACTCCGTGAAGTCCGCCAGAAACCTTGTAACCGCCACCGCCGAATTTACCACCAGCGTGCAGGATCGTGAAAACGGTCTCTAGCGCTGATTTACCGGTATCTCTCTGGGTGCCAATCGGAATTCCACGACCGTTATCGGTAACGGTAATACTATTGTCTTTTTCAACGACAACGTTGATTTCATCGGCGAAACCAGCAAGGGCTTCGTCAATTCCATTATCAATAATTTCCCAAACTAAATGGTGAAGTCCCTGTTCGTTAGTGGCCCCAATGTACATCCCGGGACGCTTTCTAACCGCTTCAAGTCCCTTTAAGACTTGAATTTGACTAGCGTCGTATTCGCCGGCACGTTCTCTTTTTGCTGCTTTTTCTTCATCAGTCACTACAATTCCTCCTCAACTACATTACTCGGATACAATGACTCCCTTTTCAATGTGAAAAGTTTTGGGGTTATTAATTAAATTAGATGCCACCCCACTCATGCTTGTGGTGGTCAAAAATGTCTGAACCCGGTCCTGAATGGCCGTTAGCAAGTGGGTCTGCCGACTCTCATCCAGTTCGGATAACACGTCATCAAGTAGAAGAACCGGATACTCCCCGGTTTCTTCTTTCATTAAGTCGATCTCTGCTAGTTTCGTAGACAAGGCGGCGGTTCGTTGCTGACCCTGCGAACCAAACGTCGCAACATCCTTCCCGTTGACCATGAAGTGAAGGTCGTCTCGGTGCGGACCAAAGATGGTCGTTCCCTGCTTCACTTCCTTGTCACGATTGGCCTTGAACTTGGCTAACAAACTCTGATAGATCTGTTCCACCGAGGTCAGGTCCGCCTTCTTTAAGGATGTTACGTATTTAAAGCGTAACGTTTCCTTCTGCTGGGAAATTTCAGCATGAATTGCCTGCGACCACTTCTGTAGCTTGGCAATCAGCTGAATACGCTGAAAAATAATCTCGGCGGCATACGCTGACAGCTGGTCCGACAGAACGTCCAGATAAACCATGTCACTTTGTCGGTGTAACAAGAGTTCCCGCAGATAGGCATTTCGCTGCTTCAAGATCCGGCGATACTGCGTCGTGTTGTACAGGTAGCGATTACTCATCTGGCCGAACTCCATGTCCATAAAGTGCCGACGAACCTGTGGTGATCCCTTTACGATCGACAAATCTTCGGGGGCAAATAAAATCACGTTAAGCTGCCCAACGTATGACGATAGCTTGGGTTGCTCAATGTGATTCACCTTGGCTCGTTTGCCATTTTTACCAAAATCAAGTTCTAGTTCAGTGGTGGTATGATTCTTCTTAACTCGTCCCCATAGTTGCGCATGGTTCTCCTTCCAATTGATCAGATCACGATTGGTAGTCGTCCGATGGCTCTTAGTGAGTGCGAGCGCGTAAATTGCTTCAAGTAGATTGGTCTTTCCCTGGGCATTTTGTCCAAGTAAAACGTTCACTCCGTCTGAAAAATGAACATCAGCATCTTTATAATTACGAAAATTGCGTAATTTCAATTCTTCTAGCTGCATGCTTAACCCTACTTTGTCTTAATAAAAAACATTCCTACGTCTGGAATTGAGACCGTATCACCCTTGTAGAGTTTCTTCCCACGTCGATTCTCAGGTTCGTCGTTTAGGTACACCATGTTTTCCTTTAGGTACCACTTAGCTTTTCCGCCTGATTCCACAATGTTCTCTTCTTTTAGAAGTTGCCCCAAAGTTATGTACGGAGTCGTTATGAAAATGTCTTTTTTCATGAATTCACCCACTTTCAAATCTATTTCTATTATACCCCAAAAATAGGCAAAAGTACACAAATTGGGCGATTTTATGCGTTTTATGCTCATTTGTGCTTTTTCATACATAAGTGCCTCAAATGCACTAAAAAGCTCATATTCGTAAATAAATGGAAATTTGAGCTTTTTGACTAATTTACCAACTTTTTGTAAGTTCAAACTGCACGCACAAAAAAACGACCTCAACTTGGGGTCGTTGATCATCATTTATTAATTTAAAAGGTTCGAACGGGGGTAATGAGTTGAATGAAATCTTCCTTGTTTTCGGTTGGAACCAAGGTAAATGGTCGTAAGGCGGACGTAAACGAAATTTCAATGTCAGTCTGACCGAAGACCCGCAAGGCTTCCTTCATGTAATCGGGGTTAAATGAAATCTCAAGGTCTTCACCCTCAGAACTTTTTGGCTTCAAGTCTTCTTCCACTGTTCCTACGTCAGGTGAATTCCCGGAAATAGTAACCACCTGGTCGTTGGGTTTAATGGTCAACTTAATGACATTATTTCGTGATTCGTGTGAAAGAAGGGAAGCTCGTTCGATGGCTGAAAGTAAGTCGCCCGCTGCAAACTCCATCTTAGTATTAGATGACTTCGGGATCAGACGGGAAGTGTCCGGATAGTTCCCCTCAAGTAAGCGAGAATAGAATCTGGTGTCACCCAGGGTAAAGAGCACTTGATTTTCTGATAAATTCATCTGAATGTTCTGATCAATTCCGTCCAACATGTGGGAAAGTTCTTTTAAACTGTCTCCCGGGATCACCACGTCAAACTTACCGTCGTCATCGGCTGGCAGGCTAACTCTTCGTTGGCTAAGACGGTGACTATCGGTCGCAACGGCCAGTAACTTATTGTTAGCAAGCGTGAAATGAACCCCTGTCAGGATTGGACGACTTTCCTGCTTTGAAACGGCAATGACCGTCTGACCAATGACCTGTCTAAAAATGTCGGCAGCTAGATCAACGGTGTTTTCCGTATCAACTTCCGGAAGGTGCGGATAACCATTGGCATCAAGACCGTTAATGGTGAACTCAGAGTTGCCTGATTTAATGGTCGTTTGAAAATTATCGCCAACTTCTAGTGACATCGTTTTGTCAGGAAGTTTTTTGACAATTTCACTAAAGAAACGGGCCGGTAGAACGATACTACCAGTTGATTTAATCGTTAGTTCGTTGTCAGGATTGCTTGCTTTAACGCTGGTTTGAATTGATACATCAGCGTTACTACCAGTGAGAAGAATGTCACTTTCTGATACGTCCATCTTTAAACCAGTCAAGATTGGAATGGTGGTTTTTGATGAGATTGCTCTTGATACGGTATTGAGTGCTTTGATAAAAGCATTACGGTTCGTTACGAATTTCATTGCCAAATGTCCCCCTGAAAATGTGATGTCTATTTACTTAATTAAAGATATAAAGAACAGTAGAAGCAGTAGGCACTGTTAATACTGTGGATAACTCGGTAATTATTTACGGAATAAAAGTTATTAACTGTGGATAACTTTGTGAGTAACTCATTGAGTTATTTGCAGGTTATCCACACCCGTAATTATAACATTTTTAAATCGAACCACGGTTAGTGCTGTAACTCCGTCTTAATGTCCGAAATTTGTTTGCTTAAGTCAGAATCGTTGGCGGATGCGCGACTAATCTTGTCGTAGGCGTGAATGACGGTGGTGTGATCCTTTCCGCCAAACTCATCGCCGATTTTTGGAAGCGAGTTGTCGGTCATTTCTCGTGACAGGTACATCGCGATCTGACGTGGAACCACGATTGCCTTGACCCGTTTGGTGCCCTTAATTTCTTTGACACTGATGTGATAGTAGGACGCCACCTTCGAAATGATGTCCGAAACGGTCAGAGCGGAGCGTGCCTTCGCTAGTTTGAGCGGTCGAAGTGCGTTTGCGACCAGTTCGGTATCGATGGGTGCGTTGTTTAACTTGGCATACGCCTGCACTCTGGATAAGGCCCCCTCCAGTTCTCGCACGTTGGATTCGATCTGACTGGCAATGTACCCTAGGGCGTCAGCCGGGATGTCCATATTGTCGGCCTTGGCCTTCGCACGCAAAATAGCGGTTCTGGTTTCCAGATCGGGCGCGGTGATGTCAACGGAAAGTCCCCAGGCAAACCGCGAGACCAAGCGATCCTTTAGTTTGGGAACTTCGTTTGGAAGTCGATCGGACGTTAGCACGATTTGCTTATGATTGGAGTAGAGCGCCTGAAACGTGTTGAAGAATTCGTCCTGGGTGCCCTCTTTGTTACCAAAAAACTGGATATCATCCACTAAAAGAACGTCAACGTTTCGGTAGACGTGACGAAATTCATCCATTTTGTTGTTTTGAATGGCGCCGATGAAATCGTTAGCAAATTTTTCACTCGTCACGTACATCACGCGCTGACTGGGATCATGCTTGACGATGTTGTTTCCGATCGCGTGCATCAAGTGGGTCTTCCCCAGTCCAACTCCTCCATATAAGAAGAGCGGATTGTATAATTTTCCGGGTGATTCACTAACAGCGAGAGCCGCAGCTTGGGCCATTTTGTTACCCTGGCCAATCACGAAGGTTTCAAACGTATAGTTTGGTTCTAAGTGGGTATCGGTGTAGCTGTAAGAGTCTTGGCCGCCATCGGCTGGCTTTGCAGCGGGTTTTGATTCCTTTTGTAGTTCTTCCTCTAAAACAAATTTAGGAGAAATGTTCTTATAAGTAATGGAGTATGCGTACTCAACTAATTGACTTTTGAGCATTTTTTCCCAGTAGTCACGATGAAGCGAAGATGGTAATTCGAGTGTCAAGGTATCGCCGTCGTATGCAATTGGTTTCACGGTGGCGATCCAAGTATCGTATGTCGTGCCCTCAAATTTCGGATCCGCTTTAAATTTATTCTTAATTTTGTCCCATAATTCGTTTTGATCCATTGAGAGTGACTCCTTGTGTTTAAATTATGATTGTATTCTAGCATGTAGAAAAAAAGTTTTCCACAGAAAAAACAGGGTGTGTATAAATGTTTCACAGGGTGTTCATTAGTTATCCACACACCTGTTCATAAGTCTAAAAATTAATTTATAATTTGCTGAAATCGACAGTTTGCTGTGCATAACTAATTGTTGTTACAGTGGGGATTGAGGCTTGATAATGAACTTTATCCACAGATTGTGTTTAACGTTGTTAACATGCTGTGTTTTTGTTCAAAAACGTGTTCAATTCATGTTAATTCCCACAGGAGTTATCCACAATAATCCACAGGCAAATTTTATGAAACTTTTTTAAAGCGAACGGAGTGTTGTGTATTAATTTAAAATCCCTATTTGAAGATTATTAGATTTGTGATACTATAAGTTAGAAAAGCTATTGAATAGACAACTTAATATAGGCGATTAATTAGTAAGGAGGGTTAGTAATGAAAAGAACTTACCAACCAAAGAAACGTCGTAGAAACTGCGTTCATGGATTTAGAAAACGCATGAGCACTGGCAAGGGTCGTAGAGTTTTAGCACGTCGACGTCAAAAAGGTAGAAAAGTATTATCGGCATAGGCCACTGACCATTCAGTGGTCTTTTTCATTATTTTTTTGAAAATACTTGGAGATTATTCATGAGAAAATCGTACCGTGTCAAAAAAGAGGCTGACTTTCAAAAGGTTTTCGAAAAACATGATTCGGTTGCTAACCGACAATTTGTCGTGTACCAGCTGGAAAAACCGGGACAGAAACACTTCCGGATTGGAATTTCCGTGGGTAAGAAGATCGGAAATGCCGTTCATCGAAACTGGGTCAAACGGAGAATTCGCCAGTCGATCACAGAACTGAAGCCGGATCTAAGAACGGACGTGGATTTTTTAGTCATTGCACGTCCCAGAGCTGATGGAATGTCACAAAAAGACGTCAAGGCGAGCCTGATTCATGTTTTAAAGTTAGCTCATCTATTAGATTCTGATTATAGCGAGGAATAAAATTGAAAAAATTGAAAAGAATCGCTACTACGGCGATGATTGCCAGCCTTGGTCTGGTGCTCACGGCATGTAGTAACGCTCCAATTACTAACCATAGTAAGGGGATTTGGGATGGCTTAGTTGTCCTTAATTTCTCGAGAGTAATTATTTGGTTATCAAAATTCTTTGGTGATAACTACGGAATCGGAATTATCATCTTCACCATTATTGTGAGAATTATCCTTCTACCACTAATGATGTATCAGACTAAGAGTATGAAGAAGACGCAGGAAATTCAGCCGCAACTGAAGGCCCTGCAGAAGAAGTACTCCAGTAAAGATTCCGAGACAATGGAAAAATTACAGACGGAGCAACAGAAGCTGTATAAGGAAGCTGGCATTAATCCATGGGCCGGATGTTTGCCGATGGTTGTTCAACTACCAGTGATCTTTGCCTTGTATCAAGCCATCTGGCGGACTCACATTCTAAGAACTGGTCACTTCTTGTGGCTGCAGCTTGGTAATCCGGATCCGTACTACATCTTGCCTGTGCTAGCCGCTTTATTCACCTTTCTTAGTTCCTGGTTGTCTATGAAAGGCCAACCAGAATCAAACGGAATGACAACGATGATGACGATTGGGATGCCAATCATTATCTTCTTCACCGCTTTGAACGTACCATCAGCCTTGTCCTTGTACTGGGTGGTTACGAATGCGTTCCAAGTAGTTCAGACGTTGTTAATCCAGAATCCCTGGAAGATCAATCGTGAACGTGAAGAAAAAGAACGTGAAAAACGTCAACACGATCGGGCTGTTAAAAAGGCCATTCGGAAAGCTAAGCAGAGTAAACATCACAAATAATTAACGAATAAAAAAGCAGACGGTGGTCTGCTTTTTTTGTTTTCTCGTAATTTGTAATATTACATCTGTGAATTCCTATTCCTTCAACGATTTGATTTGTGATAATATTAATACCGTTGGACATTTACAAATATAGGAGAAGCAACAATGACGAAATACACCGGAGCCACCATCGAAGCAGCCATCCAAAATGGCTTAAAATCACTTGATACTAATCGTAATAATGTTGAAATTAAGGTTATTAAAACCGCTAGTAAGGGATTTCTAGGATTTTTCAAGCATCCCGCAGAAGTTGAAATGAACGTTAAAACATCTGATCCAGCCCCGAAACGGGCTGAAAGTCAGTTAAAAGTCAAAAAGGAGGCTAGTACGGCTGTTGCTAGTCCGGTCCAAACCGAAGATCGTCACGCCAAAAACGTCGAGGCGGTAAGTGGACTAATTCAATATTTACAGGCCATTACTGATCAAATGGGGATTGAGGCTGAACTAAGCTACGAGATGCCGAACAATCGCCACGTGACCATTAATTTTGATACGCCCAAAGAAGGCTTGTTAATCGGCAAGCACGGTCGGACGATTAACGCCCTGCAGGAATTGAGCAATATTTACCTAAATAACATGGGAATTAGCTACCTGGAAGTTGAACTCGACACGGCTAATTACCGCCAACGTCGGCTTCAGATCCTTACTAGTCTCGCCGAACGGACGGCTAGAGAAGTTGTGGCAACAGGCAAACCAGTTTACTTGGACCCGATGCCCTCTTTTGAGCGCAAACAAATTCACGTGACACTTCAGGACAGTTCAGAAGTGATGACGTATTCAGCGGGACGCGAACCCCACCGTTCGATTGTGGTGGCTCCTCGCTAAATAATTGACAAAATAAAATTTTCGTCCTAGTATATATAGGATTGTAAATTCGAATAGGTAAAGTAGTGAAAGTACTTTATCCACGCACAGGGCGTGGTTTGAGTACTTTTTTTATGCGATTAAATGAGAAAGGAGTTTGGATATGGCACTGACAACGACTGATTACGATACAATTGCAGCAATTTCAACCCCACCTGGTGAAGGTGGCATTTCGATTGTCCGCATTAGTGGATCGGATGCAATGAAGGTGGCTGAGAAGATTTATCGGGGTAAGAACCTTGCAAAAGTTGCTTCTAACACGATTAACTACGGTCACATCGTTGATCCGTCAGACCACAACAGTGAAGTTGATGAAGTGATGGTCTCGGTTATGCGAGCACCGAAGACGTACACCAAGGAAGACATTATTGAGATTAACTGTCATGGTGGGATCGTGGCTACTAACAAGATTCTCCAGCTGGTCCTAAGTAACGGTGCCAGAATGGCGGAACCGGGTGAGTTTACCAAGCGTGCCTTTCTAAACGGCCGTTTGGACCTGTCCCAGTCAGAGGCTGTGATGGACCTAATTGAAGCCAAGACCGATGAATCAATGAAAGCGGCTTTGAATCAACTAGATGGCAACCTTTCACACCTCATTAAGCATCTCAGACAGGACATCTTGGACGTCTTGGCCCAAGTGGAAGTCAACATCGACTACCCTGAGTACGATGACGTGGAGACCATGACGTCGAAACTCCTGATGGACAAATCGAAGGAATTAAAGGCCCAAATCGACCAACTTTTGAAGACGGCGAAGCAGGGAAAAGTCCTGCGGGACGGTCTGAATACCGCCATTGTTGGACGACCAAACGTGGGCAAGTCGAGTCTGTTGAATCGGTTGCTTCACGAGGATAAGGCGATTGTAACCGATGTGCCAGGGACTACGCGAGATGTTTTGGATGAATACGTCAACGTTTCCGGGGTACCACTGCACTTGGTCGACACTGCCGGTATTCGTGATACTGAAGATAAGGTTGAAAAAATCGGGGTCGATCGTTCCCGAAACGCCATCAAACAGGCGGATTTGGTGTTGCTGGTATTGAATGCCAGTGAGCCACTGACTGACGAGGACCGGGAACTGCTTGATCTGACCCAGAAGAGTAAACGGATTATTCTACTGAACAAGACCGATTTACCGGGAAAAATTAATGTTAACGAATTAAAGCAACGTTATCACGCTGAAAATATCATCAAGACCCAGGCGACGAAGGATAACGGAACGCAGTCACTTGAAGATACGATTGCCAAAATGTTCTTCAATGGTGGCATCAAGAGTTCTCAAAACGACGTCATGGTTACCAATGCCCGCCATATTAGTCTTTTACAACAGGCGAGTGATTCCCTTCAGTCGGTTGAAAATGGCTTAAATAACGGGATGCCCGTCGATCTAGTTCAGATTGACATGACGAATGCTTGGGATTTACTTGGTGAGATCACCGGAGACAGTTACGATGGCGAATTGTTGGATCAATTATTTAGCCAATTCTGTTTGGGTAAGTAAGCGATTAACTCAATGGAGGTTACTAAATGAATAAAATGATACAACAAGAAGTGAAGAAGACCTATAACGGTGGCGATTATGACGTCATCGTGGTGGGTGCCGGACACGCTGGTTGTGAAGCCGCTCTGGCAGCCGCTCGCATGGGTCAAAAGACACTCCTTGTCACAATTAACCTTGATATGGTGGCATTTATGCCATGTAATCCATCAGTTGGTGGACCCGCAAAGGGAACCGTGGTCAGAGAGATCGACGCCCTTGGCGGTGAAATGGGAAAGAATATTGACAAGACCTACATTCAGATGCGAATGTTAAACACCGGAAAGGGTCCTGCGGTCAGGGCTTTACGAGCTCAGGCCGATAAGCATGCTTACCATCATGAAATGAAAAATACCCTTGAAAAAGAGCCTAATTTAACTTTGCGTCAGGGAATCGTCGATCGTTTGATTGTTAAAGACGGTCAGATTGAAGGCGTCGTTACCAATACCGGAGCGGAGTACCATTCTAAGGCAGTTGTGATCTGTGCTGGAACTGCCGCCCGTGGCAAAATCATCATTGGTGAGTTGATGTACTCATCTGGTCCAAATAACTCGATTCCAGCCATTCATCTTTCAGAAAACTTGGAAGATTTAGGTTTCGAATTGAAGCGGTTTAAGACCGGAACCCCACCACGAGTGAACGGTGATACCATTCATTACGATGAAGCTGAGGAACAACCTGGGGATGAAACACCTCATCACTTTAGTTACACCACCCCGTATGCTGACTACCTGCCAGTTTCGAAACAAATTTCCTGCTGGTTGACGTATACGAACGAGGAAACTCACCAGATTATCAAGGATAATTTGGATCGTGCTCCCATGTTTACTGGGGTCATTGAAGGTGTGGGACCCCGTTATTGTCCTTCAATCGAAGACAAGGTGGTCCGGTTTGCGGACAAGAAGCGACACCAGGTCTTTTTAGAACCGGAAGGACGCCACAACGAAGAATGGTACGTCGATGGGATGTCGACCTCCCTTCCAGAAGAGGTTCAACAACAGATGTTGCATTCCGTGAAGGGACTCGAGGACGCCAAAATGATGCGTCCCGGTTATGCGATTGAATACGACATCATTTCCCCTTACCAATTGAAACCAACCCTTGAGACCAAGAAGGTCAGCGGATTATTCAGTGCCGGTCAGACCAACGGTACTTCTGGATACGAGGAAGCTGCTGGTCAGGGGCTGATTGCCGGAATTAACGCCGCTTTGAAGATTCAGGGCAAGGATCCGTTGATTCTGCAGCGTGATCAGGGCTACATCGGGGTCTTAATCGATGATTTGGTTACTAAAGGAACCAACGAACCATACCGACTTTTGACGAGTCGTGCCGAGTACCGACTGTTGCTTAGAAATGACAACGCTGATATGCGCTTAACCCCAATTGGTCATGAGTTAGGACTGATTTCAGATGAGCGTTACGCTAAGTTTGTTGCCAAACGCAAGGCGGTTGAAGACGAAATTAAGCGCTTGAATACCGTTCGGATTAAACCAAGTGAAAAAGTTAATCAGTTTGTGGAATCTCAGGGTGACAAACCGCTTAAAGATGGTATTATTGCGGCGCAGTTCTTGCGGCGTCCGTATGTAACATACGATAAACTGCTTGATTTCATTTCAGTACCCGACGAAAAATTGGATCCAGAAGTGGTGGAACAGGTTGAGATTCGAACTAAGTATGCTGGTTACATCAAGAAGGAAGAGGACAAGGTTGCCCGCATGAAGAAGATGGAATCAAAGAAGATTCCGGACAACATTGACTACTCCGTGATTGATGGGATTGCGACTGAGGGTCGTCAGAAGTTGGAGAAGATTCAGCCAGAGACGATTGCTCAGGCGGCCCGCATTAGTGGGGTTAATCCGTCTGACATTGCGATTCTTTCGGTATACATTCAGCAGGGAAAAATTGCGAAAAAGAAATAAAATAAAGCTGGACTATGTGAAAATAGTCCAGCTTTTTGTTTACTGATTACTTAATTTTTTAACTAATGAATAAAAAGTGTTGCATTCGATATGTAAGCGCTTTATACTTATATCAATAAATGAAACACAAAATGTTACAAAGGGGATCATGTTTATGCGATATGGAAGCATTGAAGCAGGTGGAACAAAGTTTGTTTGTGCCGTTGGTGACGACGATTTCAACATTGTTGATAGTGTTCATATTCCAACTACTACGCCAGAAGAAACCTTGGCTAAGGTAGTGGAATACTTTAAGAAGTTTGACCACATTGATGCATTTGGAATTGCTTCATTTGGCCCAATCGATGTTCGAAAAGATTCTGACAAATACGGTTGGATCATCAAGACTCCTAAAAAGGGTTGGAGCAACGTTAACTTTGTTGGAACCATGAAACGCGAGTTTGGTGTACCAGTTTACTGGACTACTGACGTTAACGGTTCAGCTTATGGTGAATACATCAAGCGTCGTCAGTCTAATAACAAGATTGAAGCGGTTAGTTACATCACTGATGGAACCGGAATTGGTGCTGGAACTGTCATTAATGATGAATTCTTAGGAGTTCGTGGAACCCCTGAATTCGGACACATTCGGGTTAAGAGACACAGAGATGACATGGACTTTGATGGAATCTGTCCTTATCACGGTGACTGTCTTGAAGGGGTTGCTTCGGGCCCAACTTTTGAAGCTCGAAATAACATTAAAGGTCAAGATACTCCACCAGATGATCCAGTTTGGAACATCATTGCTTACTATGTGGCTCAAGGTGTCATCAGTTTGACGGTTAACTTCCGTCCTGATCAAATCGTGCTTGGTGGAGGAGTATGTACTCCCCAATTCGTTGAAAAGGTTCGTGACCAATTCAACCTCTTGTTCGATAACTACCTTGATGTTGGTCCGCTTGACGAGTACATTAGTCGTCCGGTTGTACCTCACAATGGTTCCGCAACATTCGGAGACTTTGTGTTAGCTAAAAAGGCTTTAGACGAATCGAAGAAATAAATTAAATGGTTTAAAGGGATGCCTGAGGGCGTCTCTTTTTTTGTGTAAATTAACATTTTGGGTACCGTGTATGGTACCTTAAAAATATGAAGGGTTGAAGTGGTTAAATGAGTGAAGTGTTTTTGTCGATAAACTTACCATTGAAGAATTAATTAACTGTCTGTGATAAAACATCATTTTAGCCAAATCTATATACAACTATTTCCCACAATGATATCATATATTATGAAAGCGTTTGCAAATAGGGAGGCAGTAAAATGAGTAAAAAAGTTGTTGTGATCGGATCCACCAACGTTGATAAAGTTTTAAACGTTGATAAATATGCGTTACCAGGTGAAACCCTGGCGGTCGAAAACCACCAAGAATCTCATGGTGGCGGAAAGGGTGCCAATCAAGCAATTGCTGCAGCAAGATCTGGTGCTGACACAACGTTCATCACGAAATTAGGTGATGACGAAGACGCCAAATTCATGATTGAAGGATTTAAAAAAGACGGAATGAACATTGATTCCGTAATTACTACTCAAGCTCGTCAAACCGGGCAAGCTTACATTACCGTTGACAGTACTGGACAGAACTCGATCTACGTCTATGGCGGAGCAAATATGTCAATGACCCCCGCAGACGTTGATCAACACGAAGACGCCATTAAGAATGCTGACCGAGCAATTGCGCAGTTAGAGATTCCAGTACCAACCATTATTGAAGCATTTAAGATTGCCAAGAAGAATGAGGTTCAAACCATTTTGAACCCGGCACCAGCCAAAAAGTTACCAGAAGAACTCCTACAGTTAACTGACATTATTACCCCAAATGAGACGGAAGCCGAAGCTCTCACTGGGATTAAAGTCATTGATGATGATTCCATGATGAAGAATGCGGAATACTTCTTCAAATTAGGAATTCGAATGGTAATCATTACCGTTGGTGACAAGGGTTCGTTCTACGCCACTCCAGCCAGCCATGCGTTTATCCCAGCATTTAAGGTAAAAGCGGTTGACACGACGGCTGCCGGAGACACCTTCATTGGTGCCTTGGCATCCCGATTGGATTTAAACAGTGCCAACATTCGTGACGCGATGTTGTACGCGAACCACGCCTCTTCTTTGACAGTTCAGGTGGCCGGTGCGCAGAACTCCATTCCTTACGAAAAGGATGTTTTAGACGTTATCAGCAAAACTTCCAAGACCAAGGAAGCCATCGAGAAAGAGAAGAAGCAAGCTGCTGAATATGCGGCTGCACAGGTTCCTAATCACATCGTGCTGGGACTTGGATCGGGTAGTACGGCTGCTTACTTCGTTAAGGCGATTAATGAACGAATCAAAAAGGAAGGTCTCGACATTCAGTGTGTCGCAACTTCCGTTGGAACCGAGAAATTAGCCGAAAGTCTCGGCATGCCAATGCTTGATGTTAATACAATTGATCGCGTTGATTTAACGGTTGACGGCGCTGACGCTGTTGACGATAAGCTCAACGGGATCAAGGGTGGTGGAGCTGCCCTTCTCTTTGAAAAATTAGTTGCCACCATGTCGGACAAGAACATCTGGATTGTTGATTCCACTAAGTATCACAAGACCTTAGCGGGTCAGAAGTTACCAGTTGAAGTAATTCCATTCGGTGGAATGGGTGTCTTCCGTTACTTAAACGAAGCTGGGTACAAGCCCGAGTTCCGCTTTAGAGACGACGGTGACATCCTTCAGACGGATTCAGGAAATTACCTCATCGATATTACGATCCCAGATGACGCTGATTTAGCTAAATTAGCTCACAACCTAAAGAATTATACTGGGGTTGTTGAACATGGATTGTTCCTGAACATCTGTGATCAGTTAATCATCGGTGGCGATAAGGTGAGAGTGATTGATCGTCCCAAAGAAGAAACTAAGAAATAAGTAAAATTCCGGATCGGCTAGAGATGGCTGGTTCGGTTTTTTTATTTTTACTAGGGTATAATTATTAGAAGAGAATGGAGGTAAGGCCAATGATAATTAATGTGATTTTAGGAAGCACCAGGGATGAAAGCCTTGGTAGACGGCTCTTTAAGTATCTTCTTGGTAGACAGGATGAGTTCGAAAAAGTAAATGATGTTAAGTTTAATTTTATAAGTTTATCGGATTATAATTTGCCGTTTTTCTACGAAAGCATGGCACCGATGGACAACCCCAATCGAGTATTAAAGCCTAATGAACAAAGATGGGTTGATGACATGCGGAAGGCGGATGGATATATCTTTTTGGTTCCCGAATATAACCATTCCTTTCCTGCCGTTTTGAAGAATGCACTCGACTTCTTGGCGTTTGAAGCAAAGGGTAAACCCGCCAAAATTATTACCTACTCTAATAATTCGCGTGGTGGTCAATTCTCGTACCCGGCACTATTGCCGACGCTTGGACAATTGGGCTTTTTCACTCTCCCAAAACCGACATCAGTTCGAAATGTCGACAAGAATTTTGGTGTAGATGGAAACTTTGTGAAGGATGCACCGGGAATGCATGGCGATATAAAGAAGTTGAATCGAGCTTTCGCCGAGAGTGCTTTTTACAGTAAGTTATTTAAGGAGCATCCCTTTAAATGTGATGCCAGTATTTATGATAAATAAGTAAAAATTAATGTAGTTTACTTATTTTGTATATTAACTTTTTTATGTATAATTATAGTATGCAATATTTATAAATGTATATGGTAAGAAGTGTGGATATTATTGATTTGTATATTGATGAATCTGGAAATTTAGGTGCACAGGGACGTTATTTTACGATAGCTGGAATATGCTGTGAGAATAGACAACAAAGTAAAAAATTAAAAAATAAGATTAAAAAATGCAGTAGAAAAGCTAAGGGAAAATTTAACAATTGTTATACTAATAATGGAGAAGTTAAATCTGCTGAATGTAACATAATAATTAAAGATTATTATTATCGAAGTATAAGTAATATCATTTCAAGTATTTATTATGTTGTAGTTGATTTAGAACAAGTTTATGGGAATTTAAGAGATCATCAGAATATTTTGTATAATTATTTATTATCTTTTTTAGTGAGAGATATATTAAAGGACTATGATAATTTATCTAACTTAAAAATTCATCTTGATAATAGGACTATAAAAGTTGGTCATGAAAAAACATTTGGTGAGTATATAAAACAAAAAGTATGGGGAGATTTTAATAGGCCATTCGTAAATATTAATGTTGAATATGTCGACTCTCAAAGAAATTACAAAATCCAAGCTGCTGATTTTGTTGTAAATAATATTAATTCTCATTACTTATACGGTAAAAATATAGATTCAAATTTAACAAAAGTGATAAAAAAGAAATGCAAATTTCCATACAAAACTTTTGGTAAATAGTTTACTATTATAATAAATTAAGATACTATTATAATAGTATCTGGGCGAGTAAGACTCGAAATAGTGTGTTACTTTATTTATGACATAAGCTGCTTTTTGCAAGCCATATTTTAAGCATCGTCCATTAGAACCTCGTTGCATTATGTAACGAGGTTTTCTTATATTATGAGCATAAAAAATAACCCTTTTGTTTCACATGAAACAATTTGCCAAAGCACCTGTTATTACTGGCTTGAAGTGACGTGGTACACTACTTAATGTAAAAATAAATTGAAATGAGGAAAAATAAAAATGAAATCAGTTGCAGTATATTGCGGCGCTGCTCCCGGCAACGATCCCGCATATCAAAACGCTACCAAGAAATTAGCTAAATGGTTGGTCAATCACGATTTGACATTAGTTTATGGTGGAGGCGGAGTTGGACTCATGGGTCTGCTTGCCAGTACCGTCTTGGAACTAGGTGGCGTCGTTCATGGAATTATGCCCAAAGAACTTGTTGATCGCGGTGCCAGCATGGACGGACTTACTAGTCTAGAAGTTGTTCCTAACATGGATATTCGGAAACAAAAGATGCTTGCTCAGTCCGACGGATGCATCGCACTTCCTGGTGGTCCAGGAACTTTGGAAGAAATTTCTGAAGCATTTTCATGGGCGCGAATTGGTGATAATGACGATCCATGCGTAATCTACAACGTGCAAGGATACTATGATACCTTGAAGAAGATGTTCGACGAAATGACCGAAAAAGAATTTTTGACGGTAGAAGATCGCAAGAAGTTACTCTTTTCGGACTCACTGCCAGAAATCTATAAATTTATGACCACATACACAGCACCAAAGATTCGAACTTATACGAAATAAAATACGTAAAAAGCATCCTCACTTTTTTGGAAGTGGGGATGCTTTTTGTGTTCCATTATCTGAAATAATTAGGTATGATTATATACAGAGCGACAATTGATTTGATCACCAATTGGAGCTTTAGTAGGTTTACTGTGTTGAACCTCATCTCCACCTTAATAATTAACGAAGAGGTGAGTCGTTTGAATACAGAAGAAAGTTGGTTATTGGGATTGTACCATTAGCAGTAGTGGTTCTTATTGTCTCGCGTGCAGCAATTAATTTTGCCAAAGCATACGCGATAATAAAAAAAGCTAACCGCAAAGATTAGCTTTTTATCCACAGTAACGCACTAAACCTATGCAGAAGAGATGGTAACAGCATCTCTTCTTTTTTATTTAGTATATTATTATTCTATTTCCGTTGATGAAGAATGTCAATTATTATTTAACATAAAAAATCATTCCGTTATATGAGATAATAAAAAAAGCTAATCATAAAGATTAGTTTTTTGTCCAATAACACATAAATCTGCGCGGGAAGAGATGTCTACAGCATCTCTTCCTTTTTTATTACTCTTTAATTCTATTTCTAATTCACTAGCTTGTCAATTATTTTATTATTTGGAGTTAAATTAACTAATAAAATAGTTTCACATGAAACAAATTAGTTTTATTAAAAGAAATTTTGACTTGGACAGCACGTATTTAATGGTGTGACCCATTTAATTATTATAATTACTAATATTCGTTAATTAATTAATAAATTGAACAAAATACTTATAAAAATCCAAATAATGGATAAAATACGAACAATATAAAGATATATGTTGAAAATTGTATGTATAATGGTATTATTAATTTGTCTGGTACAACAATTTTGGGAGGGACTTCGTAATGAAACTTAAGAAAGTTTTGAAATGGATCACCGCAGGAGCAGCACTCACCTTTTTATCAATCGGATTAGTGGGCTGTGGCAAGCAGTCTAGCAATTACAAACCCAAGAAGTTAACGGTCGGATTTACGCCATCAGTTAACGCAGGGCAAGCGAATGCTGAAGCCAAACCACTTGCCAAACAATTAGAGAAACAGTTACATATCCCTGTCACAGTCAAGGTTTCAACGGATGGGAACTCACTCGTTCAAGCCATGGGATCCAAGACTTTAGATGTTTCGGAGATGAACCCTGGTGACTTTGTATTAGCACAAAAGAATTATCAGGTGGCCCCACTGGTTCAAGCTACCAGACAGGCTCGCGATTCGAAGACTTTACAGCTTACTAATAAAACATCAGATCATTTTTACTCGACAGTCGTTGTTCGTAAGGACAGTGGGATTAATAATATTAATGATTTAAAAGGTAAAAAAATCGCGATCGGAACGCCTAATTCAACGGCTGGTTACGTCTACCCCGTTGTGGAACTCATGAAACACGGAATTAACATCAACAAGGATGGCATTAAGACCGATGTTATTAATGGTTATGATCAAGCTGTCCTTTCCGTTTTAAACAAGAACAACGATGCCGCCTTTACTTTCCAAGGTGCTCAGACCCTTGTTCAAAAGGACGATCCGAACGTTATGAAGGACACAAAGGTTATCTATACGACTAAGGCTATTCCTAATGATGTCGTAGCCACTCGAAGTGACATGTCGAAGTCATGGAAAAACAAGATTGCTAAAGCATACGAAAACATGGCTAAGACGAAAGAGGGACACGATATCATCTTCAAGATTTATCAAGAAGAGGGATACGTTCCATATCAGAAAGCTCAGTTCAAGCAACTCCATTCGTACATGGATCAAGCCAACAAGATTAGCAAGACGAAAGAATAATTAAGGAGGAGTAAATTGAGCGATTCCGACATTTTACAAGTGAATCATGTGACCAAGCTTTATCCGAACGGTATCAAAGGATTAGACGATATTAGTTTTAATGTGAAACGTGGCGAATTCATTGCCGTGGTCGGACTATCCGGAGCGGGGAAAAGTACGCTTTTTCGTTCCATCAATCGAATGCAGGATATCACTAATGGTGAAATTTTCATCAATGGTACTGACATTTCTAAGTTAAAGGGTAAGGAACTCCGACACTTTCGACGCAAAATTGGCATGATTTTTCAAAGCTTTAATTTAGTTAATCGTCTTACAGTTCAAAAAAACGTCTTAAGTGGAAGGGTCGGCTATTATCCAACCTGGAAGACCATTTTGGGACTTTACAGTAAGGAAGACAAAGAAAAAGCGGTCCGATCACTGGACCACGTAAATATGTTAAAAAAGCTGTACGATCGGGCTGACTCATTGTCCGGGGGACAGATGCAGCGGGTCGCCATTGCCCGGACAATGATGCAAGAACCTGACCTGGTTTTGGCTGACGAGCCCGTGGCCTCGCTCGATCCCAAAACGAGTGAGGGCGTCATGAAAGATTTAAGAAATCTAAACGTCAAGGATCACGACACGGTGCTCGTTAACTTACATTCCATTGACCTGGCACTTGAGTTTGCCGATCGAATTATCGGAATTCGGGACGGAAAATTAGTGTTTGATAAAGCGGCTGCTCAGTCGACGCCCGATGATCTAAAGGAGATCTATGAGGGAGGCAATAGCTAATGCATACTAGCGAAGTGCCCAAGCGATCATTTGTTAAAAAATATCATATTAAGGGCATTATCGTGATTGCCATCCTAATTGTCCTGTTTCTTTACTCGCTGAAGATTTGTGGGGTCGATCCAAGTTTATTTGTCTCTAACATTGCTCAGTTTGGGGTTTTAATCGGTCAGATGAGCAATCCAGACTGGTCCTACTTTAGTTTCATCTGGGATCCACTGGTCCAGACGGTTCAGATGGCTATCTTGGGAACCACGATTGGAACGATTTTTGCAATTCCAGCGGCCTTTCTGGCGGCTCGTAATCTGGATCACAGTATGGTTGTTCATGGCACATCACGCTTTGTCTTAGATATTGTTCGAACGTTGCCATCTCTACTGCTTGCTGCCATCCTGGTAGCCATCTTTGGCATTGGTCCCACAACTGGAACGATCACCCTGGCGATTTTCTCGTTTGGAATGATTTCCAAGCTTTTCTACGAAGTGTTGGAGACGGTCGATATGGGTCCAGCAGAAGCAATGAAGGCTTCTGGTGCCAGCATTATCCAAATTATTCGGTTGGCGATTATTCCCCAAATTGCGGGACAGTTCTGCAGTTTCTTCTTGTACACCCTCGAAGTGAACGTTCGTTCTTCAACCGTCTTAGGATACGTTGGAGCAGGTGGATTAGGATTGTACCTGCAGCAGACCATTGACGAATTTAATTATTCAGAAACGGCGGTTGTAATTCTAGCAACGTTTGCAACTGTCCTAGTAATCGACATCCTTAGCAATTATCTAAGGAGGAAACTACAGTGACCATTCCCAAAATTAACGAAAAACAAAAGCGTCGAGATCGCTACAGTTGGATCATCTGGGGCATTATCATTATTGTGATCTATGGCTGGTGTTTTTCTGACATGAAATTTAGTCATATTCAGGAATCGGCTGGGATGGTTTCGAAATCCATCTTCATGGGACTAATTCATCCCGACTGGGCTTATATCTATAACGGCAGTGGAGAAGACCTCGTTTCCCAACTGATTATGACGCTGGCAATTGCGTTTTTAGGAACCATCATTGCCGCCATCATCAGTGTTCCCTTTGCCTTCTTTGCTTCTAGAAGCAAGAACAGTAAGTATAACGTGACTTCCAAAGTGGGAACCTTTCTTCTGACCGCAATCCGAGCTTTCCCCGAGATTGTACTGGCAATTATGTTCATTAAAGCCGTGGGACCCGGTAGTTTTGCTGGTGTTATGGCCCTTGGAATTCATTCAATTGGGATGTTAGGAAAATTGTTCTCAGAGTCAATTGAAGAAATGAATCATAGTTCGGAATACTCAATTGTGGCCGCCGGTGGCAGTAAACCCCAGGTTTTCGCGTTATCAACGTGGCCCACGATCCTACCAGCTTTGATTTCATACACCTTGTATAGTTTTGAAATCTCCGTTCGTTCTGCCTCCATCCTTGGTTTGGTAGGAGCTGGCGGAATTGGTGCGCCGATGATCATGGCTTTGAACACTCGAAACTGGCCACGAGTTGGAATCATCCTGTTCGGAATCGTCGTCATGGTAATGGTGATTGATGGCTGTTCTGGTTATATTCGGAAGAAATTAGTTTAAATGATAATTAAAACAAAATACCAACTAATCTAAAATGGGTTAGTTGGTATTTTTTACGTTTATAGTATAATTTATCTAAGGAATGAATTTAATCGAGAGAAGAGTGTCCATATGCGTTTACTTAAATCATTAGGTAAGTTTGTCTTGTCACCACTGATATCAGCGGTGATGGTCTTTGGTAGTTTTCCTGAATTATTTGCGGTCTTAAACATCAAGGCCAGTCCCACACTCAGTCCAGCCATGTTTTTCATCATTCTGATCTACGGAATTATCGTGTTCGCGGTCGTTTACGCGCTGTTCTATAACGTGCTCTTCAAAAAGACGAAGCCGATTGAGACTAAAAATAGTAGGTACGCGTCACGGGGAATGTTGATTGTCAATATCGTATACGTGATTGCGGCCCTGATTCTTGGACTAATCATGATTGGGATGAAGATCCCACAATTTATTGATACAATGATAACCGGCTTTTCGGTGATTGGGATGCCCATTTTATTAATCTTGAACCTGGTTGATTTTATGTGTTATCCAACTAAGAAAACCTACGTAATTAACGGGCTTTTCTTTGCCTTCGCCACCATTGTTTATGTGATGTTGTGGTGGAACTAATGCTACTGGTTTCTAAATTTTATTAATGGAAGTCTAAGCTAACTATCTTTGACGAGATTGTTAGCTTATTATTTTTATTACTTGATTAGTTTAGTACAATGAGTATGTTAAGATTATTTATAAAAAATATTATTTAATAAAAAAGAGGTCATCTGATTTTGAATGCTAAAAAACATCAGGTTCTAACGTTAAGCGTCCTATTTTCGCTTATCTTTTTAGTCATCCCACTCATCTTTAATCCCGACACGGTCACTGCCAGTAGCCGGCAGCCACCCATTTCACAAAATGAAATTAACATAAGTGCCAAGAGTGCCATTGCCGTTGACGCTACCAGCGGTCAAATTATTTACGATAAGAATGCCAAGCAACAGCTTCCCATCGCCTCCCTCAGCAAACTTATCACTACATATATTGTTTTAAATCAAATTCAGGCCAAAAAGATTTCATGGGACAGCAAGGTCCAAATCAGTCCAAAAGTGGCCAATTTAAGTCAGGGAAGTGATTTTACCAACGTTCCTCTCCAAGCCGGGAAGTCCTACACGGTCAAGCAACTCTACGATGCCAGTCTAATTTGTTCCGCTAACGCCGCTGCCATGGCGCTAGGAGAATATCTGGCGGGACCTAACCACGACTTTGGCAAGATGATGAGCCAGGAAGTTAATAAGTTAGGTATCAAAAACGCTCGACTATATAACGCCTGTGGACTGTCCAACAGTGATCTGGGGGCTTTAAAGGATCCCAACCTGAAAGACAATGCGGAAAACACCATGTCAGCGGAGGGTCTAGCCCAATTATCGCAAAAGTTAATCACAAACCATCCAGAAATTTTGAAAACCACCTCAATGACGTCTTTGAAGTGGGATGGTAAAGTTTATAAAAATACGAATTTGTTGTTAGGACAAACTCATCCGTTCAAAATTGACGGTCTCAAGACCGGTACCAGTGACACGGCTGGTGAAAACTTCGTGGGAACCGGGACCAGCAATCACGATCGGATTATTACCGTGGTACTGGGAGCTCCAAGGGATCAACGGTTTACCCAGACTCAGCTGATGCTAAATCAGATTAGTCAAAATCTATTTCCGACGACGATTGGAGCCAACGTTTTGCCCACTAAAACGGTGAACGTCGTTAACGGGGTTCATAAGACAACGAAAATTGGCCCAACTTCACCGAAAACGTACTGGTTACCGCAAGGCGAAAAGGTAAAAACTGATTTTGTTTCAAATACTAATTCCAAGATTTTTAAGACGCCACTTGCACCCATCATTAAGGGTGAAAAAGTTGGAACGGTGAATATTAAAGCTGGTTCAGATGAACTCGATTTGCTTCCCGGAAGTGAAACGAGTGTTCCGGTTGTTTACAAAGTGGCTAACCCAGTCAACGTGATGAAGATGATCATGGGAGCGCTTGAGTTACTTGTGATCTTGTTGTTGCTAATTTATTTAATTTTTCAAATTAGAAAGTTCAACCTTCGCCGGCATTAAGCCACGTGAAATGAACCGAAATGCAGGACTATCTCAAAATTAGACAATTGATCCTTTCAAAGACCTATACCGATCTTCAATCGGTGTAGGTCTTTTTTATTATCAAAAATTCTTATGGTTATTTTGGCTGTCATGGCAACCATGAAGAGACGAAATGAGGTAAATTTGAAATCACAAATCATTTGTGATTTCTTTTTTTCTTATTGAGGGGGAAGGACAGTAATTCGATAAATGCCTATAATGGTCGACTTCTAAGACAATAATTATTCTTAAATTGTTATCAAAGTCACAATAATTTTAATTCAAAATTAATCACAATCCATTTAAAAAGTTACATAATTAAATATGTGTAACATAAAAAATTATAATGCTCTTGAATATGTAACAGTGGTGTGAGAGGCTACTCAACGGGGACTTTTCCGTTAAGTAATTAATTGCTCGATGGTAAGAAGAATGATTATTAAAAAAAATAAGCTTGGCTAAATGTTTTGTGCTTGTGAAATAATTAAGTAATTGAGAAGGATTGGCTCAAATCACTTTTAAACAGTAGGAGGATGTTTTAAGTAATGTATAAATATAAAAAAATTGCTTTAAAAGTGCAAAAACGCATTAAAGACTTAAAACATTTTTCTGATGCACGGTTAAAGCAACAAACCAAGCGATTGAGAGACCAGTTAAAGAATGGAGCCAAACTAGATAGTTTGATCGTGGAGGCCTACGCCACCGTGTGTGAAGCTGACCGCCGCGTTTTAGGATTATCACCATATTATACGCAGATTCTAGGTGCCGTAGTTTTGAACTATGGCAACATTGCCGAAATGAAAACCGGTGAAGGGAAAACACTGACTGCCACGATGCCCATGTATTTACACGGACTCGTGGGGAAAGGTGCCTTTTTAATTACGGCTAATTCTTATTTGGCTAAACGGGATGCGGAAGATATCGGTAAAGTCTACCGCTGGTTGGGCTTAACGATTGCTAGTGGCGTCCCTGAGGACGACGGTGATGATGAGAGTCGTGACCTAAAGAAGATCTATAGTTCGGACATTGTCTACACCACCCACAGTAACTTGGGATTTGATTATTTATTTGACAACTTAGCAACGAAGCCGGAAAACCAATATATTAAGCATTTGAATTTCGCCTTGATTGATGAAATTGATTCCATTTTATTGGATCAGGCCCAGACGCCGCTGATTGTCTCCGGGGCGCCAAACGTGCAGTCCAACTTGTATCAGCTATGTGAAAATATGATTCAACAGTTAGACGAAAAGATTGATTTTAAAAAGTCAGAAGACGGGAAAAAGGTCTGGTTTACCGAAACCGGGATCAATAATTTAGAGGAGTATTCGGGGGTGCCCGATTTACTAGCGCCTAAGGCTCATGAGTTATATCAGCACTTGAATTTAGCGCTGAAAGCCAAGTGTCTGTTTGTTCGAAACCGAAGTTATGTGGTGGAAAACAATGAAATTGTTCTACTAGATAAAATGAACGGACGTAAATTGTATGGGACCAAGTTACAATCGGGACTCCATCAGGCTTTGGAAGCTAAGGAACACGTCAAGATCAGTGATGACAGTCGAGCGTTAGCAAGTATTACCTATCAGAACCTATTTCGCTTGTTTACCCGCCTTTCTGGCATGACCGGAACGGCCAAAACGGATGCGGACGAATTTCGTGAAACCTACCATTTAAATACGTTTGTTATTCCCACCAATGAAAAGATCATTCGAAAGGATCATGCAGACCAGATCTATGCCACCAACGAAGATAAGATTAAGGCTTCCCTGCAAGAGGTTCAGCGAATGCGGGAACTGCATCGACCAGTTCTGATTGAAACCGGATCGGTATCGATGTCGAAACTGTACTCGCATATTTTGTTATCGCTAGGCATTCCCCATAACATTTTGAACGCTAATAGTGCTCCCAAGGAAAGTCGAATCATTGCTGAAGCTGGGAAGACGAATTCCATTACGGTTGCCACTTCAATGGCTGGCCGGGGCACTGATATTAAGCTTTCCGATCAGGCCATTAAAAATGGCGGTTTGTTTGTGGTTGGAACGGAACGAATGTCTTCCTTACGAATTGATAATCAGCTACGTGGTCGTGCTGGCCGCCAGGGTGAGCCCGGCGACACGAAGTTTTATGTTTCACTGGAAGATAAGATTGTTACCGAAAATGCTCCCAAATGGGTCAAAAGGTACCGGGAAAAGTTGGTCAAAAAGCACGTTACGAGTGCACTAAAAAAGCCGCGGATTAAAAACATTATTAATCAAGCACAGGGGATCCAAAAAAATAGTGAAATTTCCGAACGGCAAAACATCTTAAAATTTGATGAGGTCGTGAAGGCGCAGCGAAATTGCCTTTACGACACCCGTAATCAGGTCATGCGGTCTGATGATTTAGATCATTACGTTGATACTGCGATTCATTCCTGTATCGATAATTACCTACCGAAGTGGAAAAACTATTTTGATATCACGAATTTCATTTATAACAATATTGATTATTCGTTTTTACCTAATCAAAGTACCCTAAAGGATCGGTGGCGTGACCGGAAATACTTAAGAGCCCAGTTGTTAAACATGATTGAAACGAAAAAGCAGCGTGTCTATAAACAATTTGAAAATAAGGATCAGTTGTTAGAGTACAAGCGACTCGTCTTATTAAAATCAATTGATACGATGTGGATCGACCAAGTTGATGCGCTGGAACAGCTGAAATTAGCCGTTAGCAGCCGAAACTGGGGTCAGCATAATCCAATTTATGAATATCAACACGAGGCGCGTCGGGCTTTTCATAATATGCGCGAAAAAATTTATCTATTAATACTTAGAAACATCTTATTATCAGAAATCGTACAAAAGGACGATGGCACCATTGATTTGATTTTTGTATAGGTTAAAAAGGGAGATTTTGTTGTGAGGCAATTTTTAAAGCGGGGATCATTTACAATCTTTTTATTGGCTTTGTTTGAATTAGGTGGATTTATCTTAATTCCAGGGTTTCAATTAAAAAATTATGCTGGCGCGTTAGATCAAAATGCCTACATCAATTTAATTTCTAGTAACTTTGGTAGTCAAATCACAGTTCCCAGCTTATTCGCCCTAGGACTAGGGCCTTACATGACGGCCTTAATTGTATGGCAGGTTATTACGACGGTGGACGACAAAACGACTAGCCGAATGTCTCAGAAGGTTTCAGGATACTGGCAAAAGGGCATTACCTTTGTGCTAGCGGCCCTGCAGGCCCTAGCGATGGCAAAGTTATTCTTGCGTTATCGACCCAAGACCCTGGGATTTGATGATGGGACCTTTTTCTGGTTCATCTTCACGGTCTTGTTAGCTGGCGCCATGCTGATTGTGTGGCTGGCTGACGTAAATAAGGATCTTGGAGTTGGTGGAGTCAGTATCTTCATTATTCCAGGATTGGTCAAAAACCTGCCCACCGTTTTAGATTCAGGCCTAAAAAAGCCCCTGAATTTTTCGATTATCGGTTGGATAATCGTTGCCATCATCGTCATTTTATTTGTTTATATTACGGTCTTTGTTAATGAGGGGGAATATCGAATTCCCGTTGAAAGAATTGGGGTTAATAGTTTTTTAACGGATTCATATATTCCCATTAAGGTGCTGGTTTCTGGCGCTATGCCGTTTATGTTTGCCCTATCGTTGTTTTCAATTCCACTGTTAGTGGTATCAAACCTAAATGTAAACGCTAAGCTGTCTAAAATTATTTCGCTTTTATTTTCTTATCACACGTGGCAGGGAATTGTTTCCTACGGTCTGATTATCATCGTTCTAAGTTATTTGTTTGCCTTTGTAAATTTCCAGCCCAATATAATTGCCAAATCATTAAAAGAAAGCGGCGATTACATCTTTAACTTGGCTCCTGGCAAAGAAACCGAGAAGTATCTGACCGGACAGGTTAACATTATGTCGTTTGTCGGTACCATTTATATTTTGTTGATTGCCTTAGCTCCCTTAGTAGTTGGTTTATATTTTCCCATTGTAACGAATTTTTCGTTTTTGTTTGGGTCCTTATTTATTTTAATTACTATCTTAGACGGCATTTCCCAAGAAATTCGGGCACTGATTTACAAATATCGTTATCGTATTTTTTAGTTATTAGTAGGAGTGTGTATGGTTTATTTTATCCCTAATTGGCGTCCTTATACGTTGCAGCTGGGTTATAACATTATTATTAGTCAACTTGCGATTTTTCAGGATAATAATGAAGATTGTACGTTAGTTACCAATAGTTTTTTGCCCATGCTAACTTACCAATTAAATGAGTTTGGACTGCTTAGTACTCCGTATTGGCAAGCCTTAGATGAAATTCAGGATGTGCACATTAAGATTGGCAAACCGTTAGCGATAGAGGATCTTCCCCTTTCTAGTGATTTAGAACGAGTTTATTCACCACGAGGAGTCCAATTTTTAAAGGACGATCAATTGTACGCCAAGGCAAATTATTTTGCAGGAAAAGTGTTAAGTACGATTGAGTATTATCAAGATGATCAGTTAACCGCCATTGATTATTTCGATTCGCGCGGCTTTTTATCAAGAAGGGGCACGTACGATAATGGTGTTCCCTATCAAACCCAATTGTATAATCCACTTTCAGAGGTGGTTTTAACCATTAATCATACTCAAAATGATCAGGTTCAGATCGCTGAACCCTTTCAAAAACGCTTTACGCACTCGCACTATTCTAAGTTGACGGATTTAATCAGTGAGGTTTCGCAAAATCATTTTAATCAGGTCAAGGCTGACCCTGATATTAAAATCCTTAACAATCCGACGGAAGATAGCTTAGCGCTTACCCATGAGCTACAAAGAAAGTGTCAGGTCTGTAGCTTCTTAACCGATGCAAACTTAATTAAGCGACCATTTCTAGCCCAGCTATCTGCCAAGAACAGTGTGATTCTAGTGCCGAACCAATTATTCGCCGCTAAAATCAAACGGATTTGGCATGAGAAAGCACATCCCCTGAACGTCAAAATTGTTTCCCCATACGCGGCCCATCTGAATTTAGGGATCAGCAATAGTATGGAGCAGCAGGTTATTTTTTGGAAAGTTAACCAAATGCCCGAAAGAACCATTCGACGACTAACCCAGAAGCTACTGCAAGTGGTTATCAAGGGTAAGGATAAGGCCCTCGCTTTTGGAGCAAATCACGAAGATATTCACGAAATCTTAAAACAAGAAGTCATCACGGGAATAGAAACCCACTTCGACGTTTCGTTAAGTTCAACTGATTTTAAGTGGGTGCACAAGTACCTCAGATTAAAAAAGGGACATCAGTTAACGCCTAAGCTACGGAAACGAGCGAAGGAAAAAGAGCAGCAAACCAATTGGGACCAACTCGTCGATGCGAGTGAAACGCTCGATCGGATCAAAATTTATTCTAATAATGAGCCATCCTTTTATCAGCAAAGTATTCATGAGGCCCGTGTTTTGGTTGATTTGAATCGGCTCCCGAGCCCTTATTTGCAGGTTAGTGCGATTAGCGCGGGAATTCCACAAATTAACGTGGTTAAAACGAACTACGTGGATTATGACAAGAATGGCATCATCATTAAAAATGATTTGCATCTCATCAAAGCGGTTAATTATTTCTTAGATCATTTGGATCATTGGAACCAGTCGCTGGTTGCCGATATCAGTAAGATTGAAATGTTTTCCAGTGAAAAGATTGTCACTGAAATCAATTCAATCTTTAAGGAAATGAGGCGAAATTAATGGCAAAGACTAAGAAGCTCATTCAATTAGGTGGGCAACGGTTGAATTTAAATCAAACATTAAATGATAAATTCAAGTTTCAGTATTTTTCACTGGCCGATCCCAAGGACGTTTTTGCGATGCAACAAGAGCTATTGGATGAAAAACACCAGGAGCACCTTGACCCTAAATATAGCAATACGCTGTTTATCTTAGGTAATCAGTCCATGGTTTACATCATGCCGAAACTGATTAAGGATCTTCCCGCCAATAATATTATTTACCAGCAAGGGGAAAATTTTTCAGATGAAATTGGTGAAGCCCTCAGCTACAAAAACGCGCAAAGCGCAAACTTAGCGGATGTTGATGAAGTAACTCAGCTAATTGAGCAGGTTTATTTTGGGGGTCAATTTGGAGATCGGTTGGACAAAGACAGAATCGATGTAAATTCTGAATTATTGCCCAACATGACACAGACCGGTTCCGGTCAGATTAGTTTCCATAATTTAACTTTGCCCGATCAGGTCCAGGCCATTAATTTTCAAATGACCCTAGCGCAAGGGAAAGATCACACTTTAATGGAGTTTTGGCCAGAGTACAAACTCCAAGGTACGGGAAAAGTGCAATTTAAACTGTATTTTTTGGATGTCGAAACGGATCAGATCGTAAAACAGCTCACTGTTTCTGAGTCTGATTTAGACCAACCGGTTGCTTACGAAACGACCAAAAAGCCTACTAATCTATATGTTTCGGTCTTCCTGCAAGGCACGATCGAATCGTTTACATTACGAAGACTTCACATCAGAAACCGAAGATGGAATCTTGGAACTTACATGGTTGGATCTAAAACCCTAACCGATCAACAAAATTATAGGGGCCAGATTGCGACTTACTTTAATCCTGGTGATTTGAAACCACCTCTGAATGTCTACTTCAGTGGTTATAGAACGGCTGAAGGATTTGAAGGGGGCCGGATGATGAGCAACATTAGCTCCGCACCGTATTTATTAATTGCTGATGAACGAATGGAAGGTGGCTCCTTTTACGTTGGGAGTAAGGAGTTTGAACGACAATTAATCGCGACCATCAAGGATTGCTTGAAAAAGTTGAACTTTTCTAATAAAGAGTTAGTTTTATCCGGCATTTCGATGGGAACGACCGCCGCCCTCTACTATGCGACTGATTTAAGTCCGGCGGCTGTGATTGTTGGAAAGCCGCTAGTCAATTTGGGCACCATCGCTAAGAATTCGCGTTTGCATCGTCCCGCTGATTTTTTGACTTCATTAGATTTGTTACTAATGCATGAGGGTAGTACCGATCAGAAAGCCCAAGATCATTTTAACCAATACTTTTGGAATCATTTTAAGAACGGTCATTTTGCTAAAACGATTTTTGCCATCGCCTATATGAAACAAGACGATTACGACAAGGGTGCTTACAACGAGTTATTTAATTATTTTAAGCAGCAAAAACAAGCCATCAAAGTAATCAGTAAAGGATTAATTGGCCGTCATAATGATGATACGGATGGCATCGTTAATTGGTTTGTGCGGCAATATCATAATTTGATGCAAGAAAAGTTTGATAGGAGTTAAGAAATTGGAAGCAATGACGGTTTTAACGTGGGGAAGATATCTTAAGCCCATGGAAAGGTATGGAGCTCAGGTCACGTATTCACCAACTGCGGTCACGTATTCATCCCCTTTATTGTCTCCTGGCACGAGCGTTTACACCTGGCACTCACGACTAAATTTTCAAAACGCCAGAATGCAAGGGGAATTACCAATTTTACTTGGTAAGCATAGGTACCACCTCGCTAGTGATTTCACGGATGAACCAGCTGACTCAGTTTATTTCAAAGTAACGATATATGATCAGTACCATGATTTTATGAAAGACATTATTATCAATGGTCATGATGGTGATTTTGAGTATCCGGAACACGCCTCAGAGTATGAAATATCCTTAGTGGTGAAATCCAATCAGTCCATTACGTTTCGCTATCTTATCTTAGGTGAAGCTGATAATTTTAAGAATCTGAGTTTTAAGGTGAGCCCTGATTTAAAGCTGACGGAGTTCAGCTATCCTAAGGCGAATGGGTTGGATGTGTACATTGGACGCCGCGATTCGGGGAGCTGGACGGTTCCCGTTCAAAGCGATCATGTTCAAATCTTTTATCGACTGTCTAACAGTGAAATTAATGATCCGGTCAAGGTCGATGCAGTAATTGATAAGTTATTGAAAGCCATTAAGCAAGATAAGCAGTTGGGAAAGCTGCCAATTAGGGTAAGGTCATACGGATATCCGCTTTCTAAAATTAACAAAGCAAAGGAATGAAATTGATGAAAGAACAAGTAAAAAATAACCAACCAATGAATTTTTTTATTAATCGTGCCATGGGAATTGGTAATTCCGGAGTGGAACATGCGCAATTTTATCGCGCTCGTCGTTTTGATGAAGTCGGATTGCCATATCGTTATATTTTTGTGCAATTAATTAATAATCTACACGAGGCCATGGACACGTGGAATCTAAAAAATGATCAGGTTATTAATATGTACGAATATTTTGTGTTAGGTGACGACTATTTACATCAGGGAGTTCAAAAGTTCTATCCCGTTAAAAATGAAACGGTTGTTGATGGAACCAATACAACCCGACTGTTAAAGGTTCAGACCGCTTCGGGGATGAAAATCATCGAAACCATGGTTAAATTTCCTAATAAAGAACACAATTTGTTAATTATGAGCCTTTCGAAGGTTGAAATTTATTCAAGTAAGACCGGTGAGAAGAAGGTCACATTTGATTTTTATGACAACGGACATAAAGAAACCCTGATTAAAAATATTCATCTTTATAATCAAAATGGTCATCAACTTTACTTTCCTAATGAGGTTCAACTCCAACGATACTTTTTTGAGCAGGTGGATAAAGCTTATGGTCACTCTAACAACTGGTTCTTGGATCGTGGCGAAGAGAGTGAAGCGGCGTTGTTATATCCTAAGATGCCCCAAAGTAAAGTTGTTGAAGTTGTGCATGCGGACCACTTGTCTGACAGAAATGACCCTCGTTATCCATTGTGGAATAACTACTATGAATACTCGTTAACTCATCTTGATAATATCGACAAAATTATTAGTGCTACCAAAATGCAAACCAATGATCTGATTGAAGATTTTCCTAATAAAAAGGACAAGTTTGCTACGATTCCGGTTGGTGGAGTTGCTGATAAGGGGAGCAGTAAAACGAGACCAAGGGCCCGGAATAAAAAATTACGTTCACTCAAATTAATTACTGCTTCGCGACTAGCTGGCGAGAAGCATATTGATATGTTGGTGATGGCAGTTGCTAAGGTACATAAACAAGGAAAGACGGTTTCTTTGGATATTTATGGTGCTGGTGGCGAGAAGGATTTAATTGAAAAAACGATCAAAAAAGAAAAGGCTGAAAGCTATATCAAATTAAAGGGATTGTCCAAGCACTTAGAGGACGTTTATCCCAAATACGATGCTTTCATTTCAGCGTCATTTTCAGAAGGCTTCGGGTTAACCACGGTAGAAGCGTTGAGCGCTGGATTACCAGTAATTGCTTTTAAAGCACGTTTTGGAGCGCTTGAAATGATCCAAGATGGCGTAAATGGATTCCTGCAAGACTTCAAACGTGGGGATGATAACGTTGATTTCGATGTAAAAAGTTTAGCGAATGGAATTAACCGCTTATTAAAGTCAAATTATTCCCAGGTTCAAAAAGCAACCATCAGTTCCATGGCTTCATTTCAAAATCATGTAATTGCGAATAAGTGGAAGGAGTTTGTTGATGCATTACGAGCTAACCAATAAAATAAACGATCAAAATTTAATCTGGAAGCACCAAAGGGACAGAATCAAAAAAAGTCATGGCAAAGTAATTACTTTATCACCGGCTTCTAATTTTCGGGATGCTTTATTAGCAAATGATATCAGTGGTCTTAATGTTGTTGATTACGTTACTGGTCGCACTTTAGACATGGATCCAAAGTCATTTTTGTTTTTCAACCGGGTTCCTACCGTTGATGGCGCAGAGATATTTATGAACGCTGATTTTACCATCAATATCATCTCCAACGGCAGCACGATCGGGCATGTCATTTTGTGGCCGAATACGCGTCGGCACGTTAAAGAGGTTGACTATGTTTTCCCAAACGACGAATTGGATTATATCGAGGAATTTGTTAGCGACGGGAAAAAGTTCAGCAACATTATCTATACGCGGGGACAACCACAACGAATTGATTTTTATAATGATGCCGGCGTTCCGGTCTTGTGCTTTTATTTTTATAAAAAGCAGCTGAACTGGGTTACCATTGAAGATTTTGATTCGTTAAAAACCAAGCGCCAGTTCAATAATTTAGATGAATTTTATGCTGACACCGTTGGGAAGTATTTAACGCCTAAAGATTCCGTTGGGATTAGCTACATGGGGGTTGAGTTGTGGGCATTATCGCAATCTAAGTCACACAATACGCTTTATTTGGAAGAATCACCCTTTAATGCCGATGGAAAAGTCAAACAAAATTTGTTAGACATTCTGACGGATAGAATTTCCTACATTCAAGATGTGCATATGAGTAAGGAATTTTTGCAAGAACTAGAAAACAAGGGGATTCCCACCAAAAAGGTAGTAGTTGATTAGTTTTTAAAGTAGGTAATAAAATGCAAAAAATTAAGTTGAAAGAATTGCAGCAGGATATTAAGTCACGTTTTGATGAAGAGAAGAAGTACGTTGTTGATGCATCAGACACCAAGAGCAGCGGGAAAGTAATTATGATTATCGTTTCAGTCATTATGGTATTCGTAGTTATTATCAGTTTGGTCTATAGTTTTATCACTTTAGCGGGGTAATAAAAATGAATTTTCCTTCATTAGGAGTTGCATATTATATCGATTTGCATTGTCGTAATAAAGAAATTCCACAAAATAGTGTTGCCGCGGTCAGTATTGATCGGAAAAAGATAGCTGAATTAATTCAGCAACGGAAAGTTAAAATAAGTTCATTTTTAGATCGAGTGGGCTTAAGTACTTCACGTTACTATCGGTGGGTCAATTATGAAATTGACATTCCGTTTGAGTACATTTTCGGGATTAAAAAATTGTTGGGAATTTCTGATGAAGAATTTTTGGCATTACTGAGTCCTTCGACGGATGAGTTAATTGATACATTAGCATTAGCTTCTTTTTACAATACTTATAATTATAATCCGGATAAACTTGAAACAATTTTAAATCGGCTTGATAAGTATCGTCTGCAGCTTACGTCACCTTTTTTTAAGGTTTATACGTATACTCAGATTATTAGTCAAATCGCGCAGAATCAAAAACCGGATGTGTCATCCTTCTTTAAGAATAATGATAAATATTTTAAAGATTGTGATGATCTAACGGATTTTGATATCTATTTGAATATTTTAAATTTAAATTTAAAGCGCTCCTTGTTTCCAGGAAAGCAGATCAATAGTGATTTCTTGGTATCACAAAAGATTTTGAGCGGCCTTAAAAGTAATGATTTGGATCGGATATATGTTTATTGGGGATGCGCGATTGATTTTGTAATGAACTTTTACATTAATCACCAGGCAGATCAGGCCATTGACTTCTTAAAGCAAGTCTATCAAGCGATCAATGCGAGCGGAGCCATGGATGATCATCTTCGTAATTGTTACGAACAAATTGGTAAATTGCTAACGAATAAAGTGACTTTCCCAAGCTTTTCACAATCTATTTTGCAGACTCAGCCGGTCTTTAATTATGAGAATGATTTTTGGAATGAGATTCACAACTTCATTAAAATGAATATCAACTAATACAAAAAACAGCTGGAATGATGGTAATTCCAGCTGTTTTTTTATATTCAAATTAAATTGGGTTTGCAAGTGAAAAAATCGTCCCATTTTTGGGAATATGGGCTAAATTATTTTATTTGGATATATAGTAAGACCATCTAAGTATAGATTATTCACAAATTTAAGGGGGAAAGTTTTTTTATGAGAGGAAAAGGAAATAAAAAGCAAAACATCCGTTTAGCACTTCAAGACGATGCTAGAACGCATTATAAAATGTACAAAGCTGGAAAGCAGTGGATGGTTGCTGGAATTTCACTAATTGGTGGATTACTAGGCGCTAACATTGGAATTGCTTCTGTTTCTGCTAATTCCGTTACCACAACTAGTAACAACACTAGTAAAGAAAATAAGGATGCTGATGTCTTACCGAATAAGAACTCGGCAACGATTTCATCAACTTCACAAACCACGTCTTCTACAGCCGGCAGTCAGGTAGACTCACAAGCCAAGATTGACCAGATTTCTACTAGTATGAGTGAAGCATTGTCGAATTCGACATCAGCTTCCATGTCAATCGCTAATTCAACTAACTCAACAAGTGATAATAAGGTTAGTTCTAATTCCGGTTCTACAACGGCTAATAGTCAAAAGAAGGCTGACACTAATACTTCAACCGCTGATTCTGCTACTCAAGCAGATTCTACTAAGGCTAATAATCAAACTAAGTCCGATCAACAATCTAATCAAAACTCTACAACTAATAAAGTTGCATCTACTTCTGACAGTAAGACAGCTAAAGCTGATAGTAATAATCCGCTAGCTAATTCTACTAGCCAAGTAAACTCTACTACAGCTGCTAGTCAAACAATTACTGACAACAATCAGCCAATTGCTCCATTACAACCAGGTGCACGACTTAACAGTGAGACTGCTAACAGTAATTCATTAGGCAACAGTCAAACAGAAAATAGTCAGAGCATCACTTCTGCTTCAAATCTTAACAGCGAAAGCAACAGTGTTAACGGTACCTCAACTTCTGCTGATACAAGTACCAGTGAAGCAAATAACCAAAAGGTTTATAACCAGGTTAAGGCAGTGGTACCAGCCGATGCTACCGTTACGGTTGACTCCCAACACCAAGTAATTAACGTTGGCCTAGCAAACGGGTTAACTCCTAACACCAGTACCTTAGCTGCATTAAGCAGTATTGGTGAAAACAACAATATGTCCGTTAACATCAAGGACTTAAGTGGCAATAAGAATAGCGAAGCTAATAGTACTTCGACTGTAGCTGACAACGTTTTGGCAAACAGTGAAAATGTATTATCTAATAATAGTGCATCTACAAGTCAAAATGACTCAACTTCAATGTCACAAAGCGGCAGCACTTCTACTAGTCAAACTGATCAACAATCTACTAGTGCACAGAATTCAACTAGTGAAGTTCAACAAAATACTAATTCTAATAATGTTGTCTTAGCAGCTCAAGATCAAAATACTGTGTACGTTAACAACGCCAACGAATTATACAATGAATTAGTAAACGGTACCGCTAATAACATTGTTGTTACTGGTGATATTAACTTTGCTAATTTGAGGAACTTTAACGGCGGAGAAGAAGTAGTCACTCAAATTAATCATCCACGTAATTTAACGATTGGTTCAGCTGCAGGACATCATTACACAATTGACATAAAGGGTTACACCTTTAATGACTGGAATAACGGTGTTAACAATAGTAATGCCATAATTGAATATGACAATTTAGATATTTATGGTAGATGTTTCTACGGCTTTATTAGTCAAGCTAAATCATATGTTGTTAACAACGTAAATTATACTGGTTCACAGTTCATTTATGGAATCGGTGGTTCTGGCTTCAATGCTCCTGGAGTTGGTACTGACGTTACGATCGAAGGTAATGTAACTGCTCATTCAGTTTCTTCCTATACTAATAAATTTACTAATGGTAAATCTATCCCAACAGAAGCTGGTGGTCAGCAGGTAATTCAAGCTACTTCGATTACCTTCGCTGCTAATTCCAATTTCACTGGGACTACCAATAGTGATAATGTGATTGAATTAACTCAAGATGGTCGTGGAAGTGGCGACGTCATCATTGAAAATGGTGCGACTGTTACTTTAAACCCTAATAATAATAGTGGTTCTAATGAACACAATATTAATGGTACTGTTTACGGCATTGTCACTAACAGCGGAAATATTATTATTGGTAAGGGTGCTACCTTAAACATTAACTTAAATAATACATTTTCTAATTCTCAAGTTGGTGCCATTTACTCCATTGGTCACACTCAAATTAGTGATAGCGGAACTTTAAATGTAACCGCTGACGGGAGCTTTATGCCTGGTAGTGCTTCTCAACGAGGCATCGTTTTCCTTGGCACTGGTTCTAGTGTTGATATTACCAGTGGTGGTAACTTTAATATTACGTATCATCAATCTGGTAATACAGACAGTAACAATCAGAGTCTACTGTACTTAAATAATGGTGGAGCTGTTACCGTTGAGAGTAATGGGAAATTATCATTAGTATCAACAGGTAGCCAACGAGTTACACTGTTAAATAACTCTGGAGATAATGCCACCGTTAATATTACTGATCCTAATAATGCGGTATTTGATTTAACCAAGAATATTAATCCTAATAGTTTAATTGCTAGTCCTAACACTAGCTTTATTGTTAATAGTTCCACTGTCAAAATTGGAGATCAAACTTTCTCCTCACCTGTTGGTTATTTATATTTCCAGATCGGCTATGATGGGAAAATTGGTAAAGTTGTAGTAGGTGTTCCTGGCAACTATGACGAATCAGAAGAAATTAAGAACCTATTAAATAATCAAAACCAACCAAAGTATCTTCAATTTGGTTCTAGTACCGCATTCAACAGTGAGAGTACTAGTACTTCTCAAAGTGAATCAACTAGTAAAATCACTAGCAAGAGTGACAGTTTAAGCAATTCAACCAGCCACAGTGATAGCTTAAGCAATTCCACTAGCAAGAGTGACAGTTTGAGCAACTCAACTAGTGATAGTAATAGTTTGAGTAATTCAACTAGTAACAGCGATAGTTTAAGTCAATCCACTAGTAACAGTGATAGCTTAAGCAATTCAACTAGCCAAAGCGACAGCTTGAGCAACTCAACTAGTGATAGTAACTCAGTAAGTACAAGTGATAGTTTAAGTAACTCTACCAGCAAGAGTGATAGCACTTCTGTAAGTGGTAGCGAATCAACTAGTACATCGATGAGTGATAGTCAATCCACTAGCGAAAGCGATTCGGCAAGTACCTCAATGAGCGACAGCCAATCAACTAGTGAAAGTGATTCGGCAAGTACATCGATGAGTGACAGTAACTCGGTAAGTACAAGTGATAGCTTAAGCAATTCCACTAGCAAGAGTGACAGTTTAAGTCAATCGACTAGTAAGAGCGATAGTCAATCAACTAGTGAAAGCGACTCAGCAAGTACCTCAATGAGTGATAGCCAATCGACAAGTAAGAGTGACTCGGCAAGTACCTCAATGAGTGACAGTCAGTCAACAATCGCAAGTGACTCAGCAAGTACTTCGATGAGCGACAGTTTATCTACTAGTGCCAGCGATTCCGCAAGCACTTCGATGAGCGACAGTCAATCAACAAGCAAGAGTGATTCCGCAAGTACTTCAATGAGCGACAGTCAATCGACAAGCAAGAGCGACTCAGCAAGCAACTCAATGAGCGATAGTCAATCGACAAGCAAGAGCGACTCAGCTTCTGTAAGTGGCAGTGATTCCGCAAGTACTTCAATGAGCGACAGTTTATCTACTAGTGCAAGTGATTCCGCAAGCACCTCAATGAGTGATAGCAAGTCAACCAGTGCCAGTGACTCTGCAAGTACCTCGATGAGTGATAGTCAATCTACCAGCAAGAGCGAATCCGCAAGCACCTCAATGAGCGACAGTAACAGCACTTCAACTAGTAAGAGTGATTCTGCTTCTGTAAGTGGCAGTGATTCCGCAAGCACCTCAATGAGTGACAGTTTATCAACTAGCGCAAGTGACTCTGCAAGTACCTCAATGAGCGATAGTAACTCAACAAGCAAGAGCGATTCTGCTTCTGTAAGTGACAGTGAATCTACCAGCACTTCGATGAGTGATAGCAAGTCAACCAGTGCCAGTGATTCAGCAAGCACTTCAATGAGCGATAGCAAATCAACTAGTGCCAGCAACTCCGCAAGTACCTCAATGAGTGACAGTTTATCAACTAGTGCAAGTGATTCCGCAAGCACCTCAAAGAGTGACAGTGCTTCAACAAGTGCAAGTGACTCAGCAAGCAACTCAATGAGTGACAGTTTATCTACCAGTGCCAGCGACTCTGCAAGTACTTCCATGAGTGATAGCAACAGTACTTCAACTAGTAAGAGTGATTCTGCTTCTGTAAGTGGTAGTGAATCAACTAGCACTTCAATGAGCGATAGCAAATCAACTAGTGCAAGCACTTCGATGAGTGATAGCTTATCAACAAGTGCCAGTGACTCTGCAAGTACCTCGATGAGTGACAGCCAATCAACTAGCGCCAGCGATTCCGCAAGCACCTCAATGAGCGACAGCCGATCAACAAGTGCCAGCGACTCAGCAAGCACATCGATGAGCGACAGCTTATCAACAAGTGCAAGTGATTCAGCAAGCACTTCAATGAGCGACAGCCGATCAACAAGTGCCAGCGACTCAGCAAGTACCTCAATGAGCGACAGTAACAGTACTTCTACCAGCAAGAGTGATTCTGCTTCTGTAAGTGGTAGTGAATCTGCAAGCACATCGATGAGTGACAGTGCTTCAACCAGTGCCAGTGATTCAGCAAGTACTTCGATGAGTGACAGTAACTCAGTAAGTAACAGTGATAGCTTAAGCAAGTCTACTAGCCAAAGTGATAGCAACAGTACTTCAACTAGTAAGAGTGATTCTGCAAGCAACTCGATGAGTGATAGTTTATCTACTAGTGCAAGTGATTCCGCAAGCACTTCTATGAGTGATAGTTTATCTACTAGTGCAAGTGATTCAGCAAGCAACTCAATGAGCGACAGCTTATCAACTAGTGCAAGTGATTCAGCAAGCAACTCAATGAGCGACAGCTTATCAACTAGTGCAAGTGATTCCGCAAGCACCTCGATGAGTGATAGCAAGTCAACAAGTTCAAGCGACTCCGCAAGTACCTCAATGAGCGATAGTTTATCAACTAGTGCAAGCGATTCAGCAAGTACTTCCATGAGCGACAGTCTATCTACTAGCGCAAGTGATTCTGCAAGCACCTCAATGAGTGACAGTAAATCAACAAGTGCCAGTGACTCCGCAAGTACTTCAATGAGCGACAGCAAGTCAACAAGTGCAAGTGATTCTGCAAGTACTTCGATGAGTGATAGCAACAGTACTTCAACTAGTAAGAGTGACTCCGCTTCTGTAAGTGGTAGTGAATCAACAAGCACTTCAATGAGCGACAGCTTATCTACTAGTGCAAGTGATTCCGCAAGCACCTCGATGAGCGACAGTAACAGTACTTCTACAAGCAAGAGTGATTCAGCTTCTGTAAGTGGTAGCGATTCGGCAAGCATCTCAATGAGTGATAGCAAGTCAACCAGTGCAAGTGATTCCGCAAGCACTTCAATGAGTGATAGTTTATCTACTAGTGCAAGTGATTCCGCAAGTACTTCGATGAGCGATAGCCAATCAACTAGTGCCAGTGATTCGGCAAGTACTTCCATGAGTGATAGCAAGTCAACTAGCGCCAGTGACTCCGCAAGTACTTCAAAGAGTGACAGTGCTTCAACAAGTTCCAGTGACTCTGTAAGTACCTCAAAGAGTGACAGTGCTTCAACAAGTTCCAGTGATTCAGCAAGCAACTCAATGAGCGACAGCTTATCAACTAGTGCAAGTGATTCGGCAAGTACCTCGATGAGCGACAGCTTATCTACCAGTGCCAGTGAATCTACCAGCACTTCAATGAGCGACAGCCAATCAACTAGCAAGAGCGATTCAGCAAGTACTTCGATGAGCGACAGTCAATCTACTAGCGCCAGTGACTCCGCAAGCACTTCAATGAGTGACAGTAATAGCACTTCAACAAGCAAGAGTGATTCAGCTTCTGTAAGTGGTAGCGAATCAACTAGTACTTCAATGAGTGATAGTCAATCCACTAGCAAGAGCGATTCAGCAAGCAACTCAATGAGTGACAGTTTATCAACTAGTGTAAGTGATTCAGCAAGTACTTCGATGAGCGACAGTTTATCTACCAGCGCAAGTGACTCTGCAAGTACATCGATGAGCGACAGCCAATCAACCAGTGCCAGCGATTCAGCAAGTACTTCGATGAGCGACAGTCTATCTACTAGTGCTAGCGACTCGGCAAGCACCTCAATGAGCGACAGCAACAGCACTTCAACTAGTAAGAGTGATTCAGCTTCTGTAAGTGGCAGTGATTCCGCAAGTACTTCCATGAGTGACAGCTTATCAAACAGTGCCAGTGATTCAGCAAGCACTTCAATGAGCGACAGTCTATCTACTAGTGCCAGTGACTCCGCAAGCACCTCGATGAGTAACAGCAACTCTACAAGTACTAGCGATAGCTTAAGCAAGTCCACTAGCCAAAGTGATAGTAATAGTGCTTCTACAAGCAAGAGTGATTCAGCTTCTGCAAGTGGTAGTGAATCAACCAGCACTTCGATGAGTGATAGCTTATCAACCAGTGCGAGTGATTCAGTAAGTACTTCAATGAGTGACAGTAACAGCACTTCAACTAGTAAGAGTGATTCAGCTTCTGTAAGTGGTAGTGAATCAACTAGCACCTCAATGAGCGACAGTCAATCTACCAGCAAGAGTGATTCTGCAAGCAACTCAATGAGTGCCAGCGACTCTGCAAGTACTTCGATGAGCGATAGTAACTCAACTAGCAAGAGTGATTCAGCTTCTGTAAGTGGTAGTGAATCTACCAGCACCTCAATGAGTGACAGCCAATCAACTAGTGCAAGTGACTCAGCAAGCACTTCCATGAGCGACAGCTTATCTACCAGTGCAAGCGATAGCTTAAGCACTTCAACTAGTGAAAGTGACAATAATACTTCAACAAGCAACAGTGGCAGTGCTTCACTAAGTACCAGTGATAGCCAGAGCATCTCTACTAGCAACAGTGGCAGTGCTTCACTAAGTACGAGTGACAGTCAAAGTATCTCCACAAGTAATAGTGGCAGTGCTTCCTTGAGCACTAGCGACAGTCAGAGTACTTCAACAAGTAATAGTGGTAGTGCCTCATTGAGTACCAGTGATAGTCAAAGTATCTCCACTAGCAACAGTACTAGTGCTTCGCTAAGTACGAGTGACAGTCAAAGTATCTCCACTAGCAACAGTACTAGTGCTTCACTAAGCAACAGCGATAGCCAAAGTACTTCAACAAGTAATAGTGGCAGTGCTTCCTTGAGCACTAGCGACAGTCAAAGTATTTCCACTAGCAATAGTGGTAGTGCCTCATTGAGTACCAGTGATAGTCAAAGTATTTCCACTAGCAATAGTGGTAGTGCCTCATTGAGTACCAGTGATAGCCAAAGTATTTCCACTAGCGATAGTGGCAGTGCTTCACTAAGTACCAGTGATAGTCAAAGTATTTCCACTAGCAATAGTGGCAGTGCTTCCTTGAGTACCAGTGATAGTCAAAGTATTTCCACTAGCGATAGTGGCAGTGCTTCACTAAGTACCAGTGATAGTCAAAGTATTTCCACTAGCAATAGTGGTAGTGCTTCCTTGAGTACCAGTGATAGTCAAAGTATTTCCACTAGCAACAGTACTAGTGCTTCACTAAGCACCAGCGATAGTCAAAGTATCTCCACTAGCAATAGTGGCAGTGCTTCACTAAGCACCAGCGGTAGTCAAAGTATCTCTACTAGCAATAGTGGCAGTGCTTCGCTAAGCACGAGTGATAGTCAAAGTATTTCCACTAGCAATAGTGACAGTGCTTCACTAAGCACTAGTGATAGCAACAGTACCTCAACTAGTAATAGTGGTAGTGAATCAACGAGTGCTAGCGGTTCAACCAGTACTTCAATGAGTAACAATCATTCTGAAAGTACCAGTGCTAGTGGCTCAATGAGCGGTAGCCAATCCGTAAGTGATAGTTTATCTACCAGTGCCAGTGGTTCAACCAGTACTTCGATGAGCAACAATCACTCCGAGAGTACTAGTGCCAGCGCATCAATGAGTACCAGTGATAGTCAAAGTATTTCCACAAGTAACAGTGGCAGTGTTTCACTAAGTACGAGTGATAGTCAGAGTATCTCAACTAGCAATAGTGGCAGTGCATCATTGAGTACTAGCGATAGTAACAGTACTTCAACAAGTGATAGCTTATCTACCAGTGCTAGTGGATCAGTAAGCGGCAGCACTTCCGTAAGCACTTCAATGAGTAACAATCATTCTGAGAGTACTAGTGCCAGCGCATCGATGAGCGGTAGCCAATCAGCTAGCGATAGCTTATCCACGAGTGCAAGTGGTTCAACCAGTACTTCGATGAGTAACAATCATTCCGCAAGTACCAGTGCGAGCGAATCAGTAAGTGACAGTGCTTCTGTAAGTGGTAGTCAATCCATGAGTGCCAGTGGTTCGACTAGTACCTCAATGAGCAATAATAACTCCGAGAGTACTAGTGCCAGCAGCTCAGTAAGTGACAGTTCTTCCGTAAGTACTAGTCAATCAACGAGTGCAAGTGGTTCAACCAGTACCTCAATGAGCAACAACAATTCCACAAGTACCAGCGCCAGTGCATCAATGAGCGGTAGCCAATCAACTAGCGATAGCTTATCGACGAGTGCCAGTGGTTCAACCAGTACCTCAATGAGTAACAATCATTCTGAAAGTACCAGTGCAAGCGAATCAGTAAGTGGCAGTGCTTCTGTAAGTGGTAGTGAATCCACGAGTGCGAGTGGTTCAACCAGTACTTCAATGAGTAACAATCATTCCGAAAGTACTAGTGCCAGCGGCTCAATGAGTGGTAGCCAATCCGTAAGTGATAGTCTATCCACAAGTGCGAGTGGTTCAACCAGTACTTCAATGAGCAACAATCATTCTGAGAGTACCAGTGCAAGCTCATCAGTAAGTGGCAGTGCTTCTGTAAGTGGTAGTGAATCAACTAGCGCAAGCGGCTCAACTAGTACTTCAATGAGTAATAATCATTCCGAGAGTACTAGTGCCAGCGCATCGATGAGTGGTAGCCAATCAACAAGTGATAGCCTATCCACGAGTGCTAGTGGTTCAACCAGTACTTCGATGAGCAACAATCACTCTGAGAGTACCAGTGCAAGCTCATCAGTAAGTGGCAGTGCTTCTGTAAGTGGTAGTGAATCCACAAGTGCAAGCGGCTCAACCAGTACCTCAATGAGCAACAATCATTCTGAAAGTACCAGCGCTAGTTCATCAATGAGCGGTAGCCAATCAACAAGCGATAGTTTATCCACGAGTGCCAGCGGTTCAACCAGCATTTCAATGAGCAACAATCACTCTGCAAGTACCAGCGCCAGCGCATCAGTGAGCGGCAGTGCTTCTGTAAGTGGTAGTGAATCAACGAGCGCCAGCGGTTCAACCAGTACTTCCATGAGCAACAATCACTCAGAGAGTACTAGTGCCAGCGAATCTGTAAGTGGCAGTGCTTCAGCCAGTGATAGTATTTCCACTAGCAACAGCGCTTCGACAAGTGCTAGTGACAGTTTGAGTAATTCTACTAGCATTAGTACTTCATTGAGTAACAGCGACAGCAATAGTATTTCAACTAGTGATAGCTTAAGTAACTCTACTAGTGTTAGTGCCAGCGACTCAATGAGCGGTACTACTTCAGTAAGTGGTAGCCAATCTACAAGTGTTAGCGATTCATCAAGTGCTTCTATGAGTGAAAATAATTCCGCAAGTGTTAGTGCTAGTGAATCCGTAAGCGATAGCGCTTCAGTAAGTGCTAGTCAATCAACGAGTGCCAGTGGTTCAACCATCACTTCGATGAGCAACAACCACTCTGCAAGTACCAGTGCAAGCACATCAATGAGCGGCAGTGCTTCAACCAGTGATAGTTTATCTATGAGTACTAATGGCTCAACCAACACTTCAACTAGTGTAAGTACAAATGGTTCAACTAATACTTCGGAAAACAACGGTAATAACGCTGCTAAGAAAAATAGTAAAGCAGGCAAGTTACCTCAAACCGGACAAAGTAGCAATGATCTAGCTGCTGTAGGTATCTTTGAACTTGCTATGATTGGACTTTGTGGAGCTCTTAAAGGACTTAAGAAACGCAAAGAGAACCAATAGTAGTTTTAACCAGGTATTAAGATAATAAATTAAAAAGGGATTTTGATATCTGTTAACATTAAGCGACCAAATTCATTATGAATTTGATCGCTTTTTGTATATGATTTAGCTGAAGATTTAACCATAAAAAATACCCCATAATTATTAGATGATGTCTAACAATTGTAGGGTATTTTAAGTCAAATAATAATCCAATCATTGCGAAAAACTTAAGAAGTTGATTGGCTAAAAGTGTTGTCGAATGTGACAATATGCATTATAATATTATTTGTAGTTAAGTTTTGATTGCGAGCAGCTAGCTCAACTGTTAGAGCAACGAATTCTTTATTCGTGAGATTGAGGTTCAAGTCCTTGGCTGCTCATTATAAATAGAAAGTAAAATGATTGCCTGATTGGGGCAATCATTTTTTTATGGTTTCAATGAAAATGTTTCACTTATTTTTCACCATATTTTTCAATGTTCTTCTTAATAAAGTCAGCGGATGCTTGCAACTTATCCTTTTCTTCGTCGGTTAAGTCTAGTGGGACGTCTTCAATGATGCCGTCTCTGCCAACTACGACTGGATAAGAGAAGTAGACTCCGTAATCAGATCGATAGTTAGAGACTGGAAGAACGGTTCGTGCATCTGACAGAACGGTCTTGGCTAATCGTACTGCAGCACTGGCAATGCCGTAACTCGTGTAGCCCTTACCTTGCATGACCGTAAAACCACCATAACGAGCTGCTTGGTCTAAAGCGTCTAGATCGAGATTGCGACTTTTGGCCAGTTCAGTAATTGGTTGGTCAAGTGCTCTGACAGTAGACCAGGCGGTAAACTGGGAATTGCCATGTTCACCCAAATTGTAGCCAGTTACGGAGCGCGAATCAATGCCTAATTTTTCGCCCACTGCTTGTTTCATTCTGGCAGAGTCTAGAAGGGTACCAGTTCCGATAACGTGTTTCTTAGGTAGGCCGGTAATTTGTTGGTACAACTGAGTAATCACGTCAACCGGATTAGTAATAGCGATCAAGATTCCATTGAAGCCTGAATCACGAATCTTAGGTGCAACCTCTTTAACTTGATCAATGTTGAAAGATAATTCGGCAAACCGATTATCACTGTCATTATTAGACAATTTGATTTTACCAAGGGCTGAAATAACGATGTCAGCGTCTTTTAAAGCGTCGTAATCGTTGACGGTGATATTGGTGTGAAAGGGTAGATTAGGCATCCCTTCCCGAAAATCGATTGCGTCAGCATTCACTTTAGCTTCATTTTTGTCAATCATTACTAGGTCATCAACTAAACCGTTGACAACAATGTAGTTAGCCACGGTAGCTCCAACGTGTCCGTCACCAATGATTCCAATTTTTCTAGTCATAATGTACCTCCCATTGATTATTTGGTTTTAGTTTAACAGATTAATTTCGATTGAGAGTAAAAATAGGTTGAATTGACAACTTTTAATTTATCACATATAATAATAGTGTAATAAAAAAGGAAGAGATATGTGTGATCTCTTCCAAGCACGTATTTCAGGTGCGTTAATTTGGTGGAGCTAATCAGTGATGATTAGCTTTTTTTATTAATATGGATAAAAAAGACCTGTTAGATTTCTAACAGGTCTATTTATGTCTTGTTGAGACAATCAATGGCATTATATTAAATAATAGAACTAGTAATAATTGTTATATTTTCCCAAACGCCTGCTTCAAATCGTCCAACAAGTCTTCCTTATCCTCAATTCCGACTGACAAACGAATCAGACCATCGGCAATGCCGTCCTTTAGGCGTTCTTCTCGTGGAACGGATCCGTGGGTCATGACTGCTGGAACTTCAATCAGACTTTCAACTCCACCGAGGCTTTCAGCCAGGGTAATAATTTGAAGACTTTCGACAAATGTTTTTGGTGAGAGCCCTGGTTGCAGTTCAAATGAAATCATCGGACCGAAGTTGCGCATCTGTTTCTTGGCAACTTCGTAGTTCGGATTTTCGGGATCGCCAGGATAATAAACTTTGGCCACTTTAGGTTCGTTTTTAAGAAAATCAAGAATGGCGTTTGTGTTGTCCTGATGCACTCGCATGCGAGCACCCAACGTCTTGATCCCACGTTGAACCAGCCAACTGTCATCGGGACCAAGCGTACTCCCAATGGAATTCTGTAAGAAAGCCAATTGTTCGGCAATCTTGTCGTCGTTGGTCACGGCAATCCCAGCTACGACGTCACTGTGGCCGCCAAGGTATTTCGTAGCGGAATGAATGACTACGTCAGCTCCTAAATCCAACGGGTTCTGGTTGTACGGAGTGGCAAAGGTGTTATCGACGATGGTTTTAGCACCATGCTTTTTCGCAATTTCCGATAATTTCTTGATGTCAGCGACCGTCAACAGTGGGTTGGTTGGGGTTTCAAAGTAAATCGCTTTGGTATTATCCCGAAAAGCATTCTCCACCGCGTCAGGATCCTGCATGTCAACGGCTGTGAATTCCAAGCCAAAGCGTTTCATAACCTGGTTAATCAGACGAATTGTGCCACCGTACAGATCCTGTCCGACGATGATGTGATCACCCTGTGAGTACATCGAAAGGATCGTGTTGATGGCAGCCGTTCCGGAACTAAATGCGAAACCAGCCGTTCCATTTTCAAGGTCAGCCATCTGGGTTTCAAGGGCGTAACGAGTGGGATTTCCAGTTCTGGAATATTCCCAGCGAGGATTCCCACCAAGCTTAGTTTGTTTGAAGGTTGATGTGCGGTAGACCGGAACTGAAACGGCGCCCGTTTCCTTGTCACCACTGATTCCTCCGTGAATTAATTTCGTGTCAATGTGCAAAATAAAAAACCTCCATAGAATATGATTATTGAGATCGATTATAGACTAATGATGAATTGAAGAGAAGGGATTACTTCTTAGGTAATTTTGTTAAGTATTTTCTCGGATAAATGCTATACTTAAACTGTTCAACTATTTGTGATAAAAATCAATAACGAGGGTTGCTTCCGGTACGCCTCGCTAAAAACAATGAGGAGATGTTCATAATGTGGCATGCATTAGCGAAAAGTAAGTGGTTTGATCTAGTTGGGGTTGCGATTGTGGTGGTTACCTCGATTGCTAGTGGTTATCTAACCGAGAATCTGGCGGATGTGACTCACTGGGGTGGATGGACGATTTTTGTGCCCTTTGGGATGATTTCGATCGTGAACTCAATCCTATCGATCTACTCCACCCGGTTGACCGGTCGGATGAACAATCTGGGAAACATCATTGGGCTAATTAACGTCGTGCTATCGGCCTTCATTGATTACGTCTTGGGCAATAAGGCCGCCGTGGTCACGTATCCCGTGACCTTCATCATTTACACGTTTGCGATTAATAAATGGATGAAAACGAAAAAATATCAGGCCAGTCGCCCTTTCACTGGTGTCAAGAAGTGGTTAGTTATGACTGGGATCTTGTTGGGTAGTTTCCTGTTTTCATTTGCGGCCAATCTAGTTGGCTGGCCAAGTGGATCTACCCACCTCTTATTCTGGATTGTCGTGATTGCCTTTGATCTGTCACTATCGGCCAACATTTTGAACGCGATGAAGTTGACCGTGCAGTGGAAATACTGGTTCATTTATAATCTGATCCAGTTTCTTAAAGCCGTCGTTCAGGGCAACTTCGCGAACGTTGGCAAATACATTTACTACATTATTAATTCGATTGCGGCGCTCGATTTCTGGGAGAAACCAGTCTTAAAGACGCCGAAAACTGAATAGAGAATCGTTTCCGTCCAATTGTCAAAGTGGCCTAAAATTGATAAGATTATGCCATTAACTAAAACGATTGAGGGAACTTGAATGAAATTACGAGCCTTAGAAAAAACTGATTTACCAAAACTTCATGAATTATTCAATGATAAGCCAACCATGGATTACTGGTTTGCCGAACCATACGAATCGATGATGTCACTAGAAGCGAGGTATGAACGTGAGAACAACGATCCCACCATTCGCAATTTTGCGATTGATGTGAACGGAAAGTTCGCGGGCATTGTGGCACTGATTGACATTAACTCACGGGACCGTAATGCTGAAATTGAGATTGCCCTAAGTGATGAATTCGTGGGCAATGGGATCGCACAAGAAGCGTTTGATGCCTGCGTGAAGTATGGATTTGAGACGTTGAATCTTCACAAAATTTTTCTGTACGTGGACGTGGAAAACAAGCCTGCCGTTCACATTTACGAAAAGTTTGGCTTTAAGATTGAGGGAACTTTAAAGGGCCAGTTTTATGTCAACGGCAAGTACCGTGACGTTTACTGGATGGCCAAATTTGAAAATGCATAAATTAAGGACAACCATTAGTGGCTGTCCTTTTTGATATTAGAAACACTTTACTTGCATCGAATCCCAAGTGAGGGTGTAAATTATGGTTAGTTAACAAATAACGGTAAACAAGGAGATCTATTATGGAATATTTTACTTTAAATGATGGCAACAAGATTCCAGCAACTGGCTTTGGAACCTTTCAAATTACCGATCCTGAACAGGCGGAACAATCGGTGATTGATGCCATTGACTCAGGATATCGTTTGATTGATACCGCTCAATACTACAAGAACGAAGAGGCCGTTGGTCGGGGACTTAAGAAGTCGGGCGTTAAGCGTGAAGACTTATTCGTGACTTCTAAGGTTTGGTTCACTGACAGTGGCTACGACAAGGCCAAGAAAATGGTTGAGACTAGTCTCAAGAAACTAGGACTTGATTATCTTGATATGTACTTGATTCATCAGCCTTATGGTGACACCTTTGGCTCATGGAGAGCGCTTGAAGAGATGCAAAAAGAGGGTAAGATTAAGTCCATCGGAGTTTCCAACTTCTACGACGACCAAATCACTAATTTAGCAATGTTCAACGACGTTAAACCCGTCATTGATCAAATCGAAATTAACCCTTGGGAACAACAAAAGACCTCAGTTGATTACCTTAAATCATTCGGGGTTCGTCCCGAAGCTTGGGCACCCTTTGCGGAAGGTAAGCATGACATTTTCAACAACGAAACGTTGAAATCAATCGGTGAAAAGTACGGTAAGAGTGTTGGTCAGGTCATCTTACGTTGGGAATATCAACGTGGCATCGTAACGCTTGCAAAATCAACTCATAAGAACCGAATGGAAGAAAACATCGATATCTTTGACTTTGAATTAAGTGACGATGATATGAAGCAAATCGCCAACTTAGACAAGGGTGAAAGCCAATTCTTCAATCACCGTGATCCCGTTACGATTCAGAACTTTGTTAAATAATTAAAGCACACGAGGCTTATCATATGAAAAAAATTTTAATTATCGGAGCAACTGGCAACGTGGGACAAGCCGTCAGAAGAAATTTATTGGATCAGACTGATGACTTTCTGACCTTGTTTTCCAGAAGTTCTGGTCAAAAATTTAGTAATAATGATCGTGAAAAAGCCATTAGTGGTGATGTGAATGATTTGTCGGCCTTAGAAAAAGTGGTGAAAGGTCAGGACGAAGTGTTCGTGGCTCTTAGTGGAAATTTACCCGAAATGGCTAAGAACATTGTTCAGGCAATGGATGACGAAAACGTCAAACGGTTGATCTTCATCACGTCTATGGGAATCTACAATGAGGTTCCCGCTAAGGTTTCATCCAGTGGAAACTTAAAGAATAATTCGCGTCTGGAACCGTACCGGAAAGCCGCTGACGTGATTGAAAGCTCTGATTTAGACTACACGCTGATTCGACCAGGTTGGTTTGATAACGGTAGTAGTGAGTACGAGATTACGTATAAGGGGCAGTCCGTTAGTGGCAATCGGGTTGCCATCGCCAGTATTGCCGATCTGGCCACCCGCCTGTTACAGGATCGACAACTAGACGTCAGGGAGAGCATCGCCATTAACCGAAAATCCTAATGATTTGAATTGTGAGGAATTGAAATGAAAGTAACTGAATTTATCAAACCGGGTGAAGTGAAAGTCGTTGACGAACCGATGCCCAAGATTAAGAAACCGACTGACGCCATCATTAAAATGGTTCGAGCCAGTGTCTGTGGTTCTGACCTTTGGTGGTATCGTGGTATTTCTGATCGAAAACACGGTAGTCCCGTGGGACACGAGGGAATCGGCATTGTGCAAGAGGTCGGTTCAGATGTCAAAAACGTCAAACCAGGTGACTTCGTGATTGCACCATTTACACATGGTTGTGGTCATTGTGCGGCTTGTCGGGCTGGATTTGACGGCAATTGTATGAATAAGGAAAATGGCATTAACGGTGGTTATCAGGGACAATACTTGCGCTTTATCAATGCTAGTTGGGCGCTAGTTAAGATTCCCGGTCAGCCATCTGATTACTCGGATGAGATGTTGAATTCATTCGTGACCCTTGCTGACGTAATGGCAACGGGTTATCATGCCGCTGCCAGTGCGGAAGTCAAAGACGGTGATACGGTTGTCGTCATGGGTGATGGAGCCGTTGGTCTTTGCGGTGTGATTGCGGCCAAGTTGCGTGGCGCTAAGCGGATTATCGCTATGAGTCGTCACGAAGATCGCCAGAAGTTAGCCAAAGAATTTGGCGCCACTGACATTGTCCCAGAACGTGGGGATGACGCCGTTAAGCACGTCATGGAACTTACCGATGGAGCTGGTGCCGATGCAATTCTTGAATGTGTTGGAACCGAACAATCGGTTAATACCGCAACTAAGGTTGCTAGACCAGGTGCCGTGGTTGGTCGAGTGGGAATTCCACAAAAGGCCGAAATGAATACTAACAATCTGTTCTTTAACAACACTGGCTTACGTGGTGGAATCGCACCCGTTACCACTTATGACCGAGAAGTTTTGTTGAAAGCGGTCTTAGATGGCAAGATTAATCCAGGAAAGGTCTTTACCAAGCGGTTTGATCTTGATCACATTCAGGATGCCTATGAGGCCATGGATAAACGCCAGGCTATTAAATCATTGGTCATTGTTGATAAAGATTAATTGAGGAGGAATAATATGGCAAAAAACTGGACGAAAGAACAATTAGACGCGTTTGCACCAGCTGATGATATGCACGTTCACCGTTCTATGATGATGGGGTGACCTATGGAACCCCAACGTGGATTTGGTCAGTGGTTGTAAACGGTAAGTTGTACGTTCGTGCCGCTAATGGTCAAAACTCTAGTTGGTATAAATCGGCTATGAAGCAAGGCGCTGGTCGGATTCATCTAGCTGACCAGGACTACGAGGTTAATTTCGTGAAAGCCGATGACGACGACGAGACGAAACAAGCGGTTAGTGACGAATACAAAAAGAAGTACGCTGGCAGTCCATACATGCCACCAATGTTAGAAGACGGACCAGTGAGTGCCACGGTCCAGATTGAACCTAAATAATGTTTTAAAAGAAGTAACGTGATGGTTGCTTCTTTTTTTAAACAAAAAACCTTCACTCATTGAGTGAAGGTTTATTTATATCTAATTCAATTAAACATCTTGATCGGTTGGACGAACCAAAATTTCGTTAATATCAACGTTTTCTGGTTGACTCATCATGAAGACCGCGATTTCCGCGATGTTTTCTGGACTCAACCAGCCTTTTTTACCGGCTTCAATTTGGTTTCTAATCTCATCGTCGTTGATGGTATCCATCAGGTTCGTATCCACAAATCCTGGTGAAACGATTCCCGTCTTAATGCCGTTTTTGTGTTGTTCCTGACGTAAGCCCTCCATGATGGCTTTTACAGCGTATTTAGAACCATTATAAACTGCTGAATTAGGATAAACCACGTGACCGGCAACGGAATCGGTTGCCATGATGAGGCCCTGTCCCTGTTGTTTCATCTGGGGAACGGCAGCGACGATGCCATTTAAGACTCCCATAATATTGGTGTTGATGGTTTTTTCCCAGTCAATCAAACGATCAGGATCATCAACTGGCCCTTGAGGCATGATCCCAGCGTTGTTGTACATCACGTCAAGCTGACCATACTGACTGATGGCCATGCCGACTAGTTCTTGGACGTCTTCTTTCTTCGTGACGTCGGTGACCCGATAAGAAAAGTTTTTGGGATTATCAACTTCAGTGGCGAGTTGTTCTAGTTGATCTTGGTTTCTTGCACCAACCACTACCTTAGCACCTCGTGCTAGGGCTAACTTCGTAGTAGCGGCTCCCATCCCAGAGCTACCGCCGGTGATAACGACGACTTTATTTTCAATTGTCATATCAAAACTCCTCTCTTAACTTACGATATGAAACCATTTAACGCTTAATTTAGGTCTGATTCAAGTAAATGAACGCTCAAAATGATTAAGATTGTGTAACGAAAAACTCCTACTCGCATGAGTAGGAGTTGAATTTAAACTAGGTTTAAGTTAAATGTCTTGGTCGGTTGGACGAACCAGAATTTCGTTAATATCAACGTTTTCTGGTTGGCTCATCATGAAGACGGCCAATTCAGCGATATCATCTGAACTTAACCAGCCGTTCTTGGTACTGTTGCTGGTGTCCTCGATACCTTTTCTAATGGTGTCATCGTGAATGGTGGACATCAAGTTCGTGTTAACGGAACCTGGTGAAACAACTCCCGTCTTGATACCATTCTTGTGTTGTTCCTGACGTAAGCCTTCCATGATGGCCTTAACGGCGTACTTGGAACCGTTGTAAACGGCGGAACCAGGGTAAACCACGTGACCAGCAACGGAATCAGTTGCCATGATCAAACCGTGACCCTGTTTCTTCATTTGGGGAACAGCAGCGACAATTCCGTTGAGGACTCCCATGATATTGGTGTCCAAAATGGCTTGCCATTCACTTAATTTATTGGGATCATCAACTGGACCTTGGGGCATGATGCCGGCGTTGTTGTAAATGACGTCTAACTTACCAAATTTGTCGATAGCCAGGTCAACTAGGGCTTGAACTTGATCTTTCTTGGTAACGTCAGTTAGTTTGTAGGCAAAGTTTTCGGGATGGTCAACTTCATCGGCCATTCGTTCTAATTTTTCTTCATTACGTGATCCAACGACCACTTTGGCACCCCTTGTCAGTGCTAGTTTAGCGGTAGCTTCTCCCATGCCGGAAGAACCACCAGTAATTACGACTACTTTATTTTCAACAGACATAATCATTAACTCCTTTCAACTTACGCATGTAATACTAAACCCTGACATGGGAAGCTCGTCAAGAAAGGCGACTTGGCAAAAATTATTCATCTTATGTCACATATTGAGACATCAAACCTGTTCAAATGTAAATTTAAGCCTAAAATATGGTTATTCATTAAATTAGAAAACGGGTGTGACATAAATGGCAGCAAACGAAGTTTTTGTGTTTATATGTACGATTCTAGTGTTCTTCATGACACCAGGACTGGCGTTCTTCTACGCCGGGATGGTTTCAAGAAAAAACGTGGTTAACACGCTCATGTCGGTGTTCATCATGTGCAGTATTCCAGTACTTTTGTGGGTGATCATTGGTTACTCACTGTCGTTTTCTGGAAACTACTTCAATATTATTGGGGGTTTGCATGATTTTATGCTCCATAACTTTAATTTCACCGCTCCGGCTACTGCTGGACCCATTTCAAACGGATCCTACATGCTGTTCCAGATGATGTTTGCGGTAATTACGCCCGCCCTCTGGATTGGTGGCATCGTTGGTCGGATGAAGTTTAAATTTCTGATTCTGTTCACAATTGCCTGGTGTATCTTGATTTATTACCCATTGGTTCACATCGTTTGGGGTGGAGGCTTCTTACAACAAATGGGTGTGCTGGACTTTGCCGGTGGTACGGTCATTCACATTAACGCTGGGATTACCGCGCTGGTCTTGGCCATTATGCTTGGGAGACATCATCGTGGTAAAAACGATAAGGCCTATAACCTGACATGGGTCTTTCTTGGAACCGTCATCCTGTGGCTTGGTTGGTACGGCTTTAACTGCGGTTCGGCCCTTGCCATTAATCACATTGCGTTTCAGGCCATGTTGACTACGACGATTGCCACTGCCACTTCCATGTTGACGTGGATCATTTTAGACGTCTTCATCTTAGGAGCTCCATCCCTGATGGGCGCATGTACCGGAACCCTTTGTGGTCTAGTTGCCATCACACCGGCCTGTGGTTTTGTCGGTATTGGCAGTGCCATTGTGATTGGAATCATTGCCACCCTGTGCAGTTACACGTTCATTAAATACTTAAAACCACGTTTGCACGTTGACGATACGCTCGATGCCTTTGGTTGTCATGGTATTTCTGGAATCGTCGGAAGTCTTTTGACTGGACTGTTTGCCAGCAAGGCCATCAATCCTCAGGTAAAATTCAGTGGGATTTTTGCTGGCGGCTCTTTACATCAGTTCTGGATTCAGCTGCTTGCAACGACCTTTAGTATTGTGTTTGTTGCCATCATGGTGTTCCTAATTGTGCTAGTCTTAAAGCACGTTACTAAGATGCGAGTTACCCCTGAGGAAGAGACAAGGGGGCTCGACTTAAGTGAACACAAGGAACGGATTGATTGTGATGTAATTAATGATTAAAAGCGTTTTAAAGTTGACTTGGAGGGCTTTTGGTACTAATTACAATTAGATAATGTTATTCTTATCACAAGAGTTTTAAGACTCTAAAAAAATAGAGAATGGGGTAGATAATTATGACTCAAGCAGACGAATTAATTAAAGCCGCTTTAAACGGTGGCACCTTTAATTTCCGTGATAAATCTTTTGTACCACTATTTGATATTCAACATCAAAATGCGGCATTACTAAAGCAGTTTAATAGTGAAGCTAACCCCGCTACCAGACAAGAGTTGTTGGCAAAAATTACCGGTAGGAAGGTTCCTGATAATGTCATGGTCTTTCCACCACTACAAACTGATTTTGGTCGTAATATTTTCCTAAAGTCAGGGGTCCTAATCAATACTGATTGTCTTTTTGATGATGCTGGTGGTGTTTATCTTTACGTAAAATGGTTCAAATAAATTGATGAATAAGGGTGAAGATAATGACAAGTGATATTTTTAAAGAGGCATTAAATGGTGGGACCTTTGATTTTCGCAAACCTGACTTTCAACCGTTCTTTGAGGTCCACGACCAGAAGGCTAAGTTATTAATGGAATTCAATAATGAGGATGATCCTGACAAACAACATGAATTGTTGGAAAAAATAACTGGTAGGGATGTTCCAGATAATGTCATGGTTTTCCCGCCGTTAAAAACTGATTTTGGTGGGCATATCTTCTTAAAATCGGGAGTCTTGATTAATACTGATTGCCTGTTTGATGATTTTGGTGGAGTTTATCTTGATGAAAATGTCTTGATTGGTCCTCGTGTATCGCTAATCACTGCCAACCATGATCAACGGCCAGCTTACCGTGATTTGGTTATTTTGAAACCAATTCACATCCATAAAAATGCGTGGATTGGTACGGGAGCAATTATCTTACCTGGAGTGACGATTGGCGAAAATGCTATCGTGGGTGCTGGATCTCTCGTTACTAAAGATGTGCCTGCAAATACAACGGTGATCGGTGATCCGGCGAAGCCGATGAAGGGGAAATAATGATTTTTGGTTTAGTAAGTATTTAGGTTTATGTGTTATAATAAAAATGTAAATGATTAGCAATATGAATGCCAAAGAGCCCTTAACTAATGCGATAGTTAAGGGCTTTTTTGTTGTATGACTAAAATGGTAATATAAGAGAAAAAGGAAGAAAGGATTAACATGAAAAACAAAAAATACTATAGTGATACTCCATTATTAGTTGGTTCTCTAATTTTAGGAGCAATTTCCATTATTGGAATCACGGCTTGGTCGTATATATATGGAAATCCTAGATTTGAAAGAAAATAATTGATTAAATATAATATATAATTAAATCAGTGAGAGGTACACAGATTATAAATTTGTGATGAACTAATGAGAGTAGCTTATTAGTTAGAGCTGGTAAACTCTTTTTATAAACAATGAATTTATGTGTTACAATAAAAATATAAGAGATTAACAATATGAATGCCAAAAGCCCTTAACTATTGCAGTAGTTAAGGGCTTTTTTGTGGCATGACCAAAATGTTGGCTCACTTGTTACTACTTGTTTAGCCAATGTTGGAATAATAAAAGTATCATTCCGCCAACAAGTTGTAACATAAATGACGATAAGAGCATTAGCAATATGAATTCCTCCTCGCAATAGATTTGCGACGAGCCAACTATATTATTTTATCATTAATTTAGCATTTTTATTAACACAAATAATTATTTATTATATGATATAATAAATGCTTAAATAATCGATTTGATATATTCTCCAAAAGTAATATACTCTCAATAATCATAAGTTTATTACTTATGTGAGAGATAGGAGAGATTGCAAATGAATGTCGTATTTCCAGAAAGACTAAAAAGCTACATGCAGGCAAATCATCTGTCTGAAATGGAAGTTGCTAATAAGTTATCCGTCTCAAAGCCAGAAGTTGATAACTGGGAGGCTGGAATTTCTACTCCTGATCTAACTAATTTAATTAATCTAACCAAGATTTTTAATTGTACTATTGATGACCTCATTTTTGGATCTAGTGATGTGGTGGTAAAGCACACGCAGTATGAATTTTTGGTATTTTATTTCTCATTATTGGTGGCTGCTGTTTGCTTTTGGCGGTTTTCTGGGATGGTTTGTTCCTGAAATTGTCGATATATTTAAATAAATGAAGAGAAGCTGGGTATTATTTTTATAATACCCAGCTTTTTAATAAATTGTATTTTTATTTACTTATAAATTAGTTGTGAAATGAATCTTTATGTTGGCATTTTAGTCAAAATAAAAATTAAATTAATCATATATAAAACGTTGATCTTAAACTAGCTCATCGATCTATAAATGTTTGTGAAGTCATTATACATTGCCACATCAGTTGTGTAAGCGGTTGCATTATCAACCTTGTGAGTCTATATTAAGGGCGTAAATAAAAACAAGCGCTTATTTTACTTACTACTAATTGATAATACTTATAAATGTAGGAAGGACACCGTTTATTATGAATGAAAAAATGAATGCTTTAGTAATGACTAAAAAACAAAAAATGGAAATGGAAAAACTTGACGTACCCACTCCAAAAGATGATGAAGTTCTGGTTGAAACGGCCTACGCTGGTTTATGTGGAACCGATAATGGGTTATTTAATGGCTTACCAGGGTCGACTGATGCCACTCCACCAATTGTGTTAGGTCACGAAAATTCAGGTGTTGTTGCCGCAGTTGGTAAAAACGTCAAAGATTTTAAGAAGGGTGATCGGGTTGCGGTTGATCCAAACATTTACTGTGACAAGTGTTTTTACTGTAGAACTGGTCGTTATGAGTTATGTGATAACTTGTCAGCGATTGGAGTTACACGAAATGGTGGTCTTGAACAATACTTTACCGCGCCAGAAAAAGTGGTTTATAAATTACCTGACTCCATCTCGTTACAAGCAGCTTGCTCACTTGAGCCGATTTCATGTGTGGTCCACGCCATGAAAATTACTGAAAATATTACTCCATACCAAAAAGCCTTAATTATTGGTGATGGATTCATGGCGAAACTATTTGCCCAAATCCTTAGAGCTTATGGCATTCAAAGCATTGATATGGCTGGTCTCAATGATCAGGTCTTACATCAAATGAAAACTGATTTTAAGTTAAATAAAGTGATTAATACGTCTAAGACGCCGATTGAAGAAAATTATGATTTTGTAGTTGAGGCGGTCGGCCGTCCCGAAACTCAGGAAGAAGCCGCTGAGCACACTAATAAAGGTGCACAAGTTATGATGTTTGGAGTTGGAAAGCCAGATCAAACTTTCTCCATGAATACTTACAACGTCTTTAAGAAACAATTGACCATTAAGGGCTCAATCATTAATCCACACGCTTTTGAAGATTCAATTGCGTTATTAGAGTCCGGAGCCGTTCAAACTGAACCATTTCAAAATAATATCCTAAAACTGGATGAAGTTGAAGGTGCCTTGAATCACACTACTCCTAAGGTGGGTAAGATCGTTGTTGCGGTAAATCCAGATCTTAAATAGAAAATGTGATATTATGGCTCAGGAAAAAACGCCAAGAACGATTTCAATGCCCGTCTCAATTGTTTACTTTATCATCTCGATTATCATTAATTCGCTTGGGAACGTTTTAACTTTAGTTACCAGCGCCAAGGTCTTTCCACATTTTTTGGGATCGGCGTATTGGACCGCTGCTGAAACTAATCTGAGTATCGCCATTCACTGGGATTTATTCTGGACCTTCGTCCTGGTTGGAATTATTATCATCATTTTAAATGCAATTTTGATTGGTAAATGGGACTGGGGACGCGCGGTTGGTAATCTCATCTTTATGATCCCGTTTTCCTGGTTAGTTCAGGTATTTTATGATTTATTCACTCAAATTATTAGGTTACCTGATGCTCACACTCCATTATTAATTACGATTTATGTCCTTGTTAATTTTATAGGAGTGGCGTTAATCGGAATCGCGATTTCGATTTATCAACGGGTTAATCTGGTACTGCATCCCAACGATGATTTGATGCAAATTCTCCGTTTCAAGTATTTCAAGGGTAACGCTACTAAAGCAATGTGGGCTTCCTACATTCCTCCTACGATTGTTGAAATCATTGCTTTTCTCATCACTCATCAGATCGAATACTACGGAATTGGGACGATCTTTGCCTTCCTATTTCAGGGAAGTATCACGGGAGTTGCCGATCGATTGGTTTTCCCAAGATTAAAGCATCAGGGTATTAGTACCACCCCGGCTAAGAGTGAATCGATGGTTGCAAAGGATATTGATACTGACAAGCAAAAAGCAACTAAAGATAGAAACGGGAAAAGAAAATGATAATTAATGATCATTAATTATCATTTTACAAAAATTAAGCATATTGGAATCTCAATAGATTAGGGTTTACTGAAACTAAGAGATAAAATTTTAAATGCTCCATAACTATTAGCGAAGATATCTAATGGTTATGGAGCATTTTTATAATGAAATATCAGAAGGTATGACAATTTTTAAAACTTTATCCCAATTTTTTGGGAAATTTATTTTTTTTGCAATGGTAGGAGTAATATATTCATTTATTTCATTAATGAAAGAATTCCAATCATCCTTATTTTGTTGAGGTGTTCCTACATAGTTATACTTAAGAATTAATAGTTCCCAAAATAAACCTCTAAAAATTGTATTGTTTTCTGCATTCAAAATTTCAAGATCTTTCTGATTAAAAAATGATCTTTTTATTTGTATATAGTTATTAAATAAAATATTGTCTGAATGATTTACAGAGTTTCTTAACACCACTAATGCTTGTGTAAACTGAAAAATTGCTGATGGTGTCCTGGGTTTATTATTTTGTAAATCTTTATTTAATTGATAAATAGTAACAGCAAATTCTCTCGCTAATGATTTGTTTAAAATAATTAAAAATTTGCTAAAAGTCCCAAAAGTTATTTTATCGATCATATACCATAAGGGAATATTACCGTTATACTTATCTAAACACTTGTTAAAATCAGATCCTTGTTTTTCATAAGATTCTAATTCCATTACTGTATGATTAATCCAATTATTATAATTGGATCTTTTTTTTGTGATTGGAGCATTTTTCATATATCGTTAAATTATAATGATCATACATAAATGCTATGTTATTAACCTTACAATCACTGTTTTTTTCTGAAAAATCAATTATTTCATTAACAAGAGTGTTTTTTAAATGATTTTCTATGGGCGGAATTAAAGTAGATAATTTTTTACTAAAAAGATTATTAAGATGATATAGATCCATTACATCATTCATGGATCCATTTTTACAGTGGTATAAAAATGGTCTAAATTTACTATATATAACTGTCGAGAGCAAAGAGATAAAAGCATTTTCATCAAAATCTTTGTTAAATCTTATTCCATACTTTCTTTTTACTAGATTGGTAAGTTCTATGTTATCTAGCGGAATAGGTGGATCATCGATTTTAGAAATACCAGTATTTTCGTATTTAATGGGGAATTTTAATACCCTTTTCTTAAATTCTACGGGAATTTCATAATTATATGCTTTCATTGGAACAATTAACACATTAGATTTTTTATTAGACCTTTTTTCATCAAGGTAAAATAAGATAATGTCTTTTTTTATTTTGATATTTGAGGTTATTTTTTTACCATTTCTTATAATTTCTTCATTAATAAAAAAGGATATTTTATTGTTCTTCATAAATTTCTCCAAAAAAAAGGTTGGTCACGTCCGTAATAATAGTTATCACGCCCAACCAACATCTGTTACTCTAATCATACTATGAACAATTTGTAATTACAATAAAAATATTGAATATTTATAGAATTGATGCAAGTTCTAACAAACATTAAGTTTTAAAGAAATCAATATATTACTTCATCTCAATGATAACCTTACCAGTGGCATGATGCGATTCTAGTAACTTAAATCCCTCAAAGACCTCACTGAAGGGGAAGACCCTATCAACAATCGGTTTAAGTTCATGGTTTTCAATCATGTTAGTTAAGAGCTCTAGTTGACGACCACTGGGGTGCATAATAAAGAAGGTATATTCAACGTGGTATTTTTTGGCTAACAGCTTCAGGGGACTGCTGGCAATTCCAAATAAAATTGATTTTAGGAGGCCCAAATGATGTTGTGCGCCAAATTTGAAAGTGGGAATGCCATTAACTGTAACTAGTTTGCCGCCAGGTTTCAGGATCTTAAAGGTCTTTGATAGGGTTTTGCCACCCTGAGTGTCAAAAGCCAAATCGTAATTTTTTAATACTTCAGAGAAATCCGTGGTGTGGTAATCAATTACTTGGTCGGCACCTAGTGAGCGCACTAAATCAAAGTTCTTTTTACTGGTAGTAGTGGCGACGTAAGCACCACTGCTTTAGCAATTTGGATTGCCATGGTGCCCACTCCACCTGAACCGGCTTGGATGAAGACTTTTTGGCCCTTTTTCAGTTTCCCAATTTCGATTAGCGCTTGATAGCTCGTTAATCCAGTTAAAGGGACAGCACTCGCATCGGTTAGTGATAGGTTCCTGGGAGTTTTGGCGATGTCATTTTCATTAGTGGAAATAAATTCGGTCAACGTACCACTTTGAAAATCATCGGGACGTCCGTATACTTGATCACCCAGTTTAAATTTAGTAACCTTTTTACCCACACGAACGACGGTGCCCGAAAAGTCATTGCCAACCGTGATGGGTAATTTATATGGCATGATGATCTTGACTTTACCCGATTGAATCGTGTAATCAATCGGATTTAGAGACGAAGCCTTAATTGATACCAAGACCTCATTGTCATTTATGTGTGGAACGGGAATGGTGTCTTTCACAAATGGGTGTCGATATTTGATAAGCCGCAGGGCGGGCATTTTCTTAGGATGTTAATCATCTTAGTTTCCTCCTACATGAATTTAGGGACAATCAGATCCATCAAACGAGTGGGTAAGATGGCGTTAAAGAAAATCGTTGGTTTAGCCCCAAATCCAATTAGATATCTTGGTCTGGGATGCTTGTCTTCAATGGTTTTTTTGATCGTTTTAGCAATTAATGCTGGTTGTGAAGCCAGTTTAGAGGCATAGAGCTGGTTATTTTTCTTTTCCATCTCTTTAGCGGCTTGTTCGTATTTGGTTCCCATCGATGAATCAACTAATTTTTTCATTGCGATTTTAGACCAATTACTTTTAACTACGCCTGGTTCAATTAAAACGACTTTGATCCCAAATCTTTTGACTTCCATCCGTAATGAATCACTTAGGGTTTCGACGGTGTGTTTGGAGGCGAAGTACCAACCAGCGAGGGGACTACTAAATCTTCCGGCCATGGAAGAAATATTAATAATTTCTCCTGAGTGTTGTTTTTCCATAAGTGGTAAAACCAATTTAGTTAAAGCCACAAGGCCAAAGACATTGACGTCAAATTGACGTTTGGCTTCCTCAATACTGACGTTTTCGATGGCACCAAAAGAACCGTATCCGGCGCCGTTAATTAAAACATCAATTTTGCCAGCCTTTTGGATAATTTGATTAACCCCGACTTGCATCGATGCTTGACTAGTAACATCCATTTTAATTGGAGTTACACCTAAATCTTTTAAAGAATCCATGGGAGTGATGTTTCTGGCAGCTCCAAAAACTTGGAAACCTGATTTTGCCAGTAATTTGGCAGTTTGGTATCCCATTCCAGAACTAGCTCCAGTAATTAAAACGGTTTTCATTAGTTATCTCCTCGTAATATAAGATTTTATTGAATAAGTTACACGTGTATATTATAATACAATTGTTACTTTAGCAACTACATACTTAAAAAAGGTGATCACAAATGGAACAAAAGGTAGATCGAAGAATTCGTAAGACGCAAGGAGCCATCCAAGCTAGCTTTAAAGAATTATTACAAGCGGGAACCAGTTTAGATGATCTCTCGGTTAAAATGATCTGTGATAAAGCTGATATCACGAGGAAAGCCTTCTACGATCACTATGCTGATAAGTCTGAATTGGTTTTGGATTTCATGGATTCTTATTTTGACGAATTAAAATTGACCTGTCGAGATATCAATGACACTAAAATCCAAGCAAAAATTGAACTCTGGATCGATTTTTTCACCCAGAATCAAACCTTTTTCAGTAATTTACTTAAAAGTCAAAATTCATATCAGTTTCGTAAAGAGTTCCATGCTTTTACGAAGGAGCAGCTCGCTTTTGTCATCAAAGATATTAGTCAAACTGAGTTGGATTTCATTTGTTATGGGATTGACGGAATTATCGAAAAGATCATTTTATCCGAACAACCAATTGATAAGGCTAAGTTAGCTAGCAACGTGAAGACAATTTTAAAGCCGTATTTAACTCAAAATATTTAAATAGTTGTGGTTATGTACAAAAAAGGGATGCTGAACTCATCGTTCAGCATCCCTTTTGATATTCTATAAAATCTTTTCTAATTTTTGTAAATGACCCATTCGCTTGTTGATCTTGTTGTGAATGTGGCGTCTTACGAAGTACTTTCTGAGCTCATCGAGCAATACTAGTGGAATTGGGATGGCAATCAGGTAGATCCAATCACTGACACCAATTGAGTAGGTTCCAAAGACACTTTGTAGGAACGGTACGTAGATTAGCAGGGTGATCAAGACAATCTGGAATGCGATCCCCCACATAATACGATGGTTACTGAAGATCCCAATCTTGAACAATGAGGTTACACGAGTACGACAGTTTAGGACGGCGGCAATCTGACAGAATCCAATGGCAGCAAGTGTCATCGTCGTGGCTTCAGCATAGATGTTTCCGCTGGCAAACAATGGAACATGAGGCCAGCCGTGCTGGTAGTTGGCGAAGAAGTAGGCTCCCGTTGAAATGATGGAGGCAAACAGTCCGTACCAACCAAACGCCTTGGCGATAATTCCCTTGTTTAACAAATGAGAATCACGGGGACGTGGTGGCTGATCCATAATTCCTGGTTCACTCTTTTCGGTTCCCAGTCCTAGAGCTGGAAGTAAATCAGTTCCAAGGTCAACGGTCAGAATTTCCATTACCGTTAATGGTAGGGGAATAGCACCGTTAGAGATTAGGAACAGGATGGATGGGAAAGCTTCGGCCATGTTACTGTTCAAAATATAGAGCAAGAACTTCTGAATGTTACTGTAGACGGTTCGTCCTTCTTCGATCGCAGCAACGATTGAAGCAAAGTTGTCGTCGGTTAAGATCATGTCGGCGGCATCTTTGGCAACGTCAGTTCCGTTTACACCCATGGCAATTCCGATGTTAGCCTTCTTTAGGGCAGGTGCATCGTTGACCCCATCACCAGTTGCGGCAACGACGTTACCATTCTTTTGACACATGGAGACGATACGGTACTTATCTTCAGGAGCCACCCGGGCGAAGATGACTTCTCCCTTAACAGCCTCTTGAAGTTGATCGTCTGACATGGCTGATAATTCTTCGCCGGTGATGACTCGTGCCTTATCGGAGGTAATGCCGATCTGAACGGCAATGCTCTTAGCGGTTAGGGAACTGTCACCAGTGACCATGATGATCTTGATGTCAGCACTGTGACATTTCTTAACGGCGTCAAAGATTTCTTCTCGTGGTGGATCTGACATAACGGCCAAACCTACGAAAACAAGGTTCTTTTCGGTGTTATCAACCGTGGCCTTGTTTGGATCATCGGTATCGTTATCACGGTAGGCAAAGGCTAAAGAACGAAGTCCGTTTTTGGCGTAATCCGCGTTAGCCTTGTTAATTTTCTTTTTGTCGTCTTCAGTGATGGGACGAACCTGGCCATTTACCAGGATGCGATTACAGATGGAGAGGATGTTGTCTAGACCACCTTTGGTGTAGATGACGTCTTCGCCGTTTTCAGGATCTTTTTGAATCGTGGTCATTCGACGGCGGTTGGCGTCAAATGGCAATTCTTTTAGACGTGGATTCTTTTCTGCTGAGTCATCTTTTTTCAGCCCAGCCTTGTCGGTTAAAATGTTTAACCCAGCTTCGGTTGGAGTTCCTAAAATTGAAGGAGCCTTTTTGTCGTCTGGGTCGTATTTAATTGAAGTATCGTTATTTAATAGTGCGATGTTTAACAGGAGCGCGAGATCTTTTTCGTTAGATAAATCAACGTCTTTTCCGTTAAACTGGATCTTTCCGTTATTGAAATATCCGGTTCCAGTGACGTTGTATTCCTTATCGGGAAGCCAAACGTGGTTGACCGTCATCTGATTTTGCGTCAGAGTCCCGGTCTTATCGGAACAAATCACGTTGGTTTCACCCAAGGTCTCAACACTGTCTAGGTCCTTTAAGAGGGCGTGTTTCTTAGCCATGACTTGAGTTCCGTGAGCTAAGGAAAGCGTGACGGTTGGTAGAAGTCCTTCAGGAATGAAAGCTACGATCATCCCAAGCGCAAAGATAAATGACTTGGCAAGTGGATAATGAACGAAGTAGATGGCTAAGATGAAGAAGGTAATTCCAATCGCAAAGGCGATAATTGAAATCTGACGAGTTAAGCGATTCAGCTCCTTGGTAAGTGGTGAAACGGTGGCCTTTTGATTCTGGGTCAAACTAGCAATCTTACCAAATTCAGTGTTCATCCCGGTCTTAACGGCTAGTACCGTGGCAGTTCCGTTCGTAACCACCGTTCCGGCATAGACCACGTTGGAGATGGCAAATTTGCCATCGCCGTGGTGATACTTAGTATCCTTGTCAACGGGAAGCGATTCACCGGTCAAGGCGGATTCATCGACTTGAAGGGAAGCCGAATGAACGACAACCCCATCAACGGGAATGGCGTTTCCAGCTTGCAACTGTAGGAGATCGCCAGGGACAATCTCATCTGCGTTAATCTGGATCGATTTGCCGTTTCGAATCACGTTAACGTAGGTTGGCAATAAGCTACTTAAAGCATCGGTGGCCTTCTTAGCCGCGTGTTCCTCCCAAAATGAGAAGAGTCCGTTAATAATATTAACCGCCCAAATGGCGATTCCTAGATCAACGGTGCCCGCAAGAATCGCGATTACACCACTGACCCACAACAGCATCGCCATTAATGAGGTGAAGTTTTTCAGAAAGGCAACGATTCCAGATTGCTGCTTCCCCTTCTTAATGACGTTGTAGCCGTCAGTTTGTAACTTTTGTTTTGCTTCGCTGGTAGTTAGGCCCTTTGTGATTGAGGTGTCTAGCTTGCTAGTGAGATCTGACGATGACATTTTGGCGTAGTCATCGTCAGTTAGAATTTTGTTATCCAATGTTTCTCACCCCTTTTTCCAAATATCGCTTAGAAACTGCTTCTAAACAACCGTGGATTGATTTTAGGCTCTTTTTTCAAAAAAGCAATAGAAAAAACTGACATTTGAGAAATAAATGAACAAAATGGATGAATTACCTTACTGACAGTAACGGCTAGCTACGTCAATAAATTAATTTATTTTGAAATTGGGGTGGCTTTCTTCCTATTAAGTGGGAATAATTGCCGCACTATCTTTTTTGAATTATCATAAATTTAACTACTGCAAAGGAGTCTTAAAATGGTTAAATTTATTGAACGTGAACATCCGTTTTCACCAGCCGATACGGATTTTGTGGAGCGCAAATTCATTGATATTCCGTATGCTGAGGGAGAACGACATAAACTAGACATCTATTTACCAAATGAGAAGCGTGATAGTTACCCAGTTATCATCGACGTGCACGGTGGGGGAATGTACTTTGGCCAGAAAAGTTCCTTTAAACTAAATGGAGCATTGGAACTCTTAAAGCGTGGTTACGCGGTTGTCAGTCCCAATTATTCTCTGAGTTACATGAAGCCATTTCCGATCGCCATCTATGAGCTAAAAGCCGTGGTCCGGTTCGTCAAAGCCCATGCTGATAGCTATCACTTTGATAGTAACGCAGTTTTCATGATGGGGGAATCATCAGGGGCTCAATTGGCCATGTTACTGGCGGCTTCTGAAGCCAGCGGTCACTTGGAAAGCGATTTCGGCTCTGATTTTGACTACTCTAGTCAGGTCAATGGGGTAATTTCGTCGTATGGTTTGTACGACATGGCACTTTTGAAGCCGGAGTTTGAAGCCCTCGGACAGGTTCCTAATTTTAAGGAGACGGGAGACTCCGATTCCTTTGAAGGTGCAATGTTGGGATTTCATCGACCCGTTGATGTTCCTGACCTGGTGGCTGAGGCCGATCCAACCACGTACTTGAATGAAGCGATGGTGCCCGCACTACTCTATGCTGGAACTGGTGATCGGGTGGTGCCGTATGTTCAGACCATTAACATGGCCGCTGAACTTATTAAGTTCATTGGCAAGCAGAACGTTGAAGTCCATATCATTGATGGTGTTCCCCATGGTCCAAGCGGCTTCATGAACGAGACCGTCTTTGATCAAAAAGATCAGTTTATGAAACGAGTAATGAAACAAAATAAAAATGCATCCTAGTGGGATGCATTTTTATTTTAATTAATGAAAGAAGTGAGCAATCGTACCATTTTGAACTAGAACAGAAATTCCTAGCATAATGTACACGACTGATGAGAAGTAGCGACCGTATTTACCTAAAATATTTTTGATGGGCTTGTTATCTTCAATTAAAATAGCAACAAAGAAAAAAATAACTGCCATTACTATCATAGTAATGAGGGCTGAGAATAATTCTAGATTGGTCTTTTTAATAAAGATGGGAATGAAAACTGCCACATTATCAGCGCCACACGCAGTGATGGTAATCGCTATGACCTTTGTCACGATTCTTAGTTTAGAAATGTTGGAGTCACCATCAATTTCATCCCTGGAGTGTGGTTTTAGTGGAATTAGTTCCTTAATTCCAAACAGGATCGGGAAGATTCCGAGTAATCCTAGGATCCACATTTCAGGAACTGCCCCCAGGATACGTGCGATTGCCATTGGCAAGAGGGTTAATCCGACCGTCCCAATTAAGTCGCCGGTTAAGACTAGCTTTGGATTTTTGTATGATCCTAACAGGAGCACTAGAACCAACAGGTAATCCAGATTAGTTGAAAAATAAGCCACAACTGAGTTGAAAATGATTTCGATCATTGATTAACTCCTTAAAATTCGCGGACTGCGATGACAATACTGTCAACGACAAAGAAAAAAGAAAATGGTAAGCAAGCTTACCATATTGGTTATAAATGATCCAATTGGTCTCATGAATAATAAAAGGGCGACAAGAAGTAAAACCCGACGAGTGAGAAGGAGTCAAAGCGTTTGCTTTTGGTGGTAATTATAGGTGGGTCTCCTTACTGATTATTTTTCATGTTCTTTTTTAAAATATTTTTGACTTGATCCATGAGCATAATTATTCTTTCGTTGCTTCTAGGAAGACTATATCTTGTTGATCTTCCCCTTCCTTCTTGTATAATAATATGTTTGCTTTTTAGATTGTTTATATTTGTAGTTACAATTGTTCTACTATAACCTGTCTTTTCTTCTAGTTCTTTATGGGTAAGCGATAATGCTGGTGATGATTGGATTAATTTTATTATGTTGGCTTCTCTTTTATTTATTTTATGATTTGAGAATGAACTTGCATAAGTAACTTTCCAAATTTTTAAATTAGTATTAATAAGATTAGTTTCGATATCTGGTAACCTTAATTTACTATTTGAAGCAGCTTCTTTAATTGCTTCACCACCACTTCCAGCTCTTTCTCCAAATCCAATTTGAATAAATAATTTAGATATAATAGGGTTTCTTGTTTTAGATTTATTAGTATCGAAAAAGTCTTGTTTATTTATCAGCATTTTACCTGGATTCGTAAATTCATAGTAATTGGGAAAATAGTTTATTTTAGATCCAATGTCACTATAATAATCTGCGTGTATTAGGGTATTTAATAATCCTTCTCTTAGTGCCACTTGCATTTGTCCACTAGTATCTATTCTTGTATTATCATTGTCTAGTTTAAAATGTTCTTTTGTGGATATTCGAAGTTTTTCATTAACAATTTTAAAAAATGAATAAATATTTAAATCATCTTCAATTGAAGAGACCCTTTCTTTCCACCTATCCTGCATTGGATCACTTTTATCATAGTAATCGAGTTGAAAATTTGGAAAAGCATGCAGTATAGCATTATTTTTTCCGAAAAATAATAGTCCCCCAGCCGTTATTCCAAGTTTTCCATCATTTTCATAATCTTTTGAAATTACTCCAATTCTTTGTAAAAATTCTTCAGTGTTTAATTTATTATAGTTTATTGATTTTTTTCTTTTAGTTATCTGTTGTTTATAATCATTTATATTTTCTTCATTTAGATCTTCTATCCAGAAGTTTTGTAAAACAGCAGTATCTAAATCTGTTTTTGCGTCTCTCATAAGAGTTTTAAACTCTGAATGTGATACTTTAGCATCTGTTGCGCCCTTACGAATAAATACTTGACTAAAATTATGTTTTACACAAATTGGTTTATCCGTAAGTGCTTCTCTAACTTTGATTTCTATAACAATATTTCCTGTGTTTAATTTATGTTGACTTATGTCTTCATTTTGGATTGTACTGTGAGAGACAGCTTCATTATTGATTGCAGACCAAAATTGATCCAAAATACCCTGTATTTTTTGGGGATCTATACCTGTGGGATAAAATTTATGTTTCTTTTCAGTAATACCTAGATATATTATGCCACCATCAGTATTTTCGAAAGCAGAGATACTTTCCCACATATCGTGAGACAAAGAATTGGCATTTGTTTTATATTCAATATATTCGCTTTCGTTTGGTAATTTCTTAGTAAAATCCATCATTTCTCCTTAATATTATAATAATCATGCAGAAAACCTGCAGAAAACCTGCAGAAAAAATAAGCTAAAAGCGTTGTTTTAACAGCATTTATGTGTATAAAGTTATTAAAAACCTGCAGAAAACCTGCAGAAAACCTGCAGAAAAATTCAATCACTTGGCTTTATTTTTTCACCCTTTTTGGTTTAACTAACAACATGTTGATGAGAACCATGGCAATTAAAATGATGAGTCCCATCGGTAGATAGGTGTTTTCACCCATAATGCCGACCAATGGTGAAACGATCCCACCCATGGCGTTCTGGGTTAATCCAACTAACGCAGAAGCACTGCCAGCATTGCGGTCAGCAGCGTTCATGGCGACGGTCGTTGAGAGGGTCAGTAAGGCTCCAATAAACAGTAAAATAATGAAAACTAAGATCATTACTACTAGGAGGTTTTTGAACCAGATGGCACTAAGAGTCAAGATGAGGCTGGTTACGATGGTAGCCTTGATGAATTCTTTTAGGAGTTTAATGGAATCGGTTTTCATTACCAGGCGTCCTGGAAGGGCACTTCCAACTCCAATGGCTACTCCATTGATGGCGTATAAGAAGCTAAAGTCGGTAACGGACATGTGAAACTGACTTTGAAAGACGAACGATGAAGAAGAGATGTAACTAAATAAGGATCCGTAGACAAGGCCGGTAGCTAGTACTAACCGGAAAAACTTGGGATCTTTAAGCAGGTGAAACATCTGAACTTCAGACTGAAATAGGGAGCCGGTACTACGGTTATCAGGAGAAAGCGTTTCAGGAATACCAAAGATGCACATTAGAACGATTATAATCCCGATGACTCCGAGAATTAGGAAGATGCCCTGCCAATCCGTTACTTTAATGATCAAGCCACCAAAAATGGGGGCAATAATGGGGAAAATCCCGTTGACGGCGGTTAATAATGAGTAAAACCGCGTAAGAATTTTACCCTCAAACATGTCCCGAGCTACCGCCCTAGAAATGACCTGACCCGTTGCTCCAGCAATCCCTTGAATCAGCCGGAGTGAGATGAGGGCATAGATGTTAGGAATGAAGGCGATCATGGCAGATGAGAGGGAAAAGAGGAGAAAACCAATGATTAAGAGTGGTTTTCGTCCGTATCGATCACTTAAGGGACCGATGATAACCTGACCAACCGCTAGTCCAATTAAGCAGGCCGTGATACTTAGCTGCATCATGGAAGCGTTGGTGTGAAAGGTTGCCATCATCTGGGGGAGTGCTGGCATGTAGAGGTCCATTGAAAGTGGACCGGTTGCGCTTACAATTCCCAGAAGAACCGCTAACCATATGATATGACTCTTTTTTGTTTCCATTTTTTCATCCCTAGTAAAAATTTTTCGATCAATGACGCACTAATTGCTATTATAAGGTATACTTACTAAATATATAAAGAAAATTTTAGGGATTCAGTTCATACCCTAGTAAATCATTAGTGATAGAATAAAATTATACATAATGATTGAGGAGAAGTTGAAATGAAATTTTTTAAGAGTGTCATGAGTTGGGTGATTCCAATTGCGATTGGACTGATCCTGGCCTTACTAATCAGACAGTATTTATTTACGCTGGCCAAGGTTGATGGCCCTTCGATGCAACCTAACCTTGAGAGTGGCGAGCGGATCATGGTTTTCAGACAGGCTAAGATTAAGCACCGCAGTGTGGTTGTGTTTGATGCAGCGGGAGAAGATCCCACCGCAGCTCCTAACACTGACTACGTCAAGCGGGTCATTGGTCTTCCTGGTGACACCGTTGCCTTTCGTGGTGGAAACATCTACGTGAACAACAAGAAGGTTAATCAGGACTACATCAGTAAGGATCAGCAACAAAAGGGAACTTACTATAACCGCATGCCCGGTGACTGGGATCTAACCAGTTTGTCTAAGAACTGGCCTAAAAACAAAGGTGCTGTGAAGGTTCCTCAGGGAGAATACTTTGTTTTAGGGGATCATCGAAGTGTTTCCAACGACAGTCGTTATTGGGGCTTTGTTCCAAAGAATAAGGTTGTTGGGGTTGTGAAGACTTTCCCATGGAATACAACTAAACAAAAGCGTTATAATATCAATGAATTAGGATATTAAATCAATAAAAAGCTCATCATTTATGGTGGGCTTTTTATTTAAATTAATTTTTGGAGGATGATATGAGAGACTTGGTAAGAAAGTTTTCAATTGTCATATGTTTAGTGATCATTGGGTTTGCGGCAGTGTTTTATATTTTGGAGTTCATGAAACCGAACTCTAAGACAGCCCAATCACCACAGAAACCGCAGCATTATCAAGTGGTTAACAATCAAGATTATTCACGGGGAAACTACCAATACGTCCCAGTTTATAAACAAGGCGATAATTTTCCTAATGCTTTACATACAATTCGGGGAGAAGGACATTCTGATTTTATCACCCAGTACTTTCTTCCCACTTACACCAGTAGATATTTCCAAATGAACGACGAAAATCACCGACTAATGCGGAATCCTCAAAGTGTGGTCTTACACGGACAGTATGCCTATGTGATGTACACCTTTTATGGTGGTTCTGATACAGGCTTTGTGGTCCGCTATGATCTTAAAAAGCTTCAACAACTAGGATTTAATTTACCTGGTTATATGAGTAAATTCAGACACAGTAAGACCCAACTAGACGGGATTAAGATTGGTCCCATTTTTAAGACTGGGCACGGGCAGTCCTTGGCCTACAATCCAAAGAATAAACAAATGTGGTTTGTGAAACAAAATGGGTTTAAACCGGTCGTTCAGCGGCTCGACATGGATACCCTAAAGCCGATGCAGGAAGTCAAAGTAAAAATTAATTCCAGTGGGCCAGTTCCCATGGGAATGGTACTGGCATTTGACAAACGTGGGAATGCCTATTTTTACAGTATTACGCACCATGGCATTGCGCCGAAGGGATCCGTTAAGATATATCGGGGTCAGATTAGCGACAATGATGTGCAGTTCAAACTGATTCCCCAGGTGATTAGATATGCTCCGGGAACTGTTCCACAGTCATTAGCTTATAATGCCCAAAATAATAATTTGTATTTGGTCTCAAACGGTGGCATCATGCGCATCCCAGTCAGTAAGCTAGGTCACTTAAAGAAGAGTGACGTTCGAACCATCATTACCGACGGACATCGTGAATTTGAAGGGCTCTCCTTTGAAGACGGAAAGGGAATGCTGCTAGTGAACCGGGGACCCGAGTTGATGCGAATGACGAATCCTAATTTTTAGTCCTTCCGCTTGTAAAACGATTAGTTGAGACTTAGAATTACAATTAACTAATTAATCGAAAGAAAGGACGAAGATAATGACTGAATTTAACCATCCAATTACATCAGATGACATCGATCAAATGCAGGCTGACCTTGAAGTGCAACCCAAAAACGAGGTTATCTCGCGGGCCATTATGACCAACGGCATTGACAAGGCTTCAGAAGATCCGCGAACCGCAGTTCGTTTGAATCGGACCTTTTCCGTTGACCTGGAGACCGGAACCGTTTCCAACCAAAAGCACAGTGGAAGATGCTGGTTGTTCTCACTGCTAAACACTTTGAGACACAAGTTCGCGGTTAAGTACAACAAGAAGGACTTTGAACTATCACAAAACTACCTGTTCTTCTGGGACAAGATTGAACGGGCTAACATGTTTTACGATCGAATGATCACGCTAGCGGATCGTCCCACCAGTGATAGAGATGTAGATTTTTACTTGAGCATGCCTGGTGAAGATGGCGGTCAATGGGCCATGGCAGCCGCTTTGGTTCAGAAATATGGGGTAATTCCTAAGGAAGCCTTCCCTGAGACGGCGGTAACTGATGACACCACCGATTACGACGAGGTGATGGATCGCAAGCTCCGCCATGACGGAATGGTACTCAGAAACCTAGTTAACTCGGACGCTTCTGATTATGACATTAATCAAATGAAACAAAAGATGATGTCAGAAGTCTACCGGATGACTGCTTATTCATTTGGCGTTCCACCCAAGACCTTTGATCTTGAATATCGTGATGACGATAAGAAGTATCATTTAGATCAAGGTTTGACACCAAAACAGTTTTACGACAAGTACATTGGCGTTGATTTAAACGACTACGTTGTCTTGACCAATTCACCTGACAAGAAGATGGACGAGATGTACTCACTCCCAAGTCAGAATAACGTTGAGGGCGGGATGCCCATTGAATTCTTGAACGCTCCAATGGATGAGTTGAAGGAAGCTGCCATCAAACAGTTAAAGGATGGCGAGACCGTCTGGTTTGGAAACGATGTGTTGCACCAAATGAACCGACAGAAGGGCTACTTGGACAGTAAGTTATACCGTCAAGCTGCTTTATTCGGCGTTGACATGACCATGACGAAGGCCGAACGATTAGAGTATCATGAAGCCGAAGTTTCTCATGCGATGACCTTGACTGGTGTTGACCTGATCAACGATGTTCCCACCAAATGGAAGGTTGAGAACAGCTGGGGTAAGAAGGTCGGAGACGACGGTTACTTCGCAATGACCGACGAGTGGATACAGGACTTTGTCTACGAAGTGGTTGTTAAGAAGAGTTACCTGAAGCACACCCAAAAGGAAGTTTTGAAGAAGACTCCAATCAAACTGGACCCATGGGATTCATTACAATAAAAATAATTGATTTCGATCTAATTCGAATTGATCCAAACAAAAAGCAACTAACCATTATGGTTAGTTGCTTTTTTAATTATTGAGCGGTTTTGGCGTGATGCAGATCGATTTTGGCTAAGGCCACTAAAATGATGTATGCGATGTCGCAAACCGCACACAGTAAACCAATCCAAGTTACAAAACGGTAGCTTAGAATAAATCCATCCAAAATGGTGGGAGCGAGGGTGCCGATAAATTTCGCAATCGCGATCGTTAACGACTGACCCTCTAAGTTAGGACGTTTAAAGAACATCACGATGAATAAGACGCTCATTAACAGATTTTGGGAGAAGGCGGAATAATTGGATCCGTTCGTTGCACCTAAGGCATCGTAAAAGGCGTATTCGATGATAAATGAAGCAAGGATAACGGTAATTCCTTGCAGAATGTAGTATGGCTGTAAATCTTTAATTTGATATTTTTTACCGTAAATGAAGTAGCACGCAATAACGCCAATGTCTAGCAAAAACCAGAACACGTGAATCACGGTTGGTAACGCGAATCCGAGGGTATTGATGTTACTAATGGAATAAAGAAGTTCCCATGCAATATTTAAACCGGCTGCCCAGAGCGGCATGCAGTAGGTTTTGTGCTTAAAACCAATGTAGATCATCATGATATAAACAAGTGACCAGCAGATGCCACTTAAACCCGTTAAAAGATTGACTGCCATAATAAAATCTCCAATTATAAGTTCAGCTTTTAAGGTCATCAGCATTTGGACTATGTAAACCATTACCTAGTATTATCATAGTCTTTGTAAAATTAGTTTCCAATAGATTTGTCACATGAGCAGGGAAAATAAATTATTTTGACTTATTTATCCTGTATGATAGGATGAAAACGTGAGGGATGTTATTTCCCTCAGCTAAGCTAAAACGTTTATTTTTTATTGATTTTTTGAGCTGCTTGTAGTGGATGCTATGGGTGGCTTTTTTAGGTTCTTAGTTGACAATTTTCTTCTATATGATAATCTTAAATTGTAAAAGAAAAGCAGTTGCATTATGTGCAACTGCTTCGAGATCCGCTAAAGCGGTAGCTACATTATAATTCTATAAAGTAACCATCAGCCTTGTGCGGCTAAGACGGTTACTTTTTTTGTTGGTCTGGGACCAACTTAAGAATTAGTTGGATTAGTTCTATCATGAAATGACAGAATTGAAATACTAATTCTAACGTGTCAAATAAGGACACGCGCTACTCCTTTCATCAGGATGGTTATATACGAATAGATTTCATCGCATATTAACCACTCCTTTGAAGTTTAAAGTAGCTACCGTCTTAACTTTTCTCTTTAATTATTGTATCAATCTTTTGGAATAAAATATATAAATATTCAAGAGATTGTATATTTTTATTATAAGGTAATCATCTTTATGGCGTGGCTAAGACGGTTACTTTTTTGTTTTACTTTTTCTGTGAAACCAATGATGATTTCTGTCACAACTCTCAAAATCTTTTTCATGGGATGTCCTCCTGCGGTGATAATACTTTTGTGACATTATACACTATTACAGTATTACAGTTTCGTAAACATCCCGTTAATTATAAATAACATGCCCCTTATCCCATAGACACTACGTTAGTTTGCCTGTATAATTTGCACCAATAATTAATGTATGAGCAAGAGAAATGGGGTGGGAGAGTAAGATGAAGTGGTTTTTAAAAATTGGATTGTACGTTGTGGAAGTAATGACATTTGGGTTATTAGCATTGATTTTAATTCAGCTCCCAATCGATTATTTCCCAATGCTGATATTACTTTTTTCTAATTTGGCCTTTTTGCTGATCATCAATCAGCGGGTTCAAAGTACAATTAATAATCATTATAAATGAATTGATCATAAAAGAAGTGCCCCATAATCGTTAGACCCTCGTCTAGCCACTATGGGACACTTTTTATTTTTTCAAAAACAACTGATAAACCAGGATTGCGATCACTAACGCCGCAAAGACCAGGGTGGCAATTTTGGGATTGGATATTAAAGCATCGACCACTCGATGAAGAATCGAAAAGCTGTGGACCCCGTGTAATCCGAGGACAAAATATGAATTCATTTTCATCACCTACGTTTTCTTGCGAAATTCTTTATTATTCTAATCCCTAATCGTGAAAAAAGTAAGCAAAGTCCTCCAAAGTTATGTATTATAGATGTATAAAACCTAGGAGGATCAACTATGGCAATTGATTGGATGTTAATTTGGCACATTATCGTAATTGGTAATGCGTTATTTGCGATTATTACTGTGTTCAGACAACCACGGGACATTGCCGCAACATGGGCATGGTTACTAGTGTTGGTATTTCTACCATTATTAGGCTTCATTATTTACGCTTTCTTCGGAAGGAAGTTACCCAAGATTAAATTCTTCCGATTAAAGGGGAGCGTGAAGAAACATGTTAAACATGAACTTAACGAAGAAAAAGCGATGTTGAAGAAGCCAAAAGATGCTGATACGCCGTCGAAGAAGATTGCGTGGGAATCAGCTAACATGGTTAGAATGTTTATGAATTCTGATACCTCGCCACTTTATGATAATAATAAAATTGATGTTTTTACGAATGGTGACAAGTTAATGGACCAAATGTTCGATGACATTAAGAATGCCAAAAGTTCCATTAACCTTGAGTTTTACACGTTTTACGCCGATAAGATCGGTAAAAAAGTGCTGGCGGCTTTGGTTGAGAAGGCCAAAGAAGGCGTCGACGTTCGGGTCATCTATGATTCATGGGGATCAATGGGAACGACCCAACGATTCTTTAAACCGCTGTTTGAAGCGGGCGGACACGCCTATCCGTTCTTACACACCCATTCCAATTTCTTTGATTTCCGGGTTAACTTTCGGGATCACCACAAGATCTTGGTAATCGATGGCGAACACGGCTACGTTGGTGGTTTTAACATCGGTGACCAGTACATGGGCTGGAGTAAGAAGTTCGGTAACTGGCAGGATTGTTCCATTCGAATTCATGGGAATGCCATCTACGGATTACAGTCACAATTCATTTTGGATTGGAACGCAACCGATGGCAAACTTCAGATTAATCCTAACAATCCAGAGATGATCAAAAAGTACTATCCTATCATTCATACTGTTGGGGAAGCGGTCATGCAGATTGTCTCCAGTGGTCCTGATACCAGTATGGAGCAGATCAAGATTGGTTACATCAAGATGATTGAGATGGCCAAACATAAGGTGCAGATTACAACTCCGTACCTGATTCCTGATCCATCCGTTTTAGACGCCCTAAAGATTGCGTCCATGTCGGGGGTCGATGTGCAAATTATCGTTCCCGACATGCCGGATCATCCGTTTGTTTATCGAGCTACGCAGTACTACGCAAGTCAATTAACCAAATTGGGTGTGAAAGTCTACTACTATAACAATGGCTTCATGCATGCTAAGACCGTCGTGGTCGATGACAAAATTGTCTCGGTTGGGTCTGCCAACATGGATTACCGAAGTTTCAAGTTGAACTTTGAAATTAATTCGTTTACCTACGATGAAGAGTTTGGGAAACGAATGGGAAAGATTTTTGAGGAAGACCTAAAGAAGAGCACGCTACAAACCACTAAGATGTTTGAGTCTGAGTCATGGTGGTTGAACTTCAAGCAGCATTTTAGCCGCTTGTTGTCACCAATTCTATAAATTAAAAAATAAAGGGATGAACCTCACTGGGTTCATCCCTTTTTAATGACTATTTATTATTTATTTTTGTGGATCGGTCGCGATTAAGGCCCCAGCTAAGTTATGCATGTCTGGTTCCTGCGCGGTGACGATTAATTGTTGGTTAACGAACGCCATTTGACCAATGTCACTCATTTCTCTGCCGTATCCAGATCCTTTAACGCCACCAAATGGTAATGATGGGAGGGATGCCAGAAAGTTGTTGACAAAGACCATGCCGGTTTCAATCTGATCGGCTACCTTGGCACCACGTTTAGGATCGCCAGAGAAGACAATTCCACCTAATCCATAAGGGTTATCGTTGGCCATCTCAATGGCTTCCTGTTCACTGTGAACTTTGTAGACCGAGGCAACTGGCCCAAAGAATTCAGTTGAATAACCTGGATTGGACTTGTCGATGTTGGTTAAGATGGTTGGCATGAAGAATTGGCCAGGGAGATCAACTGGTTGATCACCGTAAACCACCTTAGCTCCCGCTTTAACGGTTGCATCAACTTGAGCTTGAAGTTTATCTTTCGCTTTCTTTGAGTTCATTGGAGCAAGGGTAGTAGATGGATCCATCGGGTCACCCATTTTAACCTTGCTGAAGTCCTCCTTTAATTTTGCAACAAACTTGTCGTAGACATTATCCATCACGATGAACCGTTTGTCAGAGCAGCAAACTTGACCATCGTTATAGAGTCGAACCCGCCAGGCAATGTCCTCAGCTTTATCTAAATCAGCATCGTCCAAGATGATGAACGGATCCATTCCACCGAGTTCCATCGAATTCTTCTTAAGGTTCTTACCGGCCGCTTCAGCAACTGATGATCCACCACGTTCGGATCCGGTTAGGGCGACACCTTGAACCCGTTTGTCTTCGATGGCCTTAGTAACCTGGTTGTATGATAAGAACATGTTGGTCAATGCGCCTTTAGGAGCACCAGCTTCTTTGATTACGTCCGCAAACGACTGGGCTGACTTAGGAATGTTAGAAGCATCCTTTAAAATCATGGGATTTCCAACCATAAAGTTAGGGGCAAAGACCCGCATGATTTGATAGTAAGGAAAGTTCCAAGGTTCAACCATTACTAGTGTTCCAAGAGCGTGATAGTGCATCTCGGCTTGACCAGTAACCGCTGAAGTAAGGGCTTTAGGCTGAAGTAGTTCTTCACTGTGATCGGCAAACCAATCAGCGATGATCGCACATAGTTCAACTTCACCTTGTGATTCACGGAATAACTTACCCATTTCGATTGTGGCGGTCTTAGCGAGTTCGTCTTTGTTGTCTCGTAGTGCGCTAGCAACGTTATGAAGGACTTTGGCCCGCTTTTTGATATCTTGTTTCTTGGTCTTTTTGTAGAGGGCATCATCAGTCTTTAAGACTTGCTCTAACTCCTTGTCAGTAGCGTTGGGATAGGTTTTGATAGTTTCATTGTTGAATGGATTAACAGTCTCATATGCCATAGTAATTCTCCTTTGTTTTATAAAAAACACGATCTATCACATTAATTACCAATAACTATGAGAATCAGTTAGCTAACTCAAATCTCACCCTTAGTATAGTTCATTAGTGAGCATATGCAAAAGAGTAGCTTGAATTTTTAAAATAAGTGAGCCTATATATGCTATTGTAAGAGAATATGAATTAAAAAATATCTTCATAGAATATATATTCTATGAAGATATTTTTGTTTTTAATTATTTAATGTTCAAGATCCACAAGAAGACCAGGAAGATAATGGCTAAGGCGTACATCATCCAACCGACTTCCCTACCTCGCTTAGCGGCGATCATGGTAATTGGATAGGCAATGAAACCGAGCGCAATTCCATCTGAAATACTGTAGGTTAACGGCATCCCAATCGCAATTAGAAAGGCTGGGGCAGCAATTTCGAATTTGTTCCAGTGGATGTTTCCAAGTGATTTGGCCATCAAAATTCCCACGATGATCAAGGCTGGTGCGGTGACCTGACTGGTAATGACGGTCAAAAGTGGTGAGAAGAACATGGCGAGTAAGAATAGGATTCCGGTAATGATAACGGTGAATCCAGAACGTCCACCAACAGCAATTCCCGCTGATGATTCAACGTAGGCACCCATTGGTGAAGTTCCTAGAAGTGATCCAACCAGCATGGTTACGGAATCAGCACCCAAAGCACGACCAATGCGGGGAATCTTATTGTCCTTCATGTAACCAGCCTGTTCGGCCAAACCAACCAGTGTTCCGGCGGTGTCAAAGAAAGTTACCAGTAGGAACGTTAGCACGACAACGATTAGTTGAGGCGTGTTGATTTTATCAACGTTGAATAGTCCAACTAAGAAAGTGGACTTGATGCTTGGAACTCCGGAGACGATCCCGGTAGGCATCTTGATTAAACCGAAGAGCACGCCAATTACAGCTGAAGCAACCATTCCAATGAAGATGGATGCGGGAACGTTAGCGGCCATCAGGAATAACGTGATGACCAGTCCAGCGACCGTCAGCAACGTGAGTGGGTTACTGAAAGATCCCAAGCCTACTAGGGTTGACTTGTTGGCAACCACTAGTCCACCATTGTTTAAGCCAAGAAAGGCGATGAACAATCCAATTCCACCAGCAATGGCGGACTTAAGGTCGGACGGGATCGAGTCGATAATCTTTTCACGCAACTTGAGTAGCGTCAAGATAACGAAGAGGATTGAGGCAACGAACACACCAGCAAGGGCAGTCTGCCAGGGGATGTGCATCCCAATACATACCGAGTAAGCGAAGAAAGCGTTCAGACCCAGACTAGCAGATAACGCAAACGGGTAGTTTGCGATGATTCCCATTAGGAAACAGCCAAATGCAGAGGCAAGAGCGGTCGCGGTAAAGACGGCACCCTTATCCATTCCTGCAGCACCCAAAACGTTCGGGTTTACGAATAAGATATACACCATGGAAACAAAGGTCGTGACTCCCGCGATGGTTTCACGGGTAAAGTTTGTTCCCAGTTCCTGAAAGTGAAAAAACGAGGCAATTCGATTAGCCATTTCCACAACTCCTATCACATTAATATTCGGTTTTAAAAAAATGAACCACGATATTAGGATAACATAATGTTAAAATGTGTCAAATCACGAACAATGTTAATTGGTCGCAAAAAAATATGCATTAACGGTCGTTGACAAATTTGATAGAATAAAGATATAAATGGGGTTTTAGAGATGAAAAATATTTTACTACTTGGAAAAACGCAGGCCGAACAAATGGTCTTTAACTATTTTAATTCAAAAAATGAATTTAAAGTTCATGAAATAACGACGGGTGATTTTACGCAGGAACAGACGTACCGAGGTCACCTGAAAGATGTCGACGTGATCGTTTCCTTTTTAGGACCTTTGGACGTTGATTTAGACATGGAGGCACTCTTTTCCGTCATTTATTCGGGACGTCTAAATCCCACTCGGATCATTTTTCTGTCAGCCGCGGGAATTGATAAGGAAGTCGACGGTGAACTGGATTACCCTGGGGTCGATGACGTTAGTGAATTTTTAAAACAACAACAGTACGCCATTAAAGTTATTGATGAATCAGAAATTCCGTACACCATTTTTCGACTCGTTAACGTAGTTAATACCAAGCACAATGACGGCCACACGATTGAAGAAGGGCAGCCCGTGCCGGTTGGAAATGTTTCACATGAAACGATTGCCCATTTCGTGATTGATGCGATCGTGAACGGCAGTTTTAAGAATCAGTCCCAGGCTCTCATTGAGGAACGCTCAGAAAGGAAAGAATAATGGCACTACAATTCGTACTCGGCAAGGCCAGTAACGATCACTTTAAAAAGGTGATCGATAACCTTGACCACTCCATGCAGCAACATCCACATGATACTTATTTCTATTTGGTACCGAATCACATTAAGTTCGAGTCCGAACTAGGAACGCTCAAACAACTGAATCATGATGACCAGAGCACGTTTGCCGAGACTCGCGTTCAGGTCTTCTCGTTTTCTCGATTGATGTGGTATTTCCTTGGTAACAGTAAAGGTTATCAACTACCCCGACTCTCAAAGGATGCCGTTAACATGATCATCTTTCAGATCATTGAGAATTACCAGGACAAGCTGACCGTGTTTAAGGGTGAGGGAGCCCAACCTGGTTTTATTTCCCAAGTGGCAGATCAAATTAACGAATTGCAGCAGGGGAAGATCGACCCAGATACGTTGGACAAGATTGCTGATCTCGATCCCGGAACGATTAATCCCGAATTACAGGGAAAATTGCATGATATCAGCGTAATTTATCGTGAATTTTTGAAAGAGACGGACGGAAAATACGTTGATTCCTCTGTCACACTGGAAATGTTGAATCAGTATCTGACTGACACCGATTTGTCCCAGATGCACTTCTACATCAGTGGTTTTTCGCAGTTTTCGGCCCAAGAACTTGAGATCGTCAAGGCTCTAATTGATAAGGCTAATGACATCACGATTGACCTCAACCTTGACCATGCCTATCCAAACGAAATGCCAGATAGTTCGGCGTTCTTCTTACGCTCAGGACGACTTTATCATCAGTTGTACCAGTACGCTCGGGCAAGTGGAACTAAGGTTATGACCGACCAGTACGCTGACGGCTGTCGTTGTAGTGACGGGTTAAGGAAACTTGAGGACTACTGGATCGCAAGTAGTGAAGTTGGTTCCCCAATTCAACCCAAGACAAATGGTAATCCTGACGTAGCCCTCTTTCGGGCTGATTCAAACTACGATGAACTGATGAACATTGCCACGATGATTCGCCAAATGGTCGCAACGGGACGTTTCCGATACTCTGATTTTATGGTGGTTACTAGACACTTGGATAAGTATCAAAACGTCATCGATCCCATTTTTCAGATGCAACAAATTCCGTACTTCGTGGACATTCAGAAACACATGGATAATCATCCTCTAGTGGAACTAATTGATGCGTTGTTCTCTATCTATCGCGCGGATCGCAAGCGTAACTATCGTTATGACGATGTGATGCGTTTACTTAAGTCTGAGTTATTAATTCCTCATGACCAGGATGGCAACCCGATGAATATCGATCGTTATCGTCGTTGTCTTTCGTTGTGTGAAAATTTAGTTCTAAAAAATGGTTACGAGGGGAAACGTTGGACACAAGATGAAGACTGGGAATACGCCACCATTTCTGATAATGACACTGGCATTGTCTCCAATCGGAATAAGGAAATTTCCGCTGACATCAACGTGATTCGCCATTTTGTAAAAGACACGTTACCACCATTTTATAAGAAGATGGCTAAGGCCAAAACTGGGAAAGACGCCGCCAACATCCTGTATCAATTTTTGGATGAGAACGGAGTCATTAATGAACTAAAACACTGGCAGGATGAGGCCACCGAACGTGGTGATTTACAGGAAGCTGGTCAATCTGAACAAGTTTGGAACACGCTGTGTGGTTTGCTGGATGACTTTGTGACCTTTCTAGGTGACCATCCCTTTGAAATGGATAACTTCTTGGATCTTTTGAAAGCTGGATTTGAGGGAGCTTCATACTCCCAGATCCCATCAACCTTGGATCAGGTCACCATTTCTGAAACTGGTTTAGTCCAGCTCAATAATAAAAAAGTAACCTTTGTGATGGGGGCCGACGACAATAGTATGCCAGCTACCATTGAAAACAACAGTCTTTTAAACGATGCCGATCGCGATCAGATGAATGAACAATTCACCGATGATCAGTACTTAAATGATAATAGTGAGACGCAAATGGTTAACGAACCCTACTTAAACTACCTGGCGTTCATGACGCCCGACTCCAAGCTGGTCTTTTCGTATAACTTGGGTGGGGGAGAAAGTGACGTAACCCAGGCCATTTCACCATATGTAGCTCGAATTAAGGATCATTTCAACCTGGAAGAAAAGCACGTCTCCGCTACTCCCAGTCCTGATTCAAATGATATTCGGCAGTATGTTGGTTCCAAGCGAGCCACGTTGAAATACCTGGTAAAGGCTTCACTTGATGCCAAAGTTAATGGCAAGCAATTAGGGCAAGCCTGGACTCAAATTAAAGCGTACTTAGAAAACGATCCAACCATGCGAACTATCACCCAGAAATTAATGGGGAGTTTGACGTACAAGAATGTTCCCGCCGCTTTAAAACCAGAGATTGTGACCGGCTTGTACGGTAATTCCATCACAACTTCCATTTCTAAGCTAGAAGAATTTTACTATGACCCGTATGAGTATTTCTTAAAGTACGGACTACGCTTGAAAGAACGAGATGAATTTAATCTCGATCCCAGCAGTACCGGAACCTTCTATCACGAATCACTCGATAAGTTGATTAAAGAGATTAACGATAAGCACATTGATATTACGGATCTTTCCAATGAACAGATCAGAAACATGGTGAACGAAATTACAGGTTCCATTATTGAGGATGATCCGGACCTGCAGTACGAAATTTTAAAGAGTTCTAACCGAATGGAATACATTTCTAAACAATTGGTTCAAACGGTAATGCAGATGGCGACCACTTTGCGTGATCAGTCCCATTACACCAAGATGCGTCCGAAGAACACCGAAATCATCTTTGGTGAACCAAGTGAAACCAACGGCATTGACGGCTTGAACTTTGATTTGGGCGATCATCATTCGGTAAACGTGCGGGGACGAATTGACCGCATTGACCAAATGTTCCTCGATGGGACTGAGTATCTTGGTGTTGTTGACTACAAATCTAGTGACAGAGATATTGATCTGTCGGAGGCTTACGACGGGACGCGGATGCAGATGATGACGTACCTCGATGCCGTCGTTCAAAATCAAGATAAGCTCTCCAGTACCGACAAGGCGAAATTAGCTAGTGCCTTGTACATGCACATCTTTGATCCGGTTTTAAAACCTAGTGAAGTCGAAAATTTCGATGACATAAAACAGATTGAAGCAGTTTTGATGAAGAAACATAAGTACAGTGGCTTATTGGTTAATAACGATGGCATGTTGAAAGACATGGTGAATAACGTTGCTGATTCTTCCATGATCTATCCTTATAAATTTAAAAAAGGTGGTAAAGAATTGGACGCAATTTCCATTAAAAAAAGTATCATTGAGCCCCATGACTTGGAACTACTGTTGAGACGAACTGAGGAACGGATTAAGAATGCTGGGAAACAAATTTTTGCTGGGAACATTAAGTTGGAACCGTCTCAGTATAAGGATAAATCAAAGATTGATTATTCTCCTTACAAATCGGTTATGCAATTTGACTCATTATTAACTGAAAATAATTATCGAATTGTGAAAGACATGGGGAATAATAAGGATGTTATTAACTTCTTAAGAGAGGAGGAACGCAATAATGGCGGACAATAGTATGAATTTTACCCCAGAACAGAAAAAGGCCATCACGGAAAATTTTCCTGGAAACGCCTTGGTGTCAGCTTCAGCTGGCTCGGGAAAAACCAGAGTTTTGGTGCAACGGGTACTCAATAAGGTGGAACACGGGGTCGATGTTGACCACCTTTTGATTGTGACGTTTACCAAAGCAGCCGCTAAGGAAATGCGTGATCGGATCAAAAAAGGTTTACAGGACGAGGTTAATCAGTCTAATGATGACGAACAGAAGCGTAACCTGGTAAAACAGATCCGAAAGTTGTCGGTTGCGCACATTTCTACGATGGATGCCTTCTGTCAGTGGTTGGTCCAGAAGGATTACTACGCCATTGATCTAGATCCTAATTTTCGGATTTTAGCCGATAAAACTGAGCAAGAAATGTTGCGTGATTCCGTCTGGGAAGACGTCCGAGAGGATCTATACGGTAATGACGAAGACGGTTCATTTGCCAGATTAACCAGAAACTTTTCTAACGATCGTGGCGATGATGGTTTAACTGACGTGGTATTGAGTCTTTATGATTTTTCTAACGCCAATCAAGATCCTGAGGCATGGCTTAATCATTTAGTTGATTTGTACCAAATGGATGACAACATTACCCAAAGCAATTTTTACCAGAAGTACCTGCTGCCTGAAATTCAAAATAAGATTAAGCAAGCCATTGGAATTTTCAAACAGGCTAAGCAGGAATTCTTGGATGGGGCGCTCTCTAGTCGTGCGGATTTAATTGATAAAGATATTAAAAAATTAAATCGAATCTACGATCGGCTAGGTACCGCAACGTGGGATGCACTTTATGAATTATTTAACCCCTTTAAGTTGGAATCTATGAATCAAAAGGGTATAAGTAAAAAAATAGATGATTCTCAAAAAGAGTTCCAGAAAGTTGCAATGGATTCGCGCAAAGAAGCTAAAAAAATTATCGATAAAATTGGTTCCAAGTACTTCTTTGCCAAAGAAGATGCTAATTTAGATGTCATTAAGCAGGCGGAAAAATTAGTTAAGAAATTAGTGGAGGTTGTTCAAACTTTTTCAAAGCGTTATGCAGCAGTCAAAAAACAGAAGCATGCTTACGAGTTTGTTGATATTGAACATTTTGCGTTGAACATCCTGACTGGTAAGAGTGAAGACAGCCAAGAAATTAAGCGACAATTGCAGAATTACTTTGATGAAATCATGGTTGATGAGTATCAGGACAACAACCGACTACAAGATGCGATCTTAAATGCGATGAAGAATCAGCAGCACGAAAACATGTTTATGGTGGGCGACGTTAAGCAGTCAATTTACGGTTTTCGTTTGGCGGATCCGGGAATGTTTTTGGAAAAACTGGATCATTATCAGGAATCTGATAATAAGGATACCGCGGTTGAATTGTCTGACAATTTCCGTTCGGTTAAAAACGTCGATGATTTTACCAACTTGGTTTTTTCTCAGATCATGGATCGTGGTCTTGGTGAAATGGACTATACCGGAAACGCCAAGTTGAAGTATGGTGCGACCTATTATGGTAATTCCGTCAAATCAAACGCCAACGTCATGATGTATGTTGATGATAATTCTAAAGATGATGACGAAAATTTAACGTTGAAACCTGACACTAATTCCGAAGGTCAAGTTCGCATGGTGGCCGATCAGATTCAGGATTTGATACAAAAGAAGATGCAGATCTACGATAAGACCACGCATGAGATGCGAGACATTCGCTACGGTGACATTGCGATCTTGGAACCCACGCGGAATAATAATTTGAACCTCTCCAAAGAATTTTTACAGAAACGAATTCCACTATCAATTGACGGTGGTGAAAGTTACTTTAAGACCACCGAGGTTCAGATTATGATGTCGCTGCTTCAAATTATTGATAATCCGTACCAGGACATCCCATTGGCAGCAGTTCTGCGCTCGCCAATCGTGGGGATGGATGAAAATGAAATGGCTTATCTGCGGATTAATCACAAGACCGGTAATTATTTTGCGTCCATCCTTGATTTTTACCATCATTATCCGTCACAAGAGCCTAATGAATTTGGAAACTTGGTTGCTAAGAAAGTCCAACTGTTTCTGGACCAATTAAAAGATTTCAAGGATTTTGCGACGAAACATGAATTATCTGACTTGATTTGGCACATTTACAGTGTGACTGGGTTTTTGGATTACGTTGGTGGGATGCCAGCTGGCAAGAAGCGTCAAGCTAATTTGCATGCGCTGTACGAACGTGCTTCGGAATACGAAAAGAGTAGTTTCAAAGGTCTATTTGCCTTTGTTCAATTCGTCAAACGACTTCAGGATAAGGACGATGATCTGGCTGAGGCTCCCGCCGATATTGAGACAGATTCGGTCCACGTCATGACGATTCACGGTAGTAAGGGACTTGAATTTCCGGTCGTCTTTTTAATGGACGCCACTAAAAATTTCAATGAATCTGCCGAAAAGAATCGGTATGTTTTGAATAACAAATTAGGAATTGGCATTAAATACTTTGATCAATCTAAACATGAATTATTACCAACCTTACAGTATGTAGCGATTATGGCTGCAAAGAAAAACAGCAATTTGGCGGAAGAAATGCGTAAACTTTATGTGGCTTTGACGCGTGCTGAGCAACAACTTTACATTACCGGAATTGTTAAGAAGAATCATACGCCTGAAACTGAAACTAAGGATTGGGAAAGAGCCTACCAAAGCCCTAACATGGTATTGGATCAGTCGATGCGAAGTGGCGCCAAGAGTTTCATGGATTGGATTGGTGCTTCACTGGTACGTCATCCCAACTATTATCAGGATCGTGGTAAGGTTGATGCGACTCACGTTTTGTCTAAGGATCCAACCAACTTTAAGGTGGAATTCGTGACGGCCAAGGACTTACAACAACCTGGCCAAGCTGGAACTACTAGTACTTCATCAGATCAAACGCTAAAGACTGAACAAATTGATCAGTCGCAGATTCAGCACATCATGGACTTCAAGTATCCGTATCATGCAGCAACCACCACGACGGCTTATCAATCCGTTTCAGAAATCAAACGATTGTTTGACGATCCCGACAATATCCAGCTAGGCAGTGTGTCAGAGAGTCGGAACATGATCTTGCGTCGGACTCGTTACAACAACACGACGTTTATGCAACCCCAGTTCATGCAGTCGGTCGGACAGCCAAACTCGATGGAAATTGGAACGGCGACGCATTTGATTTTGCAGAAGATTAACGTTAAGGAACCGATCAATCAGGATACGGTTGCTGAACTATTGGCGCAGTTGGTTAATGATAAGTTAATTACGCCGGAGGTTGCCAAAAAGGTCAACGTTGATTCCGTGGTGAAATTCTACCAGAGTGAGCTTGGTCAATTAATCAAGGCCCATCCTGATCGACTTCACCGAGAAGTTCCGTTTTCACTACTAATTTCCGCAGAACAGATCTTCTCGGAATTTGAAAATGACGCGGATCAAAAACTACTGGTCCACGGAATTATCGATGGCTACCTTGATTTAGATGATGGTCCGGTTCTGTTTGACTACAAAACCGACTTCGTTAATCCTAAAAAACCCGATGCTAGTGTTGAAAAGATCATTGACCAGTATCGTGGTCAGGTTAATATCTATGGAATTGCCTTGTCAGACATTTTGGGCAAACCAGTTAAAGACGAATATTTATACCTACTTTCAAATAACAGTTTGCAACGAGTAGTACCGAAGAAGTAAATTAAAATAACGCTAATCGAGGATGATTAGCGTTTTTTATTTTACAAAAAAGACGAATATTGTTAATTATGTAACTTTGTTGCCTCAAGAAAAGTCGAATGATAGAATTTACAACATATTGATCGTTCACATGACTAGGTTGAAAGATTTAAAGAGGTGAGTAGGAGTCAGAATTCCTCATGGTAGAGCTAATTTTCAGTGTTATACTTGAAATATGTTGCAGATACGACCATCAGACAGTAAACCAAACCAGTCGTTAATAATTGGAGGATAAAATGGAGAGTAATCAGAAATATGCATTTGAGTCAATCCCAATTTCCGAACGAGACATGAATTATTGGGATATGTTTGCCACGTGGTTCGGCGCCAACGCCAACAACGGAACCTGGTTTATTGGAGGAGTGATTGCTGCTGCCGGATTTTTCGGTGGAATTAGTTCCGCAGTGATTGCCTCAGTGATTGCCTCAGTGATTGCCTTTGCGTTCTTGAGCATGGTGGGATACATGGGATATCAGACGGGAGCGTCCACCACGATTCTATCGCGAGCACCGTTTGGGATTCGAGGAAGTGTCGTTCCATCGGTCATTAACCTAACCTTGTTCATGGGTTGGACGGCGGTTAACACGTTCATTGCCGCTACGTCCTTAGCATACTTATTTCATAGTATGTTTGGTTGGGCGTTGTTTGGCCAACCCGGTGGTTACTTTGGGATTATCGTTGGGATCATCATCATGAGTATCCTGCATTTGTTGAGTATCATTGCGGGACCGAAATCAGTTCAGATTATCGAACGAATCGGAGTGGTTTTGGTAATTATCTTTGTCATTATCGAAGTGATCGTGGTCTTTCGCGACGTATCGTTCTCCCAGATTGCTAAGTATCAGGTTCCAATGAAGTCTAAAATGCCATTTGGAGTGGCGCTCGATACGATTGCCGCAGCCGCATTAGGCTGGGTTGTTGGTGGAGCGGACTTTACCAGGTTTACCTCTAGTAAACGAATTGCTACCCAAGCCCCTTACGTGGGTGCCATTTTAGGAATGGTCAGTTTTGTGATCATTGGTTTATGTACAACTCTGAGTGTTGCCGTAACCTCTGGCGTGTTCAACCCAAACAATTCGGATCCTAGTACCGTTGCCAATAAATTAGGACTTGGTTTGATTGCGATGGTTGTCATTGTTTTGACTAGTATGACTGCTAACGCCGTCAACATTCAGTCCGGTGGCTCGGCTTTAAACAACCTGATTCCCAAGATTAGTCTGAACAAGTCTCTGTTCATCGTTACGATTCTATCCATGATTTTGACCCTGGTTCCACTGATTAATGGCAGTTTCTTGGATGCGTTCACGGCATTCTTGAATTATACTGGGATGTTCCTTGGTCCTATCATTGCCATTCTGGTAGTTGATTACTTTGGTTTATCAGACGGAAAATATGATTTGAAAGCCTTGGCAACTCCTACTGGAAAGTACTGGTACAAGGGTGGCATTAACTGGTTTGCGATGGCATGTATCGCCATTGGAGTGGTACTCTACATTGGTTTGAACCTGTTGCCGATTGTTAAGGCGACGGTTGGTGCGACCTTCATTTCCATGATTGTGGTTGCGATCGTTTACTATGTCGGTAGTAAATTAATGCGAAAAGCTTAAATAGAAATAGAAAAAATACCCATTCACTTTTTTTAGTGAATGGGTATTTTTTGTGGTAATTAATTGATATTAAAGGGTTTATAATATTATGTTAGTACTTTAGTAATAAATCATTCTTCTAGGAGAAAATCATGGACGGATATCATAAGATTTGGATGGTTTTAGCAACCATTATTTGTCTCGCATTCTTTATACTTAATTGTTTCTCAGGGGCTGGGATCCTTGGAAATTTCTTATTTTCTTTTTTATTGTGGGGTGGATTTTTGCTTCTTGGCGTTTGGTTTGACCCGTACGATTGTCTCCAAGTGTTATTTTTAATGATTGGGATTTTTGTCTTCTTTAGGCTATTACCAACTGATGGATTTTGGGGGAGCCTGATTGCCGCTGGGGTGGCATTTTTTCTTTTACGTTGGCTTGCAAGTCTAATTGATGATTTTCTTGTCAGAAGAAGCAAGAAACCGAATTTTACTAAAAAGCTAAATGAATATGGAATAAATTTAGATGAATTAAATGAATTTCCCGCTATTGCCCAAAATGCGATTGTGAGACGAAAATTGTCAAATGAAGATTATAGCGATCTTATGATGAGACAACTTCGATTAGTTAATGATCAGTTCAATATCAACTATGATGATGAGATGGAAATAGTTAATCGACTAATTTATCTGACTCATGAATACTACTATAATGTGAAAAAGATTAAGAACAATTACAATGAGAATATTTATGACAACTTTGCCGCCATTGATGAGTTTAGCGAACACCTGAGTGATTTAAAGGAAGAATACAGTAAAATCACAGTGGGTAATGACGGTGAAAATCGGGTCGCAAATGCGGTCAATGGTCTTGGAGACGTGATTTCTAATAGTAACGTATGGAATGATTATGGTGCTGGTCATACGAATAGGAATCAACAAGATGTAATTTTGATTTCCCAAAGAGGAATATTTATCTTTGAAGTTAAAAATTGGACGACGTCTAGGTACATCGAAGAGACCCAAAGTGGTTACTTAATTGGAAGGGACAAATATGATAAAGAAACGCACTTTGTTAACGTAGCTCAACAAATCCTGGATCATAAAAAAGCCATTGGAAACTTATTAAATGATAATTTATCAATGGATGGAGAGAGTGGGGAAATAATGAATAACGTTCATTCATTGATTGTTAATGCGAATGATAATTGTCGGGTGTTAAGCCATCGGGACACGATTTTTAATGTATCGGAGCTTAGTGAGAGGTTGTTAGAGTATCCAATCTGTTTTAATCCTAACGAAGTTGCTCAGATAGTCCACATAATAACTGCCAGTCAAGTTTCAGAACAGAATCGGAATCATTATATCTTTAACGAAGAACTGATCCCAAATCTACCCTTGGTCGAAAGATGTTTACGGTTTATCCATGACATTGGTCAAAGTATTAGATAAGTAGTTTTTATCGTATAAAAAAACGCCTAACCATGATTTTCATGGTTAAGCGTTTTTCGTTTAAGACTAAACGTCTAATTTAGTTCCACTATCTTTCTTGGTACTTGTCTTTGTTGCTTTCTTAGTAGTTGCCTTATCGTCAGAGGACTTGGTGGATTTGGAATCTTCACCACTGTCATCGTTCTTTGATTCTTCATCATTGGCGATGCCATATGCTTCTCTGACTTTTTGCTTAATTTCTTCGACCATCTCGGGTTTGTCACGTAGGTTGGCCACGGTCTTGTTTAGACCCTGTCCTAAACGTTCCTCACCGTATGAGTACCATGATCCAGATTTGTCAACGATGTCCTTGTCAACGGCTAAGTTGACCATGTCGGCAATTGGCTCAATTCCCTTACCGAAACTCATCAGGGTATCAACGGTCTTAAATGGCGGAGCCACCTTGTTCTTGACAACCTTAATCTTGGTTTCTCGGCCAACGACATCTTGGCCTTCTTTTGATTGCTTACCGGAACTAACACGAAGTCGAACACTTGAGTAGAACTTAAGGGCACGACCACCAGGTGTGGTTTCAGGGTTACCAAACATCACACCAACTTTTTCTCTTAGTTGGTTAATGAAGATGACCACCGTGTTAGTCTTATTGATACTAGAAGCCAACTTTCGAAGGGCCTGTGACATTAAACGAGCCTGCAAACCAACGTGAGAGTCACCAATGTCACCCTCAATTTCAGACTTAGGAACAAGAGCTGCAACTGAATCGACAACGATGAGGTCAATGGCCCCGGATTGAACCAAGGCATCGGCAATCTGAAGTCCTTCTTCACCAGTTCCTGGTTGTGATAACAGAAGACTATCAATGTTAACACCAAGACTTTTGGCGTATTCAGGATCCATTGCGTTTTCAGCATCGATATATGCGGCGGTTCCACCAGCCTGTTGCAAAGCAGCAACGGTTTGAAGGGCAATGGTAGTCTTACCAGATGACTCGGCACCGAAAATCTCAACTACACGACCACGCGGGAAACCACCGATTCCAAGGGCGATATCTAATGATAAAATACCGGTTGAGATGGAATCCACGTTCTGGTTAGGTGATTCACCCATGCGCATAATAGCACCAGTCCCAAATTCTTTCTTAATCTTGCTAAGTGCTTTGTCGAGCTCGATTTGACGCCCGTCTGCACTGTTCTTAGAATTTGCCATAAAATTCCTTTCCTTTTACATAATTGCGAACATACGTTTGGTTACTTGATATAATCAATTGTACACTAATAACTACGTAATTTCCAATTAAATCAAATCAATCAATTAGATTCGTTTATTGACATAATATGGTGAAGTTTGATCGTTATTCTTATCGTTTGATTGAGCGTTATCCGAAAGGAAAATATCGAATGATTTTTTATCTTTGCCATGAACTACTACGACGTTTTTGGACTCGATTTGCTTATCACGATAGAGCTGGGCAGAACGAACTGCATCGTTGTAGTCATGAAAGTTACCAAGGGAGTCTCCGGGATTGAAAAATACTGTTTCTGACATAGTAATTACCACCTTTCTACTATTATATTGTACCAGATTGACCCCTTAATTATCTATTAGTGGACTGCCATGTTGAATGACTGTTTACCACATCGGAACATTAGTTAAATAAATTATTAAATCAATTTGATAAGTTACATACGGACTTTTTTGTACGGTATAATGTAGTTGTAAGCATATGTGAAATCACTAACATAGAAATGAATGCTTAATCTGGATTTAAATCTAGGAGGGTTAATATGACTAAGAAAAAAGCAATTATGATCGGTGCCGGGATTTCTAACATGGCCGCTGCCGTTTACCTGATTCAAGAGGGTCACTGGGATGGAAAAGACATTACTTTCTATTCATTAGATGACCATGGCGCAAACGATGGTGCCAAAACTGACGTAACCGGTAACGAATACTGGAACCGTAATCACGAAACTTCGGACCAGACTGGCTTTGTAGCCCGTGGTGGAAGAATGTTAAATTACCGTACTTACGTTGATTTAATGGATCTGTTAAGTCGAGTTCCTTCAGCCACTGAAGAGGGCATGACCGCCGCTGAAGACACGCGGGACTTTGATGCTAAGCATCGGACCTACGATAAAGCGCGTTTGATGGAGGGCGAAAAGGGCATTATTAATTCCGCTAAGATGGGTTTTAACAACAAGGATCGAATCTTATTAACTAAGTTGATCATGATGCCAGACGATAAGGAGACCGAACTTGATAACGTCTCAATCGCTGATTACTTCAAAGATGATCCTCACATGTTTCAAACGAATTTCTGGTACATGTGGGAAACTACCTTTGCCTTCCGAACTCAAAGTTCAGCCCAGGAACTTAGACGTTATATGCACCAAATGATCTACGAATTTACCCAAATCAACACGCTAGTTGGAGTTAACCGAACTCGTTACAATCAGTATGAAAGTTTGATGTTACCATTAATTAATTACTTGAAGAAGCAAGGCGTAACGTTCGTCTTGAATCGACGAGTTGATGACTGGGACTTCAAAGAAACTCCAATGAACGAAGAAATTACCGTTAAGGGCTTAGAAATGGAGAACGTTGACACCGGTCAAAAGGAACACGTTGACGTTGATGATGATACCGCGGTCTTCTTCACGAATGGTTCCATTACTGATTCTGCCACCCTTGGGGACTTCAACACTCCATCAGGTGAAAATACCGACTATGGTGCTGCTTCAAGTTTGTGGAAGAAAGCCACTGACCACTTCTACAATTTGGGAAATCCTGACAAATTCTTTGCCGACCGCAATGCTAGTGGTTGGAGTAGTTTCACTGTAACCACCAAGGATCACACGTTCCTAAACGAAATTACTCGGATCACCACGCAACTTCCTGGGAATGCCTTGAACTCCTTCTTATCAACGAGTCCAATCACTCCATTAGGTCAAAAAGACGTAAGAATGTCAATCGTGGTTCATCACCAACCTCACTTCACTGACCAGAAACCAAATGAGACGGTCCTTTGGGGCTACTTCTTGTATCCATATCGTCGCGGGGAATTCGTTGACAAGCAATACATCAAGATGACCGGAAAAGAAATGGTTCAAGAGTTGATCGGTCAACTTTCAAAGGTTGATCCAGGTCCCGTTAATATCCGGGATAAAGAAAAAGAAATCATGGATTCGATCGTCAACTCGGTTCCGGTATACATGCCATACGCTTCGGCATTGTTTAACAACCGGGCTAAGATTGATCGTCCAAAAGTCATCCCAGAACACTCAACAAACTTAGCCTTCACTGGTGAATTTGTTGACCAGCCGTATCAGATGGTTTTCACTGAACAAAGTGCCGTTCGTTCTGGTGAAGTGGCTGCCTATCACTTTGCGGGCGTTCCAATGTCGAATCTTGTAGATAACCCACGATTTGATAAGAATCCAAAGGTCATGGCTAAGGCCGCTAAAAAGTTGTTTGAATAATTAGATCGTAAAAAAGCCCAACTTCATTTGAAGTTGGGCTTTTTTGGTATTCAATCAACATAGTCTTTAATTTCAGTAAAACACACGTCTCGTAGTGAGTCTGGGATGGCAAATAACTCCATAAATTCTTCTAAATTAATCTGATCGATTTCTTTATTGTCAGCATAGAAGGGAATCAAGAGTTTGATCGCATTGACATTGGCCTTCTGTTCATACTTCGGACTTAGCAAGGTCGTGAAACTAAGAATAGCGTCATCTTGATCGCACTGCATTATGTGACTAATCTCATGCGCAATGATGAATGGCAGTTGTTTATGTGGTTGCCAAGTTGGCATTGATCACAATTGACCGAGAACGGACGTCCGCAAAGGACTGGGTATTCTGATGTAGTTTATCAGTGTATTCAACCGCGATGTCGTTATCTAACGCGTAGTTGAAGAGGCTATTGATGATTTCGTGCATTTCTAAGTTTCCTTAAGATTTCCACTACCGTTTCACGATCTTCTTCGGGAATTGGTTTGCCCCCGAACATCATGATCGTTGAGAGGTCGTCTAAATCAGCAGAGTTACCGGTTGAATTTCCTAGAAGGTAATCAACGGAGACGTTAAAGTAGTTAGCAACTTTTTTTAGTTTCTGTGAATTGGCCGTTTTATCCCACTTTTGAAGGGTTCCATTAGAGAAACCGAGCTGATGCTCCAATTCGCGAATGGAAATGTTTTTGTTTTTAGCAAGTTCTTTGACACGTTGATATATCGACATTTTGGACTCCTTTTAATCCCCTATATAGAAAAATTATCTATAAAATTATTGACATGTAGAAATAATGGATATATGATTGCTCTTGTAAACAGATGAGAAATCAATCAACGACCTCAAGAAGAGGTCGGTTTAGATTATTTCAGCTGATTTTCTTTATTGTCATTGTAGAACTTTTGTCTATGATATTCAATGATTATTCTACATGATTGCGAATTGATTTCGATGTGTTTGCATGCGAGTTAGCGCTAACTCTTAAATCTGATGAATAGAATTTTAGGAGGAAATAATTATGGATCAACAAGTATTAAACGTTCAGAAGTGGTTGAACCAAGAATATGGGAATGTTTCAGGATTTGATAAGGTCAAGGAAAATGGAAACACTGGTTGGCCAACTATTTATGCTTTAAGAATGGGACTTCAACATGAGTTAGGTGTTAGTCCACTTGGTAGTGGTTTCGGCGGTAAAACCAAGAAAGCACTAAGTGGAATTTGGCTATAAAGGTAAGATTGCGAAGTTAATTCAAGGCGCTTTTTGGTGTAAAGGAATTAGTCCGAATGCGTTTGATGAGAAATATACAAAAGATACACAGAATGCAGTAAATAAATTACGTAATGATGCTGGATTAAAAAGTGGTTCGATGACAGTCATTTTAATGGGAGCATTATTCGACATGAGTGCTTTCACTATCATTGGTGATGGAACTGATGGTGTACGAGGGATGCAACAATATTTGAATAATCATTTTCTGAATTATTTTGGTGATGATATTGGTTTGGTTCCAACTGACGGTATTTATGATCGGAATACGAATACCGCATTAATTTACGCATTACAGTCATCTGAAGGGATGTCTCCAAGCACTGCTAATGGTGTATATGGTCCTGGTACAATTGCACGAACGCCAACTGTGAATCAAGGTGCAACTGGATTGATTGTTAGAATTATTCAGTATGGACTTTTAGTCAATGATTTTATGTTTAATCGTGATGTTGATGATAAGTTTGATAGTTCAATTGCCAATAGTATTATTAAGTTCCGTAAATTTATGAATCTCCCACCTTTCACTAGTACCGCAGATCTTACTGTTATTAAGGGATTATTAACGAGCAACGGAAATACAAACCGTGACTCAGATACGGCCGATACAGCTACTCAATTAAATTCTTCAGATGTGAGCCTATTAAAACGTTATGGTTTTAGCATCATCGGAAGATATTTAACTGGTAGTGTAGGAGCTGGTTCTAAAAAACGTGATAAAAATCTTACGACAGATGAATTAGAAACAATTAAAAATGGTGGTATGAGTGTTTTTCCTATTTATCAAGATGGCGGGGATGATATTTCATATTTTAAGTATAATCAGGGATTTAAAGATGCTTTAACGGCTTCTAAAACTGCTAAACAACTGGGATTTCCTAAAGGAACAACTATTTATTTTGCAGTTGATACTGATATTCAATCCGGAGATATTGACGGAACAATTAAACAATACTTTGAGGGAATATCTGATGCAATGTCCTACTATAATATTGGAGTTTATGGAACGAGAAATGTTTCTACTCACATGATTAGTTCAGGACTTGCCAAATATTGCTTTGTTTCAGATATGTCATCAGGATACAGTGGAAATCTTGGTTATCCGATGAGTAAAAATTGGTCTTTTGACCAGTTTACTGAATATTCACTAAGTCATTTAGATATTGATCAAGTTGCTTCATCCGGAAAAGATCATGGAGAAAAAGAATTCTCTACTAGTGGTTTAACTTCTCCATTAAATGCTGTTAGATTTTTGCTGGATAATTCATCAATTCAATTTAATCAACCTATTTTGGAGTTTGATGAGGCTTGGATCAATGTAAAAGTTAGTGCATCTGAGACTGTTCAACATGTAAATAGTTCTGGAATTTTTTCAATTAAAAATGGTAAAATTTCAAGTGATTTTACTGGCTGGTTCTCTAAAGAATATGGCTTATCAGCTTCAATTTCTGGAGTTGTATTTGATCAATTAATGAAAACTATGTTTCTTGATAAAATTAATAATGGTCAATTAACTATTCAAGCTAGCTTAACAAGTGATGGAAAGGTAGGAGTTTCAGCAACTTTTAATGTATTTGAATTAAGGGATAAAAACATTTCTGGAAGTTTTGCTGTTAACTTTGATATGACAATTAAACCATTTAATATTCCAACTAGTATCTTGGGTTCTGCTGTAGAAGTCTCAGAAAAAGTTTTGCAATACTTTAGTTCACATAAGAAGGAAGTAGCTACTGGGCTAATGGAAAGTATAGTTCCACTTAGTGGAGCCGTTAAGGAGGTCTCTAATATGAGTGTTTCTCTAATATGAGTGTTGATGAAAGAAATGCATCACTTGATTTGTTAGGGGAGAGATTAGGAATAGTCTTTAGATTACTTTATACTGCAATGGAAGCAGTATAAAATTAAAGACATCTCATTTTAATGAGATGATATGAACCCCTTAAGTTGGACAAGAAAATCAACTTAAGGGGTTTTATTATGACGAAATTTAGTTACAAATTA